>JASGMG010000032.1 GCA_030156575.1 Patescibacteria group bacterium | reverse complement strand
AACTTTGTTGGTCATACATATCCTCCTTCATTAATTAGTTTTGTTTACACTAACTATTTTAAACGAGGAATGTGTCTACGATCTATTTGAGTATTGCCATTATAAATTAATCACTTTACTGATTAATGCTAAACAACTAAACTGAATGTTATATGTATGAGTTTGTATTGCCAAAGATATTAAATGCTTATGGGATAAATTATCTGCGGATTTATGATTGTCAAAAGGGTTATCGTAATGAAATATGGCCTGTTTTAACCTCTGATAATCAAATTATAAATGTCACCTTTTTTAAGCGTGAAGTTGGGATTGTTGATCGAATTAGGCGGGCTGATGACGTTTCGGAGTATCTTTGGCAAAATAAGATGGCCGTTCGTCGACGAATTTATCCGCAGATTATTAGATTAAAGTCAAAAAAACAAGTTATTTATGCTGCAGTTTATAATTATTTGCCAGGTAAGACAATTCCCTGGGAAGCCTATACCATGGAGCATATTAAAAATTTAGGCGCCAAGATGAGCGATATACATTATATTTTAGCAAACAAAGAATTTGTTAATTTGCCTTCGGTCTATGATGAATATTTGAGTATTGTTAGTCGAATGATAATTTATTTTGAAGATAAGAACGTAAAACGTGCAATTAGCGACAAGCTTAAGCTGAAAGTCGATGTTGATAGCCTAAAATCGTATATAAAATTATTAGAGAATATGAAATTATTACCAAATCAACAAGCTTTACATATGGATTTTGTCAGAGGTAATGTGCTTTTTGCTGAAAAAGAGATTTCTGGCGTTATTGACTTTGAAAAAGCCGCACTTGGTCATTGTGTGGTTGATATTGCTCGAACACTCGCCTTCTTATTGGTTGATTGTAAATATAAGACTAACGAAAAGGTTTATAAGTATTTTCTCTATTCGGGGTATAAGAAGCGTGGACGAAATAAGGATATCGGTAACGATATGATTCGTAATAAATTAGTTAATATGTTTTTAATGTATGATTTTTATAAGTTTTTGAGACATAACCACTATGAGTCGTTATCTTTAAATGAACATTTTATTAGAACTAAAGATATACTGATTAAATATGGTGTGATAATATATAGGTAAAGAAAGAGGATTTTGGAGTTATGACTAATTGGAAAAAGCGTCTTGTTTCACAGAGTGAATTAATGCTTTTAGGTGAAAAGTTAAGAGAAAAAGGTAAAAAAGTAGTGTTTACTGCTGGATCGTGGGATTTGATTCATGCTGGACAATGTCGTTATCTTGAAAAATCAAAAGAATTAGGTGATGTTTTAGTAGTTGGTGTTAGTAGTAATAATGCAATTAAACAAGTTAAAGGCCCAAATAAACCTATTCTTGATGAAAAGATTCGTGCCGAAATGTTAACTTTCTTGAAATCTGTTGATTTTGTTACGATTTTGCCTGAGCCGAGTTGTCAGCCATCACTTGGTTTATTGAAACCTGATATTTATATTACTGTCAAAGAAGACTGGACTGACAATTATAAGGAATCTTGTGAATATAAGACGGTCATTAAATATGGTGGTGAGGTGGTTGTTGTTGATAGACAATCGACTTCTATTTCTACAACTCAAATTTTACAAAGAGCAATTGGCGGACACCTAAGCGAAGTTTTGAAGGATTTTATGCAATATCGCAAAGAACCTCTAAAAGAAAAGTAATGGACGAGGAAACGCGCAAAAAGCAGGAATATTATCGTGACGCTAGGATAAATGGCGATTATGATAATATCTGGAAAACTACTGGCGAATGCGTTTTTTGTGCACTGAACGAAAAGTATGTAATTTATGAAGAAAATGGTGTTGCGTTGGTGGTTCAGCTTTTTGCGTATATTGATGGTCATTTATTAATAATCCCCCGTCGTCATATTCGCTCGGTCAAAGAATTAACTAGCATCGAATGGGAAACTATGCGAAAAATGATGTATATCGCAAAAAAGATGATTCGTGATATTTATGGGATAAAAGGCATGCAAATTATTCAAAAAGACGGTGTTGGTTCGCAAAGCACTGTTGACCATTTACATTTTCACTGTATACCGTTTGACTCTCCTGATCTTAATCAGTGGAATTTTCGAAAGTTAAAAAATACTCCAATTGAAAATACAGCGTTGTATATAGCTAAAAAACCTGAAATAGAAAAACTCGCTAAGCGTTTTGCTGGAAAGTATCAAAATGAGTAATTATGATTTAAGCTGGTCTGATTTGGCTTTTGGTAGTAAAAAATGCCTTCGTGAACTTGATGCTATTTTTATTGCAGCCCCTCGAGAGATTTCAAAGAAGAGATTAACTCAGCTGATAAAAGAGCATCTGCCTAGCGGTAACATCATAATTGGTTGCGCAAAAGAATTGTATATTGATGGTTTTAACAATCAACCACAATTTAAAACTTTGCAAATTGATAGCTCTGATAAATTAATTGATAAGGTCAATAAATCGGCTAGTCATAATAAAATAACTGTGCTTCATTATAATCAATCTGATTTTATTCATATTGTTGAAAAAGTTAAATTTAGATTAGTTTTGTTGGTTAATGGATCTTGGTATAATTCTTTTCATACTCGACCTGAATACTATAAATTAGTTTCACGAAATATTGATTTTAAGTTTATATCTCCGTTTGTTGATGAAAATGAAGCAAAACAATATGCCAATAACTTTGACGTAAAAACTGAAAATACCGATGAATTATTATCTGAAACTCAGATGATGGCTATTGCAAATCAAACTGCTTCAAATTCATTTGATAATGCTCATCAAACTGGAGTTGCGGTTGGTAAAAAGATTGGTGATAAATACAAGCTTATAACAACGGCCTACAATAAAGGTGTTCCCTATCCGACATTTGCTTGGCATTTTGGAGCTTTAAGGGAGAAGCACCTTTCTTCGCCTGGTGATTTAAATTATTATGATACCGTTCATGCAGAAGTTATGTTAATTATGAACGCTGGTCAAAATAAAATTAATCTTGCTGGCACTACTTTGTTTATTAATTTGCTACCTTGCCCTACTTGTGCGCGAATGTTGTGTGAATCTAGCATTAGTGAGATTGTTTACACGCTTGATCATTCTGAGGGTTATGCCGTCGCGTTATTAGAAAAAGCTAATAAAAAAGTAACACGCTTAATTGATGTCGATAAAATGTTAAAAAATGGAGGTTAAAGATATGCACCCAGAATATCAGTACACAGAACTATTGGCAAGAATTTTAAAAGATGGAAAAACTAAACAAAGCCGTGGCAATCAATCGTTGAAATCTGTGTTTGGCGCACAGTTGCGCTTTGATATGCGCTATGGCTTTCCGTTGATGACGACTAAAAAAATGTGGTTTAGGTCTTTGACACATGAAATGTTATGGTTTATATCTGGAGATTGTCAGACGCCTAAGTATTTGAATGATAACGATGTACATATTTGGGATGCTTTTGAAGACGCAAATTCTGTTAAAGAAGGCACTTTGGGTAGAATCTATGGTGTTCAATGGCGTCATTGGCGTAAACCTGATGGTACCGAATTTGATCAATTACAATGGGCTATAAATGAAGCAAAAAATAATCCAAACTCGAAAGCAATTATTGTATCTGGTTGGAATGCTGGTGAGCTTAATGAAATGCGTTTACCGCCATGCCATACGATGTTTCAGCTGGATGTCATTAAGGGTAAGCTTTATATGCAACTTTATCAACGTTCAAGCGATGTTTTCTTGGGATTACCATTTAATATCGCACAATATGCAGAGTTGCTTTTGATGATTGCAAAATTGACTGGTCTTGAAGCTCGTGAGCTAGTTGTGTCTATTGGTGATGCTCATTTGTACAAGAATCAACTTGAAGCAGCGCGTGAACAGGTTGCTCGAAAACCAATGAAATTTTCTAAACTATTGATTAAGGGTGATCAAAAAAGTATTGATGACTTTAGAATTGACGACTTTGAATTAATGAATTATAAATCACATCCTGCAATTAAAGTCCCGATTGTTGTTGTTTAATTCTTGGCTAGTTGCTTGTATGTGCTTGCATAATTGCGACACATTTGTTCTAATGTAAATCTGTTTTCGAAATCTTTTCGACAATCTAGTCTGTTGATTTTATTAATATCTTTAATTGCTTTGTTTAAACCTTCGATAACTAATTCTTTAGATTCTGACTTTTTGACTAGTATTCCATTCTTGTTATTTATAATCTCTGGTATTGCGCCACTATTTAATCCTATGATTGGAGTTCCGCAAGCAAGTGATTCGATCATAACCATTCCAAAGGGTTCTTCAAACAATGATGGAATAATTAGGGCCTTAGCGTTGCCAAGAAATTTATTCTTTTCTTCTTTGTTTTTTATAAATCCAACATATTCAATAGTCTCACTTAACTCATTTTCGATTTGAGTTTTCCAATAATTATCTTTACTCTCATCGGCGTAATGCTTTCCAGCAATCTTGAGCTTAAGTGGGTTTTTTGCGGTTTGATTATATCTCTTTACGGCGTCAATGGCTAGTTTTACACCTTTTGGTTCGATAATCCGCCCCAGATAAGCGATATAATCGTTTTTTGGTTTTGAAATTATTTTATAATCTTTTTTATTTAAACCATGATAAATATTGGATACCCAGTTTGTATCACTTGGCATGCCTAATCTTTGGGCTAATGATAATGATATCCAATTGAGGTCTTTATACTTCGGGAAATTATTCTTATATTTTATTAGGAAGTTGAATGGATCGTGATGCGTAAATACAACTGGTTTGTTGCATAATTTTGCAAATGGTAGAGCGATATCTTCTTCGTTTGTATAAATGTGAACAATGTCAAAATTATCATTATTTGCGGCTGTGTAAGCCTTAGCAATTAACTCGGATTGTACTTGGCGTGCTAACGAGACAAAGACAAAAGGATGTTTTTTTAATAGGTCTAAATAAGTGTCGTTTCTTGCGGCAAGTTCGGTCTCAAAATAACTCATATCTACATTTATATTTGGAATATTTACGTCAATTGGGCCTGGAGAAAATAAAGTGACGTCAATTTCATCGTTTGATAAATTATTTGCAAGTTCCAGCGCTAATACGCCAGGTGAAAATATAACATTTGGTAAAATGTCACGGTGTAAAAAAATATGTGGTACTACGAGTGCAACTCGGACTTTATTCTTCTGATTCATCGTCTAGAAAACTTAGGTCAAAATCCTCTTTTGGTGATTTTGCATCTTCGTCGTAATATCCGTCAGCTTGTGTATTGTTTTCCATTTATAACCTCTTTCGTTTGTAACATGATATATTATGAGCGTTTTTAATTATTTGTAAACAATTTTATAGCATTGTCGTAATTGTGATATTATTAGATTAATGAAAGCAATAGTAGTAGCATATGATAAAAATCTTGGCATTGGGGCTAATAATGATTTGCTTTGGCAACGAAATTTACCGGCCGACTTATTAAATTTCAAAAAAATAACTGATGGTCACCCTGTTATCATGGGGCGAAAAACATTCGAATCAATTGGTAAGGCATTGCCTAACCGTCGTAATATTGTAATTTCCCGTAGTTATAATAAGGTTGACGGCATAGAAGTAGTCGATAGCCTTCAATCTGCTTATAGTTTAGCTAAAAATGGTGAAGATATGTTTATTATTGGTGGTCAACAGATTTTTGAAATGTCAATTAACAACGTAGATAAAATATTTGTCACTGAAGTAAACGCTATTTTTAAACAAGCGACTGTGTTTTTTCCGCTAATTGACCCTAAAATATGGGCTGAAACTAAGCGTATTAAACATTTAGCTGACGAAAAGAATTTATATAATTACGATTTTATCACCTACGAGCGTCGATAACTTAGTTTATTCCATGTCGTTGATAACAATTTGATTGGCTTTTAACCAACCTTTGGTTGTACCGCTGTCAATATATTGCCCTTCGGCTTCAATCACCTTTAATTTTCCACCGTTTGAAACATATTCATTAATTGGGTCGGTTATATAATATTCGCCGCTGATATTATTTAATTTGGCGTGTTCTTCGATCATTTTTAAAGCTTTATAACTAAAAACATATTTGCTGACATTGATCATGTCGCTCGGTGCGTCATCGGGATTTGGTTTTTCAACAATTTTAACAAATTCACCGTTATTATTGGCTTCTATTACGCCATATTTTGAGGTGTCTTCGTGGGGTACTTTTACGCCAAGCATTGATGAATCTTCGCCCGCAGCCTCAATTAATCTGGCAACTTCTGATTTGCCGTCTTTTCTGTAAATACCGTCATCTCCCATCAAAACAACAGCTGATTCGCCTTCATTGAGTAATGGAACGACAAGGCTAACCGGTATGGATGTTCCATACTTCCCAAAACTGGATTGTGTAATATAATGCATTTTTATATTTGGTGGTGCAATTAAAGGAATCATTGCTTCTTTACCGTTTCGTCGTAAATAATCAATTAAATCTATGTTTGATCGGTAATAATCGCGTAGTTGTGTACTTTGTTCACTAATAATAAAATATATATCAGTAATTCCGGCTTTAATACAATCTTGAACGACATAATCGACGACTGGACGATTACCGATTGGTAACATACATTTTTCGATTGCTTTAGTAATTGGCAGACGCCTAGTTCCCCATCCTGCCACAGGTATGATAGCTTTGGTAATATTCATATATTTAATTATAGACCATAATTACAAAAAACAGACCGATATGATTCGGTCTGTTTTTGATTCTGGTGTTTATCAATTAGATTAATTGATCTGATTTTCAACTTTAATACTTGGTCCTTGAGTAGTACTAATATATATAGATTTTACGTATGAACCTTTTAAGGTAGAAGGTTTTTGTGCTTTTAAGCTTTCAAAGAAAGCGTTGGCATTCTCTTCTAATTTCTTAATATCGAATGATACTTTTCCAACGCTTAGGTGAACAATAGCTTGTTTATCGACTCGGTATTCAACCTTACCTGCTTTAGCTTCTAAAACAGCCTTAGCAACGTCGACAGCTACAGAACCGCTCTTTGGGTTTGGCATAAGCCCACGTGGTCCAAGTAGTCGTGCATATTTACCAAGTTTTGGCATATATTGTGGGGTTGCGATTAAGATATCAAAATTAATATCTTCTTTGTCTAGCTGTTTTAGAAAATCTTCGTCACCAATTATGTCAGCGCCAGCTTTTTTAGCAGCTGCGTGTGCTGATTCGGGTGCAAATACGGCTACACGGATAGTTTTACCTGTTCCATTTGGTAATGATACCGTTGCGCGTACATTTTGATCAGCTTGTTTAGGATCTACGCCAAGACGTGTATGAATTTCAACACTTGCATCAAATTTACTAGGATTGGTTTTGAGGGCGATTGCTAGTGCATCAGTTAATGAATAAACAGTTGATTTGTCGACAAGTTCAGTGGCTTTGCGATAAGCTTTGCCACGGCGTTCGATTAGTGAACGAGTAATTGGCTTTGGTCCTTTTTTGATATTAGCTTCAACTTCGTCAGACTGAGGAGCTGTGTCGCCTTGTTCTTTGCGCTCTTCTTTGGCAATTTTTTCAACAACTTCTTTGATTGCTTTTTCGCTTCGCTTGCCTGATTTTGCAAGTTTTACATCAGCTTCTACAATTTCCTTAACTGGTGCGTCTGTTGAAATCTTAGCTTTGGCAATGGCTGCTTCGATTTCGGCGATTGTATTAGCTTCAGTGACTTTTAATTTTAGTTCTGATGCAACGATCAAAAGATCTGCTTTTTTGGCCATTTTAGTGAACCCTTTCTGTGGTAATAGCGGCGTTTTTTTGCACACCTCCCAACATTGATTTATAATAATTATATTGTACAGTATATTGTTGATATTGTATATACTCGAATCGAAAATTGATACGTTAGATAATTAGCGATGACTGGTAATTAATTTTTTAGACATCTTACTGAAAATCCATTTGCACCGTTGTATGGATTGCGGTATATAGTTGCAGTAGTTGAACCGAAATACCTAACATAAGATTCTGTGCTTGAAGCGGTAGAGCTGGTCCATACTGCATCATCAATTCCAATGTAATTAAATGTTGTTCCTGTAGACCGACTACCTGCAAATAGAATATTCAACCCTGAGTTCCCACCAACTTTCATTTGAGTGCCTTGATCAGTCCCTCTCCAACCAGTAGCATCAGCCTGCGCCTGTGTCATCCCAAGTTGCATCTCAAGTACTTTCCAATCATTATCACTTGGTATATGTGAACCAGTAGGACAAATACCTTGGGATCCTTCTGTGTTAGTGTATTGCATAGCTTCATTCCATTGGTATAAGGCTCCATAGGTTGTACAGTTAGCTTCATCATTGTTATAACAATACTTTTCTATGATTGAGTTGTTTGTTTG
>JASGMG010000031.1 GCA_030156575.1 Patescibacteria group bacterium | reverse complement strand
CAAAAACCTGCTCGAACTTTGAGCGCTTTTGAATTAGAGTTAATGAAATCGATGCACAGCAAAGTTACGCAGCCATTATTTCAAACAAATTTACGAATCCTAATAACTAGCGAGTATAGCAAAGAACACGTAGGCGGATTTCGTAGTGCACTTGATGGATATAGTATTCCTTTATACCAGGCACTAAAGGCAAAAGCCCAATTACCATTTTTACAAAACTATCGAAAAAAATTGGCAGATTTAAGATTACCAGCATTCACTAGTAGCTCCTCAATGATTTTATCGACTGATGAGATTGCTAGTCTTTATCACTTTCCATCGAGTCAGATCAGTCGAACTGATAATTTAATTACTTCACTAAGTCGTACATTGCCAGCACCCATATCTCTTAAAAATAATCACGAATTAGATATTATCTTAGGCGAAAACACTCATCACAGCGTAATAACGAAAATTGGCCTAACGGCAGCAGAACGTGAACGACACCTATATATTATTGGCGGTACTGGAAATGGCAAGACGACAATGTTGCAATATGCAATAGTTCAAGATATGAAGAATAACAAAGGTGTTGCAGTAGTTGATCCACATGGTGATATGGCGGAAACCTTGCTTGAACATGTACCCCCGGAAAGAATTAAAGATGTAGTTTATTTTAATCCTGACGATTTAGACTATCCAATTGGACTAAATCTGCTTGAGCTTACTGAAGGATTGAGCGGTAATGAGTTATTGCGAGAGAAAGATATAATTACAGAATCAGTTATTTCGGTATTTCGTAAAATATTTTCAGATGAAGATAGTGGTGGTCATCGTATTGAATATATATTGCGAAATACTATACAAACCGCCTTGACTATTGAGGGCTGTACGCTATTTACTGTATTCGATCTTTTAAACGACGGTAAATACCGAAAAGAAATTCTAAAGAAGTTAGAAGATAAGAACTTAATAAATTTCTGGAAAAATGAGCTTGGTAAGGCGGGTGATATGCAGCGGGTAAAAATGGTTGCAGGGATTACATCTAAAATCGGTCGCTTTTTATTTTCAGCATCAGCTCGACAGATACTTGAACAGCCAAAGTCTACAATTGATTTCGATGACATTATAAATAGCGGCAAAATTCTAATCTGTAACTTCTCGAAAGGTTTGATAGGTGAAGACACTTCTGAACTTTTTGGCATTACAGTACTCGCAAAATTACAGCTAGCTAGCTTACGGAGGGCTCGAATTAAACAGAGCGAAAGACGTACTTTTTATATTTATGTTGATGAGTTTCAAAACTTTGCCACAACTTCATTTGTTCAGATGTTATCCGAAGCGCGTAAATATAAGATATTTATGATCATGGCCGAACAATCTACTTCCCAGCAAGATGAACGCCAAATGGTAGATATCATACTAGCTAACGTAGGCACCGTAGTTTGCTTTAGGACCGGAAGCCCACAAGATGAAATGTTACTATTACCATTATTTTCGCCCTATATTGATCGCGGCGAAATTAACAATCTGCCGGCATTTTCTTATTATATGAGAATTTCAGCCGTACAATCTCAAGAACCGCTATCCGGGCAAACACTATTATTAGAAGATACTATTGATAGCAATGTTCATGATTCAATCATTAAGCATTCACGATCCGCTTTTGCAAGAAAACAACAAAATGAAACAGATCTAAACATTCCAAAAAAGATAGGGGAGGGCAATAAGATCAAAAAATCCGGAACTAAAGCAAAGCCTCGAGTTACCCATGTACAAATGATAGACGAAGACTAATCTTTATCGGCCAACGATTTCTTATATTTATCGAAGAACTTATCAAAATCAAATCCTTCTGATTTTTCAGCAACAAAAGCAAATCTTTGCATGAATTTTAAGAAACTTATCGCATAATCACGATTTGCGTGATCGGGATCATTCAATCTCAAGTAATTAATCGTTTTCTCGATAACTTCCTCGTTTTCATACAAATGACGATCTTCAAATATATCCGAATTACTCATATTTTATCTCGCTTTCCTAAGGTATTTATTAAGGCCGATAAATTTTATTAAAATTTCTGCTTCACGCCTAGATACCGTCCTCCTCATTATCTCACAACTATTATAATAAGAAAGTATATTGAGGCTACCTTCATAAAACACCTCTTTGTCAATTATAGCAATCTTGCGATGATGCTTTACGGTAAATAACACAATCACACCTATTTCCTGTAATAAACTTATCGCACACTCAGACTGGTGCATATATTCTATATCGTGCTCACTTGGGTTTCGCGTATTTATAATAATACTAACGCCACGTTTTCTAAGTCTTATTAAAATAGGCAAGAGCTGATCAGTTCTAGCCATCCTGATGAATGGACTCTCTATAATGACGCTCTGACGAGCATTACGTAAATCGCGCAAAAACCGACTATCAAATGTATTATGGTCATATAATCTCGAAATTGACTTAGGAAAACTAAACATTCTTTTCCTCCAAATCAGGCAAATAAACTTCACCGTTCTTAATAACCATTCCAAGCTCTTTAAAACGATCCCGTAATACAAAGAGATTATCAAAAAGGTGTTCTGAATTAATACTCGCTAGCTCACCACAAGTGGATTTCAAAATAGTTCGTATCATAAATAGAGTTTACCTCTGGTAGCGAGCTATTTTCGTGGGCTATCAAGTCTATTCCCGCATATATTGGGATCTTATTAAAAGTTTTTACGAGTGCAACTTTTAATTTACTTCACCACCATTTGAGAGTGGCTTAAACCTCTCTATCTTTTTAAAAAATCAATCACATCAACTTCTGTAAAGTCCAACAATATTTAAAACGCCTACATTTAACTTATTAATAGTTTTATTTTTAAATATCATTTAGCATAATATGGTATGCTAAATTCAAGAATTTAAATTAACATCTTTTAAATTCAAGTTCATTTACAATGAGAGATCAAAAAATCATACTTTAAGGGGTGGTGAAAATGAAAGTTGCGGTCAGTGATAAACCAAAATTAATTAGTGGACAATATACTGAGGTAATCGATAATTATAAACTCTATTATAATCCTTTAGGTTATGGTGGGGTTACGATGATCGATACTCAATCTCAAACTCTACTAAATTTATGTGATGGTAAGAAAACTATCAATCACATAGCGAAAGTTGACGGCCGAGACATTAATACAATCCTCGATGAAATCAACAGTCTAGTAAATAGCGAAGTAATTTTTCTGTCTGACGAGTTCACGAGTGAGCTTCATAAAAAAAATAATAGCAAGAAAAACATATCTTGCTGGCTACATTTAACGAACAGTTGTAATCTAACGTGTTCCTATTGTTACGTACACAAGACACCAGGTTCCATGTCTCTTAAGACTGGAAAGCTAGCAATCGACAAAATGCTGCAAACCTGCCGCAATAATAATATTGAAAATATGAATATAAAATTTGCGGGTGGCGAACCATTACTTCGTTTTGATTTAATCAAAAAGCTAGTTAATTACTCACAAATAATGCGTAATGATATTAAAGTAACATACACGCTATTAACAAATGGGATTCTTATCACTAAAGAGATTGCTGAATATATAAAACACAACAATATTGGCGTTGGCGTTTCTTTGGATGGAATAGGTGAAGTTAATGATTTTTGTCGTTTCGACAAAAATAAAAATGGTAGCTTTGAAAGAGTCATAAAAGGCTTAGAAGTTTTAAAGATAGTTAACGTAAAGCCATCGATAATGACAACAGTGTCATCTTCGAACTATCGTGATTTAATGGATTTGACTAAATTTATTCTAGACGAAGAGTATTTCTTTAGATTTTCACTTGAGAAAGATTGCGACACAGGTTTTACTAAATTATCTAATCAAAACGAGGACTTGATAGATAAACTTCACGGATATTACGATTATATTGAGAGTCGACTGCCAAATGATGACTTTACGAAAATTCACAAGTTTGGAGATGCAAGCTTTAAAAAGCCTGCAAAAAAATCATGCGGTGCAGCTAGTAATTTAGTTTCAATTGGTCACGACGGAAAAATTGGAGTATGCGGGCTAGGTTTATCAAATCCTTTTTCGACATTAGACGAAAGTAACGATTTATTGTTACAAACATCCAAGTACAATCATCAGCTTACGAATAATATAGCTTCTGATTACGATTCATGTCATACGTGTGTATGGAGAAAAAGCTGTGCTGGAGGTTGTCCTTTACAAACAAAGGCCGCTTTTGGAAGGTATGACAAGCAATCACCTTATTGCGAGGTTTACAAAGCGATTCTACCAAGAGTATTGCGAACCAAAGGACTACAAATGATTCGTGATTCTAAAATAGATTAGCTTTGATAAATAAACCAAATCTTAGAAAGGAGGTGATTAAAGTGATTATCGTTGATAAAAACACCCTAGCAAACGAAAGCATGTCAACCGGAACAGAATGTGCTCAAGATTGTTATGATTGCAATTGTCCTGATGGCGATTGCGCCGATAACTGATTCAAAAAAGATCTCTCTCGTAAGGTTCCAAAACTTCATTGATTTACGATGAAGTTTAAGCCCCTCTATTTTGCTAATTTGCTTAATAGAGTGGGCTTATTTTTTTAATTCAGTAAGTATATACTATAAGTAATGACAAAATCTACCAAATTAGATTATAAGAAATATAGATATAATATCATGCTAGACATTAACAGAGATGCATGGAATTGGTATGCCAGCTGTAACAGAAGTTCCCACGGGGTGAATTGGGGCCAAAAAATATCTGATGATATCGTAAATGAGATAAAAGGCAAGGACGAGACCGAGGCAAAAAAAATAATTATACCTTTTCTTGAAAAAAAATATGTCGAAGAGGCTAGTGAAATTGAGATTTATAAATCCTCGATAAATTATGATTATTTCAATAATTTTGAGTTAACTTGCCTAAAGATAGTCGAATTAACTAATAAAGCATTATACCGAAATGATTTTACGATATTCCTAACCACCTTTCCAAGGGGGCCATATAATTATAGTGAGGGATATCTGTACATAAAGATCGGCTGGCAAGACCCAATCAAATTATTTATGCATGAATTATTGCATTTTCAATTTATTCACTACTGGAGAGAAAATCCGAATTCTAAAGTGCACGGATTAAGTAATGAGCAATTTGAATGGCTAAAAGAATCGCTGACGGTAATTTTAGACGAAGACTTATACCCACTAGTCAAATCACCTGATAAAGGATATTTTATACATCAAAAATTCAGAGAACAACTCCATTCTTTCTGGAAAACTAATAATGATTTTAACAAACTAATAGGCTTTGGGCTAGAAAAGTTATCAGATTTTATACCTAGTAATGAATAACCCCATGTCGGAAGTGTATAGTTAACAATGCATAGCATAAACTTAAATTTAGTTTTATGCTATAATTCAGTTAAGATAACTGATATCTAAAAGATTGTCCAATATTATATAGATTTATACGACCACAGCACGGTTGATGATGCTCGGCGAAACATTAAATATTATTTGGGATCTATATGACAAAACAATTTCAAGAATTGCAACTGAATTAGAGACAAATAATATAATAATTCCGTTACAAAATCTCAATAACCCTACTTCTGAAAACCAGCAAATCATGTTTTTCAATGTAAAGATTTTTAATTTTATTCAACTGGTCGTCAGTTACTTTTGTATCTTCTGTAATATACAAATTATCCTTAAAGTTTGTGATGGCTTGAATCTCTTTACTGTTAGTAATATATTGCACAAAGATTTCACTTAATAGCCAATCCTTACTAGGGCATTCAGTATTTATTTCTTCATTCGGCAAACTATCTTTAATTTTCTTAAAATACAGGATATGAGTCATTTCATGGGCGCATATACCAATAATTGAACTTTTATCAAAATAGTACGTCACCATAAATGATGAGGTTTCGATAAATCTTGGACAAACAGGAAATGAGCAAGGGTTTATTGTTATTTCCGATATCCCATCCCAATCATAATCTAATTTTTCGCCAATAATCTCGGCGAGACGATTCAAAGTATCTATATTGTCTTTTAGAATCTTAAGTCCACGACCAATATGCTCATCTTGATGGGAATAAACGTAACGTATCGCAGCCTTTATGTCATCGACATTCTTAATCTGAGGAAAATCTTTTTTAATGCTTGGATCGTTTTTCAAAAAGAACTCGATAAACTGATCCTGATCTAATGCCTGGTTTAGCCCTATTGTAAACTTTGGTATATTCATACTATCAATTCTATACTATTTCCTCAAAGAATACCTACAACCTAAACTTTAAAGCCATTATGACATAATTCAAACAGAGAACAGCACTACCAAACGATAATATGGACCCAAAAATATCCAAAAAATTAAAATAAAATCTATAAAAGGCTTAGCTCAATTAGCTTTGTCAGAAAAAGCTAGCATAAGCGTTAATTACTATGCGAAAGTTAAGAGAGGAGTAGTAACACTCTCAATAATAACTTTCAAGAAAATCGTTAAAACCCTAGAAGGTTAAGTCTCCAAATATATTATCTTTTTAAGATTTCTTATCTTCTTTATCGCTCTTAATAAACTCATACAGAGTTTTGAGTTCTTTTAGGTTAGTATAGCTCACCAAGATTTTATTTTATATTTTTGCAGAAGTGGAATATTCCATATTTTGTGATGCATTTTATCTTTAGAAAATCTATGTTTATCAATAGAAAGTTAACGAAACTGATGGTTTAACCTAGCGCATAAGTACAAATAACATAGTTTTATCGCTCATAATGAGCTATAACTAATAGTATTATGAGCGATAAAAATACACTCACCGACAGGCAATCAAATATATTGAGTTATTTTAAATGGGGAGAAAAAACAACAAGCGGATTAATAATTAATGCCATTAAAACCCCTATATCCATAGCCACATTAAAGCGTGATCTAGCTATTTTATGCGAACAAAACTATATCATAAAAAGCGGACTAAGAAAAAGTTCCGAATATACACTCACTGGCTACGGCTTAATACGTAAACATTTCAACCTTGGCTCTTATTATCTTATTCCAGAAACTGATCGAAATATTATAACCCAATTTAACCAAGAGCTGTTTACTATTTTAAAGAACGAGCCAATATTTACCGATAAAGAATTACTGAAGTTAGAACAAGCAACGAACGAATACAAGCAAAATGCAATTAATGCGAGCGACGTCATATATAAAAAAGAGTTAGAAAGATTTGTAATAGAGTTCTCATGGAAGTCATCTCAGATTGAAGGCAACGCATACACATTACTTGAAACTGAAATGCTCATCAAAGAAGGGTTAAAGAAAAATAATCGCTCAGACTCCGAAAACACAATGATATTAAATCATAAAAAAGCTTACGAGTTTCTTCTGTCACAAACAAAAAACGAGTCTTTAGTATTAAATAGGTCAACTCTCGAAAAAATCCATTCATTGGTCGTGAATAAACTTGGTGTAAGTATAGGACTCCGAAAAGCATCAATAGGGATATCAGGGTCTTTATATAGGCCACTGTCAATAACGTCTCAAATCAAAGAACAGTTAGATAATCTAATCGACTGTATAAATAGCAAGACTAACATTTACGAAAAAGCGTTAATTACCATACTAGGCGAAAGTTACCTTCAACCATTCGAAGATGGCAATAAACGAACCGCTAGAGTGGTAGCTAATGGACTATTGCTTCAAGCCGGATATGCGCCTTTATCGTACAGAAGTATTAACGAGCAAGGTTATAAAGAAGCCTGTTCAATATTCTACGAGCAAAATAGTATTGAGCCGTTTAAAAACCTATTTATAGAACAATACATCTTTACAGCTAATAACTACAATATCGCTAAAGCTAATAACAACTAAATCAATTTAATAAACTAAACATTTTTATAAACACCCCAAGTCGATAATTACAACTTTTCATCAATATACCGAACCTCTAATATTTCTAATTTATCGACCAAACAGATAGTATCAGGTAAAAAAGAATTCCAGCTACGATATAGTTGACTCACTATATGAATCATTATCTTCGTTAAAGCTGTATAATCTCGAACCGTCTGGACTAATCCAAGTATATTTATAAGATAAAATACTCATTGAGCAATAGAGAATGTCTCGACTTTACGAAACTGATCGTTTAATTTTACTATTTCAGCTGATATTTCGCTTATAATCATAAACACTTCCTTTTCTAATTTCGAGTGATTCTATCTACGACCACTTCACAAAGTAGGGCAAGGTAAGATTTTTATCAAGCCAGCGACTTTGTGCTACCTTGATGGCATTATTGACGATTTATTAGAGGTGAGCTATACTAGTAGTAGTTTAAAAAAGATTATTTTATGAAATTATTACGACTTAAAAAGCCAGTTAAAAAGAATATACGCGACGTTATTGATAACGAACGCGTTATCAAAAAGGCCGTTAAAGAATCTATTAAAGACCAAAATAAAGTCACTAAAAAGGCCGCTGTACTGCGCGCCAATATGGCTTTGTAAAGATAAATATTAAAGGTAAGATTTTTATTTTTAACGGAATTAGGTTTTTGAGCAGTTTAAAGTTCCACTCATGACTCGAGATTATTCTTAACTATTTCAGTCCAACTGACCAAACTGAATGCTCGACCGATTAGATCTTGCCAAAGACTATATTCGCTAATCACTTCATTAAGTTATGAGTGATAGTATCACCCAAGCCACTCGACTTTTTTATTAAAAATAATTATATTATTAACGGAACAAAAGTAAGAATTTTAAAATGCGCAATCAAATTACATCAGAAAATGATCTTATTAATTTTTATCTTAATGTCATAGATTATAGAAACAGGCACAAAAATAAATCAGCAAAAATAGCAATGTACGCATTTAATAAAACTCATCCCATGAATCTACCATTCTCACTTTCTGACAACCTGACATCAATACGTTTTGAATTCGGAGCACTTGAAGCTCCTGGCGCTCCTGATATCAATAGCGA
>JASGMG010000030.1 GCA_030156575.1 Patescibacteria group bacterium | reverse complement strand
ATCTAAAGAGCTATTTGAAACACTTTGGGCACAAGGTACCCATCTTGTTACCGGTATCCGAAGTAACATGAAGAATAAGCTATTACCACTCTGGGATAAATTAATGTTAAGAAAACGTAATTTAATTGAAACCATCAACGATCAACTCAAGAATAGTAACCAGATTGAGCATACTAGACATAGAAGCCCAAGAAACTTCCATGCTAACTTATTAGCTGGGTTAATAGCTTACCAATTACAACCAAAGAAACCATCACTACATTTCACCAAGAAAGAACAGCAGTTGCTAGCGCAACCGTTGTTAGTGGGGTGTTAATGTGGAGTTTTATGTCGAATTGGGGTTAGCTATAATGACAAACTTTGAGTTGTAAATTGTTACCCCTTTAATAAAGAAATTAACCGTTGAATAGGGTTTAATTATTTGAATAAATTCAATATGTAAGCTAGCATAGGGGCGAGTCGTAAATCCGATGGTAATATTTAGTGCCAGTTCGAGCCCAGTCGCCGAAGCCAAGTGATTATTACAACATTAAGACCGTGTTCCTAAGACCGGTCTTTTTGTATTATTTAACTCTGTTAATTAAGCCTCAAAACGACCCTGATCGCGCCTTATTATGACGCCTCAGCGGTTTGAATTGAGACCGCGTTTCAAGACCGTAATAAACCTCATTACTACTGTTATTTTGGTTCGAGCCCAGTCGCTATAGAATAGTTAATTACACGAGGTTAATCTATAATTAATATTATGAACGACAAAAATACCATAATAAAGCCAGCAAGCTTGATTATTAAGCTGGATATACTTGATGATTATGGTAGAAAAGTAAAATCGCCATATAAGATACAAAAAGGAGCAAACGAGTTTACTTGTGAGGCTACTTATGTAGATAATACTACTGAAAGGTTTGCCGCTTTTTGGACTTGCCCCATGATTTTACCAAGAGGTGGTGTTGATTTTTAAAAATTTATCTTTAGGATTCAAAAACATATGTATGGTTCAAGATAAGCTATATTCTAACAACGAGAATGCACGCGACGCCCTGTAAGTATGCTGTAATGCCTATTTGCTGTAAAATAGTCTTCAGTTGATATTCAATAAAACCTGAGTTGTTTGATTGGCAAATACCACAAAGAGTCGTGATGGTTATATTGGGACCAAAAGGAGTTAAATGGAAGATACGGAGACGGAGACAGATACAATGCAGCCAGCCATGGAAGTGTCTGTCTCTGCTGCGCCAACAAGCTTTGATCCGCGCACTCAACGACTTCTGGATTACCTATCTGCTAAATCAGAACGTCTAGGTGGCATGCTCAAAGGCGCATGGACCGCCTTGGGTCAAAGTGAAGACAACCCCGACCTCCATGCGCAAATAGCGCATTCTGTCCGAGAACTCATGGAAAAAGCGCCTAAGGACCTCGCCACACTACCTATGCAGCTGAATAGTGGTGAGTTAGTGGGTCAAGTTCGAATCCTAAGTGCAAAATGGAAAGCTGCAGCGATACCACTAGCCGATACTGAATGGAACGGCATAATTAATATTACACAGAAAAAACTACTAACAGGTGTAGGCGCGTTATTTGAAGATTTTGACTCGAAGTATCCGCCTAATAACCAAAGACGATCAGCATTGATACAGGCTCTGGATGGATCAACTATCCAGATACCAGAGCAGATTATGGCTCAACGCATCGAAGCGTGGAAGCAACACTCGGAATATTTTATTGCCGTAGCGCACCATAACAAAACGACCAAACTGGAAGAGCTGCGCAACAATTTAATGAATGTCGAGCAGCTATTAATAGATATTTTAGCTCCAGAAGTTATACCGGTCCTAGATGAGTTAGATGAACTAATTGAAAGCATAGAGGCCGCGTCGTGATAGATGGTAAAACCATAGACCAAGTTATAGCTAAACTAAATACTCCAGTAGCTCACAACCACTTCTTTATGAAAATTAAAGATCCTCGCTGGCTCACGCCTCTCGTAGAAAATGGTTACTTTAAGCATCCAACCCCTGCCCTGAGGGAGGATGGTTATGTGAGCTTTCCGCTGTGGACAGAGGGTGAATACTTGGTACGTGTAGCTGACAAAGCACAAGATCAAGTTCTAGAAATCATCAGACAGTTACCAGATACCGATAACGAGCGAGTTATGACAAATGTTGTTGATGCCCTCTTAAAAATAGAAACTTCAAAAGCGGTTGAAATGACTGGTAAGGTAAAAGCTTACATCCAAAAACCACAATATTTACTCTTGGATAAATCTATAGCCAATTTGATTTCTAAATTCGCTACAGATGGGGCTATCAAAGAGGCTATCGAACTTACCAGGCTAGCACTCGAAGTATTACCAGACCCAGCTACCGATACGGAGTCTGATGACGAATTCTCGTGGCAGCATCCAAAAACTAAATTCAGTGATCACGATTATCACGAGATGGTTAAAAAAATAACACCGGTGCTAGTAGATAAAGCTCCTGATAAAGCTGCCGACATCTATGCGGATCTTGCTAAAAACGTTGTCCGCTATGAGCATAGAGGGATCAAGGAGTCTAAGGACAAAAAAACATTAGAAGATATGTCTCTAATATGGCGTCCAGTTATTGAATATGCCGGCGAATACCCAAATCATCCCCGCGATACGTTGATTGATGCTCTAAACGAGAGTTTGGTGGCGCTTGTTAAGACGGATAAAATTACCAGCGAAGCAAAGGTAAGGCAGCTAAACGGTCTATTGGGTATAAAGCTGTCTGTTATTAAACGTTCGGTAGAATATGCTCTGCGCGATAACCACCAAGAAAAAGGACTGACAGATATTCATAAACCACTCGCTAAGGAATTTGCGCGTATTATTAAGCGCCCGGCTGTGCAATTTAGCAGCGAATTTGAACCAGTCGGAAATTCGGGTATCGAACAAGAAGACTTTGACAAGCTAGACAACAATGCGTTAATAGAGAAACTAAATACCTATGAGCCTTCCTCTTCTCTTTATTCTGATCGTGAAGCCCTAGGTAATAATGTTGAAGCTGCAGCAAAGAATAATCCTAATAGATTCATAGCATTATTGCCGAAAATTGCGAAAACTAAATACTTATACCTTTATTCCGTAGTAAATGCCTTCTATCAAAACATAGATAGTTTGAGCCCAGAGCAGATTGGTAGCGCATCAAAGGCATTCGTTAAAATATTTGGCGCCAAGACTGAGGAAAGTGAAGAATCTCGCGACTATTACAAGTGGGCTAAAGCAAGCGCTGCTCGTTTTGCTGAAAAAGCATTTGATAAAAGTGACGATAAGAAGCGTGAACGAATCTCGACAAAACAAGCCGACGATGTGTTGAATTTAATTCTTCTTATGTGTCGTGATGATGACCTAACAGCTGAATATGAAATAAGCGAAGAAGGTAATCTAGACGCTGCGTCTCTTTCTCTAAACACAATTCGTGGCGAAGCAATGCATGCCATTATTCATGCAATGGTATGGGCAAATCGTAATAAGTCCGGTTCGGATTTATTAGATAAAGTGTTTGGCGAACTTACAAGAGGACTTGATGACCCTACACAAACTATTCGATCTGTGTATGGCATGCATTACTCTAATATTTGGGGGACACGCAAGGCTTGGGCGGAAGATAATAAAGATAGAATATTTTCAGATAATGAACTAGGACGCGTTGCCGTAGATACTTATACTAGTTTCAGCGGCGTACACCCTGATGCAATAACTATTCTTGGCGACGTTTATAAGCGCCAATTAACAAGACTTAGAATCGAGCCACCAGATGAAAAAAAGCGCACTATTGCACGAGAAGGCTTGAAGCATCTAGTGCAGCATTTGAGCCTACACTATTGGTATGGTGCCATTGATTTGGCAAACGGTTCAATGATGAAAGAACTAATTGATACGTCTCACTCTAAGTACCTCGCTGAAGCTATAAATTTTATCGGGTTTAGATTATATAAATCTGAAGAACGGTCGTTAGATATTACTGACGAAGCCTTAACGCGCCTTAAAGACCTCTGGGAATATCTTATCGCAACAGTAAAAGAAGATAATAGTAAAAAAGAAGCCTTAGAGGATTTTGGGACATGGTTTGCTTCTGGACAGTTCGATGACAATTGGTCTTTAGATCAGTTGCTTGCGGCCTTGAAAATAGCCGGCAGTGTAGATCTAGATTTTGCCGTGCTGGAACGACTTGAGAAATTAGTTTCAAATCATCCGGTAAAGGCAATCGGTATAGTAGATGCAATGGTTGACGGGGCCACGCGCGATCGATGGGCCATTGGAAGCTGGCGGGATAATGCAGTATCGATTCTCAAGACCGCATATCAATCAGATGATGATACGGTCAAGCAGATGGTAAGAGAGCTTGCCAATAAACTTGTTAAAAAGGGTTATGAAGAATATAGGGACGTGCTTAAATAGGCTAATCTTATGCGTATATTTTTTTCTTGGCAGTCCGACATAACCCAGAATCGAGCTATTCTTCAAAAGGCGATTCATATTGCATTGCAGGATTACGATGGTCATGAACTAGAGACTGCTACCCGCGATATGATAGGCTCGGTAGATATTGCAAAAACTATTCTAGATAAAATCGATAATGCTGACATGCTAATCGCTGATGTAAGCATAATAAATAGCAATACCAATAACGAAAGAAAGATGCCTAACCCCAATGTCATGTATGAGCTTGGCTACGGAGTTAAATCGCTTGGCGAAACCAATATAGTACTAGTTGCTAATAAAGATATTACAGATGACAAGGACTTACCCTTCGATATTAGAAATAGGCGTATGGTTTATGTATCTTTTACAAACAAAAACGCCGTTAATCAAATAGCAGCTGCAATAAAAGATGCGATAAATAATTCATCGTCAGTTATGAGCAAGGCTCCCGACTTACCTCATGTATCTCTAAACAATCCGTATGCTTCATGGGCGGCTAATTATGGCGGACATGGTGCTTCATTTCTTGTTGAGACAACTATAGATAATTTTGAAGGAGCAGACAATTACATCCTTGACGCTGCAATTATAGGTACGAATGCAAATGGAACAGACTTTAGGTCCGAAGGTTTCGATATTGAAAACAGTAAAACGAACTCGGCGTACGCACTTAAGGCAGGCGCAATAGAAGAGTTGCGATTTTTCCTTGTATCTGAAAAAGGAAATCATCGTCCAATGCCGGATTTAGATCGTGACACAGTCAAATTTTATCTTAAATTTCGATCTGGTGGTGAAGTTATGCTGCCAATACATATTAGGCAAAATTGATGAGTATTATTAAGTCAGTTATAAACAAATATCCTTACGTATTACCACTAACAGCAGGTATTGGTTTATTCTTAATGTCTCTTTGTTTTGATGGAAAGCTCTCGGACTTGCTTATCAATCTCAGTGCAAGCTTGGTGATTATACCGATTGTTATTTTACTCTATGAAAAAGTGAGAGAGAAGGCTGATGCAGAGAAAAACAAAGACCTTTCGAATTACGTAAAGATGCAAGCAGATCGTGAGCTGCTAACGTTACTAGGCAATATAGCGCCACTCGTAATTGGAACTCCTACGCCAGGATTAAATAAGGTTCTTAAGCTATTAAATATGTCATCCACAAGAATACTCAATAACATTGAAACAAAAAGTATCATGGTATTTTTCTTAGCTACAGATTGGTCGCTGAGTGAGAAAGCTATCAATGAACTGGTATCAAATGATTTAACTTATAATAATTTGAGTATAGAAGAGCGAAATAACTTTATACGGCTTATAAGCGCTATCAGGCAACTTGAAATAGCCACAGAGCCACGTTATTACGTGCCGAGCGGTAAGCCTGATGATAAGTATAAAGTAGTAAACGGTAATGAAATAGGCGGAGCTAATAAGTTTGAAAATCGATATTTACTCATGGTTAAAACTAAGAAAGTAGAGCAATTTGTTGTTGCCGCATTTAATGACATCAATATTAATAAGTATAGACGTGACTATACATTGCCCATGATGGCAAAAGGCGATGGTAAGAAGCTTCTTCTAGATGCAGTCGCTGAAGTTCTTGAATGCGTTGATACATGGCACAAATTGCGAGGTAACGAATTTTTGCTCGACGCTCGGCACTTTCGTACCGCACGTAAGTCAAGATAGGTATAAATAGTTAATTGTTGCTTGCCAGGAGTTTACCTTTACGTATAGCCACTTTAACGTTAGTCGTATTAACCAACTCCTCCCTTCCCATCTGCATAAATACACCTGGAAAGTCACGCGTACTATCAACACCACGAGTTATAACTACTCGATCAATCTTACCGTTATATGCCTCTATGTCGTTGAGTTTGTCTAAGTATGATTTATCGAATGAAGTAAAATAGTATTCTTCAATACTTTTGGGACCTTCATAGTCTACAGAAATAGTTATCATATACCCCCTTTGTAAACCTCGTTGGAATTATTGCTGAGGATTAATGAATTACTTACCGCACTTCGCCATGTTTTCACAAATTGTTTTGCTACACGAATTATCGCCGCTACTTTAACAGTTGAACTGAGCTCTACTTTCATATTCACCTCCGTTTCTACCTCGACGTCCGCAACAACTGCGGACGCAGGTTGTTTAGTGTTCAATAGATCGATGGGCGTGAAACCCTGAGGCATGACTAGGATTAGGAGCAAAGCTCGGTAAAAAATTCATTTGCAAGGTGCTTATACTATTATAGCATTTTCTTAACTAGCGTGTAGCGAACAGTTTGGAGTTTGGCTCAGGAGGAAAGCTTAGAAGAATTAACCTCTCCACGACGTTCACGATTTCGTTTAGTGCGTACATTCTGGGCTTCACTTACCACTGGCTTAATTTTTTTCCTTATACCTTCAACCTGTGCCGGCATGGCTTCTGATCCTGTTTTTCGTGCGGCTAATGAGAAATATCCCCATCGCTCATTTTTTAACAAGAATGCTTTGCCACCACGGAATCTTCTAGCCAGAGTATTACCCCTAATATGCATATCGTTTTCAGTAAATACAAATCCAAGATATTGTGGGTATCGTTTTGAATTGAGTGTATCTTTGGGTTCAACTTGTCTAATTACATTTCTAAAAGTACCTGGTGTCTGCTGGTAAACAAAACACTCTGTTTTTTTTGTACTAATCTTTAAGCCTTCATCGCCTATCAACGTTTGGACGGCTTCGTATACCCCTATAAGTTTTGAGGGTTGTAACAGGATTGCAATATCATCGCTATACCTCATATACTCCCCACCTAACCCTTCTACAAGTGCCTTGACCTTGATGTCGAAGTTGATCATGTACATGTTAGCGAGTAGGCCACTAATCGGGCTACCTTGCGGAATACCTTTACCTGATTTATTTTTACGTATCAGGTTCTGTTTTTTTATTTTCTTGTTGAAGTCGGCAGGACTACAAAGAACAGCTTTTCTGTCTTGGCGTAGTAATTTGAGCTTCTTGCTATCAAGATTGAGAGCCTGATATGCTTCATGGGTGAATACATAGCGGAAGTTAGAAATATTCTTGAAGATAGCTTTATGGTCATCGGGGAGTTCGCTTTCGCCCAATACTAAGCACCATTTTTCGTAAAGTCGTTTATGGTTGAGGTTATCAAAGAAACCAGAAACATCTAGCAGTAATAGTCCTGCGTCCTCTCCAAAGTTTCTGATATTGTCGTATAGTTCTTTTGCAAAATTAATATTCGATTTATTACGTCCTGTGCCTAGGAGTGGGACGGGGCGATACGCTATGACGTTGTTATCTAGGCCTTGCTTCAGTACAAGCTGTTCGTAATGAGTACTTAAGATGCTGCTATAAAGTGAATACACCGAGGCGTCTAGGTGCGAAGCATACATTATGGGCCTGTTTTTAATTGTTGAGAATTGCTGGTCATGTCGACGTGCGTTTCCTTCTGATGTGATAGGTGATTTATCGCGGTATTTTCTGACACGCTGATCTTCGCGAAGGAAGGGGAAAAATGAACGATTTGCTATTGCGTCGCTGGATGTTAACAAACGGTATGCGGGGTCCGTCTCATTTGAGCCGTCCGCTCGTTTTATGCCTACTCTTCCGTCAAAATGAAGATAGCCCCTGTCACCGACAAATCTTTTGCCGTGAAGAGACTTGTCTTCTCGATTTTTAGCGACTGCTTCTTGTTGAAGCTTTATCCATTTCTGGTAATCTGAGGTTTTCATATCAATCATAGACCCAACACCTCTACGGCAAGACGCGATGATCGGGGTGTTGGTACACCTACTGGTACGTGAATACTGTAGGATTGGCAGGTAATAAGTGTCTTAGCGCTTTTCACTTAGAAAGTAGTAAGATGTACAATATAATTGTAGACCTCGTAACCAGTCTTATGGTGAACAACCTGAATGACATGATAGTCACGGTGGTTGCGCAACCGACGTGGATTACATACCTTACATGTGTTTACCTAATATCAAAATTAATCAATATAGGCATTGACACACCTACGCCTCAACAGCCAAACATGAAGCCTGCCATCATGTTTATCGTTAACGAAACGTGATATTATTATACCATATTTCAAACATAATTATCAGGTGAGCATGTGTTTTTTGTACTATTCATCAAGCTGAGAGAGTCTAATAAATAATTAACTGATTTTGAGGCTGGGGAATCGGCATAATTGGTACATTTGAAACCGGATTATTGTAGACCCATTCAAAAAGTTTAAGTAGGTTCTTCTCCGTTGCACCTAATTTGCCCAATGGGCTTTGCATAATAACATATAATAGACTTATATAGGCAACCTAGACTCGTTTACTCCCTCGTTCCACCTAACCTGTATATAGTGTAAGTCACTACACTTACCTATGTGATAAGTACCCTTAACAAGGAACTATTAAAATATCTCTCCATCAGGCCTCTTTGTCTCTGATATCGTATCTAGAATATTCTACGATTGGATTTTCGAGCTTTTGGTCTATGTTATAGTGTCTCGTTAATATATTTGAGGTCTCTCGGATGTAGTACTGAGATGCGAAATGTGTGCTAATGAGTTATGCTTAGGGTGTGAATGATAAAACCTTCACGGTACGAAATATGCTGGTA
>JASGMG010000003.1 GCA_030156575.1 Patescibacteria group bacterium | reverse complement strand
TATGGTTCTTTTTAGGTTTTAAGAAGGCTTTACTTACAATAGCTTCTGATACATAGATTGAGAGATTACCACGATTTACTAATGATTTATTGTATTGACTCCAATTGATAATCTTTTTAGTATTAATCTTTTTTAGGCTATTGGTAGATTTAGCTTTATTAGTGATATTATCATTAGTAGTAATTTTAATAGTATTAATGTTATTATTTTTATGAGTAGTGTTTATGTTTTTGTTCATAATAAAATTGTAGCACTACTCTTTTTGTTGGGGAATTGTGCAACAATGCCCTTATACAAAGACAAGTAAAAGCGTGCCTGTTCTATAGCGGATTGGCTTGGACTTGTAGCCTTATAGCATCGTTTTTTTAATAACCCTTTATCAACTTGCGACAAATTATCAGACACACCATCACACTGGCTAGGCTGCTGAGAGCATTTTGTTGAAGTTTGATAATTCATTTTGCCTATTTTTGGGTATAAAAATTAACGCACAATCTATGTGCTAATATTCTATTTTCCTTTCTGAAACTAAGTCTAGTAGAAAATGACCCTATTTTACATGTCACTAAAAACTAGTTTTAGATGTCATTGTATGGCGTGAATTTATATCCGTCAGACTTTAACCGTTGGATAATTTTGGCTACATCTACATAAGTAATACACGAGTTAGGCAACTCTTTATTGATGATTGTAGCAGCTTCTTTGTGGGTAATACCGTCATTGACTAGCTCTTTGATACGTAAATCTCTTTTTCTGTTTAGTGGTTCACGAACACGCCCTTCTAATTCGCCATTTATGCGATAGACTTTTTGCTTATCTTTAATATATTTTGCATTACGCCTTATAAAATCGACAATCTGTTCGTTGGTTGCATCGTTACTGATGACTAGTTTAAGCTCAAACAGCTCATCATAAAATTCTCTTCCCTTTTCTAAGTCGGGTATCCATCCGCCTGTATAATCGAACCATCCTTCTTGCTCGCTACGATAGTCGGCGGAAATAGCCGACTCATCCAGGGGGCAAACAAGATATAAACCAGAGCGTAATAATGAATAATCAATAACATCATCTATTATGTATTTAACGATAAAATCATACATAGCTTTTGGAAATTTATATTCCAACATTAGCCAGTGTATAGGTGGGTTGCCAAAAAGTTCAGACGAAACCCTTTCGGTTATTTTATCCCCCATCTTGCGTAGTTCAATTATCTTCTTATTAAACTCAGAATCGAAAATTTCACCAGTGGAGCTATCCACGTAATGTTCAAATAGTTTGCGATAACGCTTTTGCCATTCTGATTCTTTCGACATGTTTCAATTATAGCTGTTTTAGCTCTCAGAACTAATCCGTTATATAATTACAGGTATGGATATATATTTAGATGTTGATGGTGTACTGCTTACTAAAAGTCTCGAACCTGCAAATTACGTAAACGAATTTCTTAGGTATGTTCTAAATAAATATCCAGATACGACATATTGGCTAACCACTCGCTGTAACGGCGATGCTAATGTCACGGTTAGGCAGATAGCCCATCTATTTGAGCCAGATGTGGCGGAATTGCTGAACAAAATAAAGCCAACAACTAGGATTCTATCTCCTAAAACAAGTAGTATAAATTTTTCAAGACCCTTCATTTGGTTTGACGATAACCTATTCAATGTAGAAAAAGAGGAACTTATAGAACAAAACTCTCTTGATAACTGGATTGGTGTTGATTTGAAAAAAGACCCAGATATGCTGGGTAAGTTCATTGAATCGTTTCCTATGCCGATAGATTGCCTTTCAGACTAGATATTTTTACCAGAGAGTAAATATCCCAAATTATAATTTGAAATCCAAAACGACCTACAACCCATCTTTTGATTTAGAATGCAAAATATCTTAATTTCACACCTTAGCTGTAGCACAGAATGCGAATAAAGATACTCAGTCAAAATGATAGCACAAGCCAATCGCTACTATGTAATAGCATATAGTTATATACATACACCAATCATTAGCCACTAAGTGAACCCTACCCCATTAAAAGATTAACTCTTGTGTATGCCAAGCGTGTAATCTGTAACCTAAACGATACCTGATTTACTTGGAAATAATTTTTTTGTGGACAAGAGAGACTCTTAACTAATTAACACCCAATAGGTCGAATTTGATACGAATTCGGGTGCTATAGGGGTATTACTTCAAATGGTTTATAATAAAAGAGTCTAAATCCAGTATAAGAAACCGTGCCTAAAAAGTGCGTGAACTATGTCTATAAGACAGACACTCATGCGAACGTAGTTGGACATAGTTCTTCTACTGGATTTAGACACCCTAGTATGGGTGTCTGTTTGTTTTATATGACATCCTTTAACCAAAGGAGAAATCATGCTATCAGAAAAGCCTCAAACACAAAATCAAACAAATAAGTCTATCGTTTTCATTGTTGGCATAATCACTTTTTTTCTTATATGTTTAACTTTTTATGTCAGTAGTTTCAAAACAACAGAAACCACAGTGGACTGTACTAGTTTCTTCGCACAAGGTCTTTGCCAATCTGGATACGTAAAGCAAAAAGCCAATGACATTAGTTTTAACCCAGAAAATATATTCAATATCGCTATCATTCCCATTATTATTGCAATATTCGCAATAACGACAATCTTATTAACAAAGAATGACAAACGGACAAAGATTATCACCTTTAGTTCTTGGTTTATCGCTACAACACTTACAATAATTGCATTACTCGTCTATGGCAGTACTGTATCTAGCAAATTAAACCTTCTACCAGGTGGGCTTAGTCAGGATGAATTCAATTGCATTGATAAAAATAGAATAGCACTTATCATGGGGACAGCCGCAGTCCCCTGTGTCGGCGATGCCGCTAATAAACCAACGTCTGAATATTGGAATGATTAGCTATTTGTTAATTAACAAGGGGTTATTATTATGAATAATTTAGGATGGAAAGAAGAATTCGAAGCAGCTAACAAGTATGATACACGCAATCGGATTGTTAAGTATTCCGTGATTAGCGTTTTAGTAATGGGCGTTGTTATCGGGTCGGTAAGTTTCGCAACTAATCAGAATAATCATCAAAAAACGAATTCCTCGGCTCAAGAAGCCACAAACAGCATGTCCAAGACCACCGAGCCAGAAACAAACACTAAATCATCAGCTATCGAATCGACAAACAACGAATCATCCACTACCCCAGAAAGTACCTCAGCACAAACAACTAGCACAACATCTCAGGCACAAATGGACTCAGAATATAAACAGAAGATGGACGAAGAGAATAAACAGCTACGTAGGCAGTGGGTCGGAGATGCATTGAAACTTTCGGCTGAAATATCTAACATAAACTATCTAACTGGGTTAGGCGATGCGGCATCTCTTAAAAAAGCCAGGTCAATGCAACAAAATGTCACAACCGAAGCCATTGGGATAGGTATTCTTGCTGGTTTACCAGATAGTACCGAGACCCAATTAAAAAAAGATGCCTCTCAACTTGCAATAAAAGCCCAGAATCAATGCGATATTGCTTTGTACGCTGCGGAAAGCATCAACGAAGGCTATACAGCCGACTTAAACACGCCTTTTAATAATGCAAAAGACTTAAGCAACCAATTCGCTCAAAAGATACAAGAAGTTAAAAGCTATCAAGGCTGGTAACATAACCTATTTATTATAAATTTAGTGATAGTATTGGGTGTACTTTCCTCATGGGATTATACTTTTATTAAGTTCTCGTCTGTAGTTTGTATATCTGGTAATCTGGTCCGAGTAATATTCTCCATCTACTAGCCTCTAGTTTCAAAAGGTGTAAATTATTACGTACAAGGTCCACCATAGATAATAATCATTCACCACCTATAGTGGTGAATTTTTTATATCCACTCTTTCATATAGTTTTCCACCTAATCTATTACACTAATCAAATCTATAATATATCATAATCGATATAGCGCACTGTTATATGTTTCATTGACATAATATTATGTTTATGCTAATATAAGAATATGAATCATAAGAAACAAGTTAAGGATATACCCAAAGAGTCTCAATTAGAACGTTTTAACCTAGGGTTTGAGTATGACAAAACCTTAAAGCAATTAAAGCACGAGGTATCCTCTCGTATCTCTAGCTAAATATTAAATACTATACTGTTGTCATTCAACATATAGTTAATACGTTATTAATTTATTATTTGGTATATAAGGCACAACTAATTTTTCTTTGTTTTAGCTAAAAGTTTAGTTTGAGCGACCGACTGATGAGTAGCTTTATCGGTTACATCAAACTTATCTAAATATTTGCCCATAAATAAACGCCCTTGAGAGTCTAGGGCTGATATAGCACTGTAAAGTATCGCCGTGAACGGCATTAAAGCCCATTGTAAGATCATTGATAAAGTTCGACGTCGTTTATAACGCTCAGGGCGAGGGGGTAACATCTTAAATGACAAGAAAACCGTAATAAATAAGCCCACCAATGCCACCTGCTGAAGGGCACTTACTACCTCTGGTAACTGATGTGCCGGAATACTTCGCGCCGCTTCACTATTAATCAAAAGAGGTATCCAACCACCAACGGCAATTAATATTGACACACTAGCAAGGGTAACATGGCCATCAATCAGTCTTAAAAGACGTGCGATACCACCAAGTAACGACACATTACGTTTATTTGTAAAAAGCCTAGTAGCAACATAAGGAATATCAGAAGCACCATAAGCCCACCGTCTAAGTTGAATGAATTGAGCCTTTAAGGTCTTTGTATAGGTATCTGATAATACGGCATCCTGATAAATAGGCACATATAATGGCATTACCGAATAATTACCTCCAAAATAAAAGTAACTACGCCAATACTGATGCCCGTCTTCTACAATCGTACGCGTACTCCAAAAATTCATTTCTTCAAGAGCATCCATTGGTTGAGAATGCGCCGCAAAATTACGAAGCGTATGTGGTCTCATTGAACTAATAATATTCCAAAATGAATTACCAGTTGCTATAACTCTCATTGGCGCTGGAGCATCCCAAATATTACTTAAAAATAAAGCCACTGGCTGATAGGATAAATGCTTACGATCTTCATTAACTATGTATTCATAAGTGAGATAGTCAAAATATACAGCATGGGGCTTATTATCACTATCTAATGTAGTTACTATTACATTCTTTGATGCGATCTTTTGACCTTTTAACCATCTTTTTAGAAAATAACCAGCGTATGTTATATTACCGCCCTTACCAACTACTTCATTAGGTAGATCCTTTGGGTGTTCTATTAAATGAAACGCATAAAAATCATTACTAAATTTTGCCTTCAACCTATGAACGGTACTCTTTATAGCTTTTCCACCTCTCTCTTCATATGCAATAGCCAATATAATTTTTTTACTATCATAAGTTCCCTTTAATAAAGACTCTATAGTCGGCTCTAACACTTCGTATGATTCATTATATGTTGCTATGATAACTGCATTATAAATTTGAGATGGTCGAGGAAATAAATTTGTATCAGCAGATATAAGGCGTAAGTTCTCGATATGATTAAACGAATCAGATGAAACTAGCTTGTTATTAATTATAGCTTTATATGAACGTTCTGGATTCTCTAGATCTGACAATCTTGAGTGCCAATCAATTTTTTGAGCAGTTTCTAGTCTATTACGCCCCTGAATTGTATGTATAGCAATACCAACAGCTTTTACTAGAATCGTAACTACTATTAATAGCAAATAAATTGCCGCTAAAGCTGGACTAATTAACGATAATATCACCATTAGAACAAATGAGCCATAACTTAAGATAGCTGGAAGCATTTCAAATAAACGATATTTCAAAGTCCGCCTACCTAGGGGTATTTCCAAATCAATCATACTACTAGAGTGGCGTCCACACATTCAATACTGCCATAGATGTAGATAAACCTAAGAATATAACAACTATACCAAGCCAAGCAAATACGGTTGCCGAAAAATGATTTTTTATAATTAATAATTTTATAGAGATCACAATATGTAAGATTGATACGATAATTTCAAATAATATAAATGTTAATAGATAAAACCACTGGTTACGATATAAATGTGATATCCCAAATTCCGAATAACGAGATACTAATTGCAATTCACTCGGGTGCACAGAGAACCCGATAATAACAGCAGAAACAATAGAAAATAACAATAAAAACGATAGCAAAATTAATAAATACCTATCAGTGACAAGTTGCTTTAGTGATTTTATGATAGTCTCTTTTATATTCATATCTGAAAAACAAATCTCGTTTATCTTATTTAATTGGAGCCGCTGTCCGGATTTGAACCGGAGACCTACGCTTTACGAAAGCGCCACTCTACCAGCTGAGCTACAGCGGCACTCAGTTGACTATAATTATTATAGCACCCTAATAATGTAAAATAAAACGTTTATACTCTGTTGCACTAAGATACAAAAACTGCTATTATATTTAAAGTTCATATACAGCATGGGCTCGTAGTGAAGGGGTTATCACGCCTCCCTGTCACGGAGGAGATCACCGGTTCAAATCCGGCCGAGCCCGCCAATAAAACAGCCACCATATAGTGACTGTTTTATTTTTATAGTAAATATAAATTAATTATAAAAAGCTAGAAGCTTTATGTTTACCATAATACTTTTCCAAAAAGTCTTTTTTATATTCAAAGAAAGTATTGTCCTTTATGCTTTCGCGGATATAATCAACAGTGCGAACAACGAATCTCTCATTATGGATACTGGCTAATGTTAGGCCAAGAATCTCATTCGCTCGAAAAAGATGATGAATATAGGCACGCGTATAATTTTTACACGTATAACAATCACAAGAATTATCAACCGGCGAAAAATCACATTTAAATTTGCTGTTTTTAATATTTAAACGTCCACTATTAGTAAATAACGCCCCGTTACGAGCTTGTCTGGTTGGAGCTACGCAATCAAAAGTATCAATTCCATACTGCACTCCGAGAAATAAATCAGCTGGCTGAGACCCCATACCAAGCAAATGACGAGGTTTATCCATAGGCAATATATTATTAACCCAACTAAGAACTGTTGGAATTTCAGTCGGTCCAAATATTCCACCAATACCATAACCATCAAAGTTACGAGCACCCAAGAATTTAGAACTTTCTTTTCTTAAGTCTTCTTCACGCGCACCCTGGACCACACCATATAATGCCTGTAATTTTTCATTATTTAAAACATGCTTATCATTTAATTCTTGATGTCTATTGAGTGAACGGTCAGCCCAAGCATGTGTGCGCTCCATTGCTTTTTTAATATAATCACGGCTAGCCAAAGGTGAAGTCAATTCATCAAAAGCGATATGTATATCAGATCCTATTTTATGTTGTAATTCCATAGATATCTCTGGATTTATAAATATCTTACTACCATCAATATGTGAACTAAAAGTCACACCATCATCAGTTATCTTTGCTAATTGAGACGAAGAGTGCACTGCTTTACGATAATCCCCTTTTTCGCTACTACTCGTTGCATCAAGCCCTTTTTTGTAAGCCATACCAAGAGAAAAAACTTGAAAACCTCCGCTGTCAGTAAATATAGGATTACTCCAATTCATAAATTTATGAATTCCACCAGCCTCGGCAATAATATCAGCCCCAGGTTGAAGCATTAAATGATAAGTGTTGGCTAAAACTGACTGCCCTCCAAGTTGACATACTTGTTCTGAGGTTAATGTTTTTACAGTGGCTTTAGTTCCTCCTACAATGAAAGCTGGCGTCTCTATATTTCCATGAGGAGTCTTTATAATACCAACTCGCGCCAAAGTGCCATTAAGCTCACATGTAATAGAAAAAGTAAGTGCTTTATTCATAATATTACAATGATATATACTTCTTAACTTTTTCGGTATCTAATATGCTTTTCAAGGCATCATCAAACGTAGACAATGGGACTTGAATATATTCATAACTTATTTGAGTGTCATTAATATCTAATAATTTAACAACATAGTATCCATCACCTATAGTTGATTTAACAGAATCTGATATCTGTAGTTTAGAAAGTTTAGCTGCTACAATAGACAACCCGCCATCCTGATTATCTTTTGGTACCCAGCCAGAAACACCATATACAGCTTTCGTAGTCGCCGTTTTAGAAATCGTGGCCGCTAAAGTTTTAAAATCTGCAGATGAATTATTTTTAATCGCAACTGTTAAGCTATTTACCGTATCAATCGCAGCATCATCCATCTTATATGCTACTTTTTGTCTGAGCAACTTTTCTTCGGCCATATGTCGATATTCTGACGGGCTCCACCCATAATAATCTAAAATAACCGCATCATACGTTTGTTGTGACACCTCACCATCACTTGATTTACGTTGTTCTTTAAGAAAACCTTCCAACTCAGAATCGCTAACTGATATATTCATTTTTTTTGCCAATTTATAAGCATATGCGTCTGCGATAGCATCCTTCATCGACTGTTGCTTAATATATTCAACTTGCCTCTTACCATCATCGGTTTTAAGACTAACTTGCTCCTTCTGTTCTAAATAATGAACTGAGCTACGGTATTTTAATAAATAATCACTATAAAGCACCTGTTGACCATCTATAGTTGCAACAGGCACGGGTAGAAACTTTACTATGCGATACATGAAATCACTAGTATTTTGTACTAGATACAACTGCCATAGTCCAATAGCTAACACCAATATTAATGTGCCTAAACCTATTAAAATTGCGTTAATAACTAATTTATGTCTAGCATATTGGATTGGGTATTTAAAACGACGACCCCCAGCTAATATTCGTTCACGATGCTGAGCGACCGTCTCACTAGTGATCCTGGTCGGTACAGGTGGACTTTTTCGATTACGAAATTTACGAAATAGGTTCTTCATATTCTCCTTGCTTATCTAAAATATTGTTTGTTGCATTTTGCAACTTATTATAAATTTCATCAGGGTGTTCAACATTCTTAATTATTAAATCACCTACAAACGTTTGAATAACAATAGTTCCAAACTTGAATATCTCACCACTAAGTCCTGGTACATTATAGCTTATGTTCTGGATCTTTGAAAGTCTTAGATCTACTACGTTTTTGCCAAATAAACTGCGCTGTGTAACTTGCCTAATTCTTTGATCAGTAACTATATAAATCGTAAAATACCAAAGAATATAATGATATAAGAATAAGACAATACCAGTTATAAGTCCTACTACAGGCAATAAGAATAATTCAAGGTTATAACTCCAAATGAGTGGAGGTATTGATGTAATTACTAATGGAATCAATAATGCATAAAATCCCTTGCGCATAGCTATAGCATGACGACGAAATACGAACAGCACAGTCTCTCCATCCCATTGGCCGTCAAAATCAAACTGCATTTTACTCTTAGACATATTATTCAACGCAAATTACTCCTAAAGTATCAGTGGTACCCCGGACAGGAATCGAACCTACAACCTTATCCTTAGGACGGATCTGCTCTATCCAATTGAGCTACCGAGGCATACCACATTTATTGTAACAGAAAAACAATTCGGTTTTATCGCGTAAATTTTTCATTAGGAATTTCATAGTCATATATGTCACTCTCAGAGAACCAGTGTCTAATTTCTTTCTTAGCATCAGACGCATCAGCACTAGCATGAATAATATTTGGAGTGCTTTTATGTTCAGAATCAGCCCGTCCATAACTTATATGACTATAATCACCACGGATAGTGCCGATTGCAGCTGCTTTTGGTTCAGTAGAACCTACCATCTTTCGAACTACATCAATAGCATCAACACCTTCAAGTACCATAACTATAACTGGCCCATCAAGCATAAATTCAAGCACTGAATTAAAAACAGCCTCACCTCTACGAGATATCATTTTCCCTATATCTTCATAATGCTCATAATATTGATCGCGAGTTGGCATTTCCATCCGCATAGCGACAATCTTCAAACCTACCCGTTCAAACCTAGCTAATATCTCACCTACGACACCTCTTTGAACCGCATCTGGTTTAAAAATTACCAATGTTTTTTCGATATATTCTTTCGATGTCATTTTATAACTCCTTACATTATTAATTACTATTGTATCAAAAAATAATAATATGTGATAAACCTAGTCTTTTAAGTTATGCTAATAACATGTATATGTCAGAACTTATATTAGATTATGTTGAGCACCTAGAAGTTGAAGGTGGACGTTCGGCTCATACTGCCGAGAACTATGCCCTTTATCTAGAACGCTTTATAGAATTTACTAATGATATAACGGTTGATAAAATAACAACCGAAATAATTCGAAAATATAGACTGTGGCTAAATCGTTATAAGAATAGCAACGATGATGAATTAGCAACGATAACACAAAGCTATCACCTAATAGCCCTTCGTGGATTCTTAGGGTATTTATCTAAAAGGAATATCACTAGCCTATCACCAGAAAAAATCGAGCTACCAAAGATCTCTCGCAGACAAGTAACTTTTTTACATTATGATGAGATAGAAAGATTACTTGAAAAAATAAATTTAAATACCGAGCAAGGATTGCGGGATCGAGCAATTGTTGAATTACTCTTTTCTAGCGGATTACGTGTATCAGAACTAGTTAACTTGAATCGTGACCATATAAACACAACTAGACGTGAATTTATGGTTAGAGGCAAAGGTAAAAAAGATCGTCCAGTTTTTATTAGTGAAAATGCCAGTATGCATATAGAAAATTATTTAAAATCAAGAAATGATAATATTTCACCTCTTTTTTTAAGCTATAGTCGTAACATGAAAGCTTCAACAGACGGAAACTATCGTCGTCTTAGTGCACGAAGTATACAACGAATCATAAATAAATATACTCGCCTAGCAGGTATAACAAAGCACGTAACTCCGCACACTATGCGCCACAGCTTTGCAACAGATCTATTAATAAACGGTGCTGATATTCGTAGTGTTCAAGTCATGCTAGGGCACAGTAGTATTAGCACCACTCAAATTTATACACACGTTACAGATGAACATCTACGCGAAATTCACGAAAGATTTCACAGTAATACAACTGAATAAATATCTTATTCAGTTCTTACAACTTGCTCTATTTTGCAAATACTCATTATAGTCATTAGGTCTATCCGTAACAACAAAGTCTTTACAGAGGCCATCGGTAGTATCAACTTCAGCTTCTGGATATGGAAAATAAATATCTGTTAATTCCACCCTAGACACTACACGTCTATACAAGTCATTAGCTCTTCCAGTTGAATCAACCTCTGGCTGAACTCCATTAAACTTAACTACGTTAGAGCTACTACTATTAGTTAATGATACTCTATATCTAGCCTGATTATATAAAGCAGTTAACCTAAGGTACACAGTGCCTTCAAGTCCATCAACAACCTCTGGGGTCTTTATACTTACTGAACAAGAGTAATCCGTAGCACTAAGGTCCTTTACACATTTTACGGGCAAAGGTGAATTAGCAGATGATTGATTATTACTTCTACGAGGGCTATCACTCAAAAAACTAAGATTATTTGAACCAACAGATAAAGGATATAAGAACAACGTATTAGATCCATTCCCATTTTTAATCTCTTGATCTAATTCACTCAGAGTAGCGCCTTTTTTGCTAAATTGAATTAATTGCGCTCTCATAGCAGGCGGAGTTGTAGTTGCCCAATCTGCAGTCGCTAACAATGGAGTTGTAATTATATTAGATAACGTGGCTTTTTTATTGTCACTAGAACTTAAGTCTTTAGAGCTAAACCATTCAATTTTAACTGTATCGAACGGACTAACACTGCTTAATGGTATAATGTCCGATGTATCTTTTGACAGCTCTCCAAGATAATCGTTAGTATTTAATATAATCTTCAGGCACGTATAAGCTTGTTCAAGATCATTGTCACTACTATTAGTCTGTATCTTTATTTCACCATCTGACCCGATTTTACCAGAAACATCGCCTAATGTTTTGATTACAGCTTCATTACAGGATGGTGAACCTATTATATTTGCAACAGAAACACAATTTCCTACTATATAACCCTGACAAACATTTTGATAATACAATAAAGCCCTTTTAGCGTCTTCAATTCCAGCTTGTGCTGAATCATAGGCACTTTGAGAGAGATCGGTTGCATTCGCCTGCTGTTGGTCCTTAACCATGACACGAGTAAACCCAACCGTCACGATAGTAATTAACAACATAGAAAATACCACAAGAATTAATGACACTACACCACTTTGCTTATTATCTTTTAAAAACATATCCATACTCTCCTTTTTTGAATCAATCCATCATATTTCCCGAACGTACAATTATACTGAAATCATTTATATAACAATAAGACGGGTCAGAGTTCGCCGCAGTTGGGGGTAAACAAACAATATTATTATCAACAAAAGAGTCTTCGTCATTAGTACCGATTATGTAGCTAATACTATACAGACTTTGTCCAGTTTTTACATCACTAGCACCTTTAGAAATAGAAAAATTATGAAGCGCTAAATCGTGTTGTCCTGAACCAAGCAATTCAGTAGAATTTGTATAATCAACCTTTTTTGCCAAGTCTATGCAGTAACTATTATCTGTGTCTGGAACTTTGACAAAACGTATTGGATTACTTCTATTATAAATAGTATCACTATATTGATTATATAAGGTATTTGGAGATTTTAACTTAGACCCATAATTCCATAAATAACTATAGTTCCCTAAGCATAAACGACCACCCTGATCTGCTTGAATAATATAATGCCCAGAACCTTCATCCAAACTAAAAGAAGAAGTCTCCTTAATACTACGTTCTAGCTCGCTAGCAATCGAAGATCCAGCCTGATTTACATCTTTTAAAGTCAAGCCACGATTATATATATTACTAATTTGAATGATTGTCATAGATATAGACACAAGCAAAGTTGCTACAAAAGTCATTGCCAACATTAACTCAACTATAGTAAACCCATTTTTTTTAACCACGTGGTTCATATAACCTCACAATAGTGCCTAATCTCACTGGAACAGACTGACCAGGGCTATCCCAACATGCGCGTATATAAAAATCTATATAAGTATTATTACTAGAACTTGTAACGTTCGGGCTTATAGCCTCTATCCATATGCCTTCTGATGAATACACATCACCATTATTATAACGAACTTGAGCATATGTTTGAGCCCGATCAAATGCGTTAGAAACAATAACAGCTTTTTTTGCATTCAAGATAAAACTTTTCTGAGGAAAGCTACCTTTTTTATTAGAACAGCTAGCACTATCATTATTAACTGGTGATATCGCATCTGGTGATTTTACATAATCTTTTAACTTAAACCACTGCCCAGATGGTGTATTCTCATTATAAGTACCGGCGTCATTACTAGTACCCAACCTGTAGGCAGAAATATAAGATGAATTCAAAAACCGAAGAGCCTCTGCTTGTGCATCTATTTCTTGTCTAACAAGTGTTATTTCAAGAGCTCTTTGCTCGGTTGCAGATCCTTGATTCATTATTGATATGCTACTTACGGCGACTAAACTAAACACAGTAATAGCAAATAAGACTTCCACAAGAGTATCGCCACGATCTCTATATCTTTTCATTATTTACAACCACTGTCCGATCCACCAGTCTCGACATCATTGCCATTAGTAGCTCCTGATTTAACTATAATAGACATTTTATTACCAGTAACAATACCTTCAGGAGTTAAGCACATCTTCACTTCCTTTGATAAAGCCGATTCATTAACAATGCTATTTATATCATTAACAATATTATTTGGATCTACGAGTGTCTTAATACTTCCATTACTCGGAGAACGAAATATAAATATAGAAAAACTAGATGGATCTCCATTAAGATTGGTTAGATGATTCCCCCATTCTATATCGTATTTCTCAGTATGAGTATCTACGGGTGAAAAACTCAAATTATATTGATCACTGAGTGACGTTAGGCTATTCTTATTTGAAACAGATTCTCCATTTGACGACTTCGGAGATCCAAGAACAGTCTTTATTAATAAGACACTTTTATCAATTTTATCTACAGTAATAAGTTTACCAATTATTACACAATTAGACTGTCCGATTGAATCGCCACCATTAGTTACTGACTTTGCATTCAAAGTAGAACTATTACACTTCCAACTGCCGTCCCGATTGTTAGAAACATTAGAGACATTAGAAAACTGCTGTTGTATTATAGCCTGAAGAGATATCACACTATCTTTATATCTCTGAGTATTTATAGACGTACCAATACCAACCAACAAACCAGCAGCTAATAAACCTGTGATGGCAAGAAAAAGCATCGTTTCAATAATAGTAAAACCGGATATCTTATATTTACAACCCATTTGTATATGATTATATCATAAGCATATTGTTAATGTTGGTTATTATATTAATAGTATAGACATATAAACATCTATCAAATATGTGCCAACCAAACCAGCAATTACAAATCCAATAATTAATAATGGTCCAAATGGTATACGAGAATCACGTTTTAGCTTACCAGTAATCATAGAAGGAATCACAACCAAACAACCTATAAAGTTAGCAGCAAACAAAGCTATAAAAGCTAACTTCCAATCTGCTAATAGAAAAGACAAGCCCAACCCTAGCTTTATATCACCAAAACCAATCCATTTACCATTAGATATTAGATAAATAACATAATAAAGCCCACTGAGTATAATACTAGCCCCAACAATATTTAACAAAACATCTATTTTATTAGTTGAACTAAATAAAATAAGTAAAATATTAATCAATCCGATACCAATAATAGTAAAATTAACTCTATTTGGAATCAAAAACCATTTTAAGTCATAAACAAAAACAATAGCTAAGCCAACACCAGATATCATCCAAACTAATAGGCGTAAAATGCTAATAGTGCTGTCTAAAGGATAAGGCCATAATATATAAGATAAAATAAAGAAAACAGCAACGCCGACTTCTAACATTGGCTCTAGGTACCCAATTTTTTCATGACATTTACGACATCTTCCCTTTAATACGACCCAACTAAATAACGGTATTAAATCATACCATTTTAATTGATATGAGCAATCTAAACACTGTGAACGATCATTTAACAACGAAGCCCTCGTTAGCTTCTTTAATCGTTTATATTCATTCTTTTCAGATCTTGACATTTCAATATCAGATTTGTCTTTCAATAACTGTTTGGCGCGTAATCTCCAAACCAAGGCACCAGCAAAGCTACCGAGACATAATCCGAATAAGCCAACTGCCACACATACAAAAATAGAGATATTCATAACCTTAATGATAACAGACAGATTTAAAAAAGAAAACCCCGCTTAAATCAGCGGGGCTATATATCAAATAACTAATTAATTATTTACGCAAGTTATACCATTACCCTCTAGCTTCATCTGAAAAGCAACCTTACGATCACCCTGACCATAAGTTAGGCTCTCACCATTGCAAGATGCTCCAATGATAGCATGTATAGTAGGCTCGGTAGAACTATATGATAGAGTAAAGGCCGTAGACCCAGTATGAGCAACTATCTTATACTCGATACCACTACTAGGATCGTCAAATTCATCGGTTGCCGTTCCAGTCGTTCCATCTACAATTGTTAAATAATTATTAACAAAAGTTTTCCATGCAGCATTAGCTGTCGTACCTGCAGTAGTGCTAGGTAATCTGCCTTTATTATTAGATTGATAACTAGTAAGTGCTGTATTAAGACGACTTAAATCATTTTTTCTTTGAGTGTCGCGTTGACTACGTTGTAAAGCTGGCAACGCAATAAACACCATTAAAAATATTAGACCGGCGATAGCAAGTACCAATACCACTTCAATTATAGTAAAACCTTTTACCCTTTTGTGATTATCCATGGATCCCTTAACCCTTTCTTACAAATAACTTTTTATCGCTATTATTCTTATGCTTTTTATATTACCCTATATAAGTAACGATGTCCATATATTAAACTATATAATATTAACTAGACCATATATTGGTAACAATATGGCAGCTATCATACCCCCAGCAACAATAGCTAAAAACACCATTAGCACGGGTTCAATAGCTGTGGATATTGTCCTCACTTGTTCATCAAGTTCATCTTCATAAACCTGAGCAGCTTTGCCCATCATTTCATCTATACGACCAGATTGCTCTCCAATTTTTATCATCTGAGGAACTAATGGCAAAATATACTCTTCTGGTTGCAATGATGCTGATAAAGTTTTTCCGCCCTTCACTTTACTAGACGCTTTTTCTATACTATTCTGCACAAGAGTGTTATTTACAGCCTCAGAGGTAATCTTCATCATATCTAGCATGCTAACACCGGTACCTAATAATGTTTGTCCTGTTCTCATAAATCGTGCCATATATAATTTCCTAAACATTTTACCAAAAATAGGCACGTTTAATTTAATAGTGTCAACAACTTTTATACCAGATTCTGTCTTTAAATATTGTATTAAGAAATACACAGCAATAGCAATAATAATCAAAGCAATCCACCAATAACTAGTTAAGAAATTTGCTATACTGACCATAATTTGAGTGATAAATGGTAAATCTTTTTTTAAATCGTGATATAAATTTTCAACTTGAGGAACAATAAATACTAGCATAAATATCAAAACCATAGATATTACAACTAAAACAATAATAGGGTACGTTAAAGCCCCCCTAATTTTACTCATCAAAGCTTCATCTTTTTCTTGCTGATCTGCTATTCGCCTTAATGAGTCGTCTAGAGTACCCGATATTTCACCCGCCCCCACTAAAGCTAGAAAAACTTTATCAAACACGTTAGGATATTTAGCAAAAGAAGATGACAGTGTATTTCCACCTTCAACTGACACTGTAATTTCCTGAACTATAGATTGCAACTTCTTATTTTCAGTTTGTTCTGCTACAGTATTTAAACTTTGTGCTAGTGGAAGGCCTGCTCCAATTAGAGTAGCTAGCTGACGAGTAAAAACTATCCTGTCTTTTGTTGTTATCCTACCTGTTAAACGAACAAATATATTATCGTTATCATTGTGCTCTTTTATACTGAGTGGTGTGAATCCTTGACTTATTAATAATTTTGCCGCCGAACTTTCAGAGTCAGCCTGAACAATAGATTTAGTAATCTTATTAGTAGACCGATCACGAGCTTCGTACGTAAACTTTTTCATTATTAACCTCGCATTAATCTTTCAAATTCAACTAAATCAACAGCAACTTCGTAAGCATTATCGTATGTAATTGTACCACTTTGAACCATATTCACTAGAGTGCGATCCATTGTTTGCATACCCTGATCAGCACTAGTTTGAATTACAGCATCAAGTTGATGAGACTTACCTTCACGAATTATATTTCGCACAGCTGGATTAGTAACTAGTATTTCAGCTGCTACAACCCTGCCACCACCAATTGCTGGAATTAAACGTTGTGAACAAATTGCCATTAATATATTAGATAACTGCGCTCTGATTTGAGGTTGCTGATGTGGTGGAAAAACATCAATCATACGATCAATTGATTGAGAAGCACTGTTAGTATGTAAGGTAGCAAAAACCAAGTGTCCAGTTTCAGCAATAGTAATAGCTGCACTTATAGTCTCTAGATCACGCATTTCACCAATTAAGACAACGTCAGGATCTTGACGTAGACTTGAACGAAGCGCAGCACTAAAACTATAGGTATCATAATGAACTTCACGCTGAACAACTACTGATTTCTTAGATTTATGAGTAAATTCAATAGGGTCTTCAATAGTAATAATATGTTGAGCACGCTCACTATTAATTTTATCTACAAGAGCTGCTAAAGTTGTTGATTTACCGCTACCAGTCGGCCCAGTAATCAACACTAAACCTCTAGGATAATCAGCAAAACTCATGGCAACGCTAGGCAACCCAAGTTCAGTAGCTGTTTTTATTTCATTAGGAATTAAACGCAAAGCAGCCGCAAGGTTACCACGCTCATGATATGCATTTACACGAAAACGCCCTAAAGTTCCAAAAGCAAAACTAAAATCAAATTCTTTATCTTTTAGAAGTATCTGCTTTTGATCTTGGTCTAATATCGCAAATATCAAAGTTTCAACTACTGACTCGTCCATAGGGTTAAAACCCATAATAGGCAAAAGAGCTCCATCAACACGTATCATTGGAGGTAATCCAACTTGAAGGTGTAAATCCGAAGCTTTCTTGCGAACAACCTCTTCTAGTAAAACCTCTATTTTTAATTCTTGATTATTCATTTTATATCCACCCTTCTTCTATGCCGTATCCGACGTAACACGATTTACTTCTTCAATAGTTGTAATACCTTGTAAAACTTTCATATACCCATCTTGCCTCATTGTAACCATACCATGCTGTTGAGCCGCTCTTTGTATCTCAGAGCTCGTAGCTCTAGCAACAATCAAACTTTGAATTGATTCGTCAACATCCATAACTTCATATAGCCCCGCTCGACCACTATATCCTCTTGGAGATTGAGGGCTATCAACACCCTTAACTAGAGTATAAGCGCTTTGGCTAGCTAAGGGCAAGTCTTTATAGCCTAAATCTTGAGAAACTCTTGCTATGTCTGCTGACGTTTTAGGCAAAAGATGCCCAATTGTTGTTGTTATATTTTGAGTTTCAATCGGGTTAGATTGATAAATCTCACGTTTTTTAGCAACACGACGTACTAACCTTTGTCCAATAATGGTATTGACTGTACTAGCTATAAGGAAGGGCTCAATACCCATATCAAGTAGTCTAGGTAGAACACCAGCCGCACTATTAGTATGTAAAGTACTGAATACTAAATGTCCTGTTAACGCCGCCTGAACAGCTAAATTAGCAGTCTCACTATCACGAATTTCTCCCACCATCACAACATCAGGATCTTGACGAAGAATAGAACGCAAGCCACTAGCGAATGTTAAACCTACATCAGCATTCACTTGAATTTGATTAACACCACTCATCTTGTATTCAACAGGATCTTCTAATGTAACTATATTAACACTATCATCTTTAATTTCTTTAATTAGTGCATAAAGACTAGTTGTCTTACCACTACCAGTTGGGCCAGATGTTAGAACCATACCATTTGGTCGACGTATGCCTTTTCTAATCGCCCTAAGTGCTCTTCCTGCATAGCCCATCGCTTCAATATCAAAGTCATTACCTGATTTATCAAGTATACGAATAACTACCTGTTCACCCCATATAACAGGGCTGATGGCGATACGAAGGTCAACTTCCTTACCAGCAATCTTGACAGTAAATTGTCCGTCTTGTGGCGTACGATGTTCATCAATCTTAAGATTAGATAAAATCTTTATTCGACTAACCAGTGCAGGCTCTATGCTCTTTGGTAATTGCATAATTTCTCGTAGCATACCATCAACTCTACATCTTATTTTCAGTGAGCCCTCTAAAGGCTCAATATGGACATCACTAGCACGTGACTTTAAGGCATATTCCAATATAGTAACCAACGCCTTACTTATTGGAGAGTCTTGAACTATCATCTTTATCTCTTTGGCAGATTCTTTAACAGATTCTACTTGACTAGCTTCAGCCGCTGCATCGACACTAGAAAGATCCGTTTTGTACTGGCCTAAAACATGTCGAACACTCTCTTCTGAAGCCATAAATACTTTAAGCGGTCGCTCAATATAATTAGCTAAATAATCAACTGCTTGAACATTATTTGCATCAAGCATAGCTACTGCAAGTCGATTTTGGACCTCAGCCAAAGGAACAGCCATAAACCTCTCAGCGATATCCTCTGATAATAAGCTCAAAACATTTTGGTCTATAAAACTATTATTTAAGTTTACATAAGGGACACCAGATACCTGAGCAATAGCATGAGTTATCAATTCATTATCAACTACACCTTGTTCAACTAACAATCTAAGAAGTGGTTTATTATCTTTTGCCGAAGATGCTTCTAAATCTTTTAGAACAGTCTCGCTAACTAAGCCTTCTCCAATAAGAAGACTAGTTAGCTTCTCTTGAGTATCACTAGTAAGAAGAGCCATAGATTACAACCTCTAATTATTTCCGTCAATTTGAACCTGGACAGCTGGGTTTATAGCATTTTTATTGAATATTTCTGGACTAGGCTCGGTTATAGATGAATCTATTTTATCGATAGTTTTAACTATAGCAGTGCCATTATACACGCTACCAAATAAACTTTTTGCTACAAAAAAAGCAATCAATACACTAAACGATGCTATTAATATTATCATTGTTATATCTGTTTTTTTCATTATTTTACCGTTTTATCCTCTAACTTAACTACTCTAGTTGGTTCATAAAAAGCTTTAGCCTGAATCGTCATAGTAAGTTGATCACCACTACCCTCGACATTCATATATATAACGTCTATAGTTCTTATCGACTTCTCCAAATTAGTTAACACTTTTTTCAAAACTTCTTGGTTACCGATAACAGTAAAACTAAAAGCTATTTCATTACCAGAATTAGATTCAGATGCAAGAGTGTCTTCTTTTGAGTTTACTTGTAACGACTCTAGAGTAAGCCCATCTATATTTGCCAAAAGCACATTCTGAAGAGAAGCTCCTAAAGCAAGTTCATTTCTATCTGAAGGTAATGCATCTAGAATTACTTGTATAGCTTGATCATCAGGATTTGATTTAATGCCAATCAAAGATTGATTAGTATCTAGAACTCTAATCTGAGATTCTAGTTCGGATATATTGTTATTATTTAAAGCCAAAGTATTCACTGTATTGTTTTTTTCTTGTAAAACTCTTTCATTAAAAGTAATCATTTGCACTAAGAATATAGAAGCAACTAAAGCAAATCCAAAAACAACAGATACACCGGCAATCCATACAAACATAGTGCGATTCGAATTTTCGATTTGAGTACGCTTACGAATTGCTGTCATTTTAGCTTGCATGTTTAGTTATTCTCCTTTAGGTCTGCAGCCCTATTAACAAATATACTGTTAGGCACACCTAGATAAGAATCAGTAACATTACCGTTATTGGTTATAATAGTCGTAACGTTTTTTGCAGATGGGGATAATAACTCTTCCGTATAATTAAAACTAAAATTAAATCGAAGCACCCTAACACCGGACGAGTCCTTGCCATAACTTGCATCACTCACTACTATATCTGAAGCTAACGGAACCTGCTGTTGATCACCATTGCTATCTGTATATTTTATAGCTGCACCTTCTACAGTCTTTTTAAATATTTCTACTGCGGAATAACCATTGTATGCTTGGGCTTCAAGCGTTATGGTACTTTCATTTGAATCTACGGTGAATTTAGATACTTGAATGTCATTTGGTGCAGTCGGAATAATAACAGATAAGACACCAAATGTTCTTGAATCGATATGTTTACCTGTATTTAAATCAGTTATCTTAGTTAGCTGATTTTGAATAGTGAGCACTTTAGATAAATCTTCAATGCTTTCTAGTTGTTTACTGCCCTCTTTTATTTGAGTATCAGCAAGATTACTTCTTACAGCCTGAACTGCAAAAACCCAAAAGGCTAACAATGCTACAATTGCAATTGAAGCCAACCCTACTAATATAGTCGTAGTGATAACCGCAGATTGTATTCGTCTAGTACGTATCAATTCCTGTTTGACATCAGGTATAAGATTTACTTCAATCATTTTAGGTTTCTCCGCTCAGCTAGACCTATGACTGTAGCAAATTCAGAAGCAATAGAGCCAAGCTGTTGCTGATCAGCCTGGCTAACCCTAACCTTTTGCCATGGATTTGCAACACTACAAGAAATTCCGGTTTTTGAAGCTATATAATCTCCTAACTTTGGAACAACAGCAGAGAATCCCGATAACAAGATGCCACCAACAGCTGTATTAGGATAGCGAGTTTGGAAAAACTTTATAGACTTTATCAATTCAGCCGCAAAGTTATCAAGCGTTCCTTCTATAGACCTATAAACCTGTCCTTCTAATCTATCTGTAGAAAGTCCAAATTTAAGAATAAATTGTCTAGCTTGATCATTTTGAATATTTAAATTTTGTGACGCAGCCTTAACTATTGAATTAAGCCCAGTTGGTATATTGCGAACTAATCTTGGGCTATCATTAAAAGTAACAGCTAAATCGGTAGATCTCTCTCCCATATCAATGATTAATCGAGCATCCTGCAACCCCTTTGGTAAAAGCGATCGGACCATAGCTACAGAGTCTGGTTCAGCTGCGATAACATTAAAACCGAGACCTTCTATAAATTCAAGCCTTTCTTCAGCATATTTATTCGAAGTGCTAGTTAATAACACCTCCTGTTGTTTTGGATCATGAAGCGACTGTCCAAGTAAAGCCCAGTCTACTTTCGCATCATCAATTGACATAGGAATATATTGGTCTATTTGATATTTTATAGTATTTTTAAGTTCGGGTTCACTCATATTTGGTATATCAACAACTGTGGTAAAAGTCTTGCTTGACGGCATTCCAATAACTATATTCTTTTCTTTTATTCCACTTTGACCAACCGCAGTCATTATAGACTCCCCAAGCTTACGCATAGATTCAGTCGAATCGCTGCTAGACATTTTTTCATCTACTGGAACATACCCATAATGTAATAAATTCCAATTATCAGGTCCAGCAGTAGAAAGCTGAACTACTCGAACAGCATTAGTTCCTATGTCCAGTGCAAAGAAGTCGCCCATTCCCTTTATTGATATCATATTAACCTCCATTATACACAAACATAAGCATTAAAAGCAATGGATCATTTTTATAATAATCTAGAATCTAGGTGGGAGCTCAAAAGTATAAACTGTCTGAATGCTACCGGCATCTTTTGCCCTATTCGCAGCCCAAAGATAGGCATCAGTTCGTAAATCAAATATCTCAGCAGGCTCTCCACTATTAGTGCCTACACCAGAGCCATACGTGCGTCTTAAATATAACTTTTTAGCCATAACTGGGCCATGAACAATTAATTGTTTACTACATGTTACAGTAGTTAAACTACTAATATTTGGTACGGAAGAACATGTATTCACGTAACCATTCTTAGCTATTAACCAGGAATCAATATTACCAACATTATCAATTATATTTATATTCTTTGCGATAATAACAACTTGAGGAATTTTATTAACATGATCAATAAACTCATTACTATAGTTAATATCACCAGTAATTGTCACAGTGGAGTTAGGAGCATTAATAACAATCCATTTACCAAGAGTTATCGAACTACCTTTTATTGTAAAATCACTATTCGTTGTATACACACCAGTAGCAACATTAGACAAATCAACTCCATCAGACGTATTCAAACTATTTGCAATAGAAGTTGGAAAAGTTGCAGATACATCTGGGATAGTACTACCTGATGAATAATTGCCCAACGCCGTAGTATTAGTGCAACTAGTTGATCCTATTTTAGTATTCGCAAAGGTTAATTTACTATAATCACATTGATTACTAACATTTAACCCTAGTGAATTAACAAAAGCCGAACCAGAACCCATACCAGACACCGTACCAGATGCAAATATACCATATTCTACCCAACTACCATACATCCTACCCGACTTTATAGAGGTACTAGTACTAACCTCATTAGCACTGGCCATAGTAGACCCAAAAGAACGACCCGTTATTAAATCACCGCCCCAAATCTGAACCCTGGGTTTTTTGTAAACAGTATGACAAACAACCTTTGAATGATAATATACATCTTCATTATTAACTTCACCACCATTTCCAGTACTCTCACTTGAAAAATATCGTGTAGAATGCACAAAGCATATATCACTACCGGCAGGGACATCATCTACTTCGCTGTTTGCATTTCCAGACATAGTCGCATCCACCGCAATTGGCGACGAATAAGTTTTTGACGAAACACTAGTACATCTAAGATCTGGACTAAATTGGCTACACGGTGAATTATCCGAGTGTTGATTGCCTAAACTCTTTGCAACCGTAGAAAGAGCTTGAGATGAATATATTAGCTTTGTTACAATAGATTCTACTCCAACTTTTGTTCGTGTGTGTGGATATCCTATATGAGGTAGCTCAGTAAGATGATTTGGTCTATCAGTAAGCGTTGTTGATGTCATTATACCAGTACCCACTTCCACCGCATTGGTAGCGCTAGTAAGATTAATGTCAGTCTTAAGGCGATAGTTATAACAAGGGCCTACAGTCATCGGAGAATAGCTACGAGCTGCATCAGTAACTATTGCATACTTAGTAGGCCAACAAAAAGTATGAGTTACAGTGTCTTCACCTGTTCCAGTAGAATACGAACTACAACCAGCGTATACTACTACAATTTGTTTATACCTAGTTCTTGCATCCCTAAAAGAAAACGTTAGATTATGAGAAGTTGAATATTTTTTGTCTATAGGTACATTTGATACCGAGCTACTGTGAACACCTACTACATCACTATGATAAGCGCCGTTCTCATCAATATAATTAGCTGTAACAACAACAGGGACCACGCCATAATAATCAGAAGACACACTTACTGAATATTTTCTTGGCCAACATTCGCTAGCTACAGATGGAGGTGGCTCAGTAGCAGATCCAGTCAAACCAATATTAGTAACAATCATTCCAACATTCGTTAATGTGCTCAAAACATGCACTTCAATGGTATTACCTGACTGTTTAAAGACGCCAGGAGAAGCTGCCCATTCAAATCTACTAGTCTCATTTGTAGTAAAGTCTGGAGAAACCCACTTCTTACCATCAATAGTATTATTGATTGTCGGGCTAGTAGGTGTCATTAAATTACCATTAACTGACACAGATACCCAGTTATCAGCGTCTATGTTCATAAAAAGACCAATAGAGTTAAGATCAATTTTATTATTATTTATAGCTATGTTCTTAAGAGTAAAAACAAAAACATTCGCTTTTTCAGCAGTTATATTTCCACCGTTATATGATGGATCTGGGCAACTAACTGTATGAAAATGCCGACCTTTCATATTTTGACTAATCCATCTGGCACTTGGATTAACTTGAGTCCACCATACCCAACTATGATCATCGTAAGTAAATAAAGCAGCAGAATAGCCAACTCCAATCATTAAGCCATTATCATTGATAACATTAACCCCACCATCGCCTCTTTCAACAACAGTAGTAGCTGGGCTATTAGGATAGTAAACAGTTTTATTTGTAGTAGGATTATCTTGACAAGTTGGTAAACCTGCTACGTTGTATATTTTTGATAATGTCCAATGTGGATCGGGCTCATTATAGCCTAATTTATTACCACTGCTATTAACACCTGTTTTATACAGACCACTATAATCAGTTCCGTTCCTTAAGTCCTCAGCGTGAGCTGGATTGGCAACAACCAAGGAACTAAAGAATATAAGAATAAATAAGGGTATAACTAAATATATGTATTTAGATTTATTCTCAAAGTGTATATTAAACAACATAATTAATCTTTCTTTATACCACTAACCATAAAACTATAAGCCGAATTTAATTCGGCTAAACTGTCGCAAACTATGCCAGGATGATTAGGTACAAAAGTATATTCATCTATAACTCTATAATAAGAAGTATCTTCTGATGATTCACTAGGAATATCAGTTACCCTAAATAGCCCCCACGAGTCTTTGTTTAAATTAGTACAACCTTCTTTAGCAAAATCAAAACTATTTAAATTTGAAAAAGAAAAGGTTATTGATACATAATCATCTACTTTATAAGACACGTCTCCTAAGATGTTATTATTAACAGGTAAACTTATTCCCCATTCTTTAATATCCAATCTACTAGTTTCAACCGCTATAGTTGAGACGTCTTCAGCGGACGGTTCTAATATATCTCTATCAGCTTTTGTTTTTATAAAGACAAAATAAACTACCACACAAGAAACAATAAGAATAGTTATCAACAATATAATAGAGATCATTCTTCTTTTTTTAATGAATTTCGTAAAATGACTAAACACTAGATTAAAAAAGCTTTTAACTTTATTCATAGTCGAATTATAACATAAGTGATTTATCTCAACTAGGCTATAAATTCAATTACGTCAAAAGACTTGTATTATTTGTTACCTTTCTAGGCTAGAACATCTAAAGAATGAGTTCTTATAAAAGATGCTTCTTTGAAATTAGACGCTGTAATCTTATCAAATTATTTGTAAATAAAATTATAAATATTCCAAATATAATTAGTATTCCACCACTCCATATCTGAGAAGTTGACAATGCGAGCAATATAAATAGCATATAACCAGTGAGCCTTCCTCCCCACATAGAAAATTCCATCCCTATAAAATATTCTGCTTTATATTTTTCTTTTATTTCATTTAAATTCGAAATGCTAATCTTATAATTTTCGCTTATAAGCTCTACTATAGTTTTCGAAAAAGACTGCACAAGATTAAATACAATTACTGTTATAACATTACATTGAATTATTATTAAACCAAGTGCCAACAAGGTCATAATACAAGAAGCTTTTAAATTAGGTTTATAGTAATTAGGAGTAATCAACTTAGCAAAATACATGCCTACAACACCCGTAACTATAGCAAAGATCGAGGTAAATATCCCTAAGCTAAAACCACTCATAAAAGTACGCACTATATATATCATAGTTATGCTTTGAAATGCGCCACTATATATCATGCCTTGGAAGAAAGATACTCTGTACAATCTCCTAACTAAACTATTTGCTTTAACTAATTTTAAAAAGTCACTAAATTCAAATATATCACTTTCTTTATAAAATTTATCTTTAAATATTACAGATACAATTAGTTGAAACCCAGCAAGAAATAAGATAATCACAAAACATTTATCAAAGCCACCCCAGCTTATAACAGAACCAAATATAACTGGGATAATAATTTTTAATATCGACTTAATTGCTGTATAGACCCCGATAAAATTAGCTCTTTTATGGTTTTCTACTCCACTAGACTCAAAATTGTTGTAAACAGAATAATAAAATCCTTCTTCTAGACCATATACGATAGCTATAAACCAAGAATAAGTAACTATATTATTTTGCATAAAAAATAATAATATAAAGAACAATAGATTTAATAAAATACCAATTCTCAATAAATTAATTCTTTTTTTAGATTTACACCTATTTCTTAATAAAAATATAGTGAAAAATAATATTGAATACATTATTAAATAATAAATTCCAAGAGCTACAATATTGCTATTAGAGATAGATAAAAAATAAAGAACAAAAAAACTATTAATAAATATATCAATAGAGCTCTTTAAAAGTTTAAGAACAGCTAGCGCTTTATAGTTTCTTGTCATTAATATCTACCATTACGAAATTTATGTGGTTTTTTAGGGGCTATATTAGAATTTGAATTGATGGTCATATTTAGTGCACCTAATTTAATAGTGTATATAAACCAAGCCAATAAAAGAAATAGCGCTCCAATCATAATCGTCCAAGATGGACCAAGTCCATAATAAAGAAAACCCCCTAATATAGGCCCGATTGCCCAGCCTAAATCGTGCGACAAGTTTAGCACACCAGAAATCAACCCATCCTCTGCATGATCTTTATCTAAATCATACAACCATGACCATAAAGATAAACTTGCAATCTCATCACCCACCGTAGCAATAAACCCTATTACAATAAACCATACTCCAAAATTAAACCCCAAGAGTGTACCCATAACTCCAAATACTAATAGACCCAGAAAAATTAAAAAAATCCTATTTATTAATTTTGCTAATTTTCCAAGACCAAATCCAGCAAATATAATTGCTATGTCAAACACTCCTAAACTCCAACTCATAATCCCCAGAGACTCAGTGTGTGCAATAACTAATGGTATTACAAAACATATTATTGAATAAAATATAGAAGAACTTAAGCTAGAAATTAATAAAAACGAACTAACAGGATTTAGTTTAAAAATCGCCTTAACTACTTTATGTAAAAAACGCCTTTTTATATAAAAATCCTGAGTTGGAATTTTTTTCTCAATACAAACATTCTCAGTGTCATCTGGTGATAAAAATATAAAAACATATGAGACTACCAAAAAAAGAGTAGCAATGAATGCCATAACCTGCACTGGACAGCTTATAGTTACAGCAAAAAGAATACCCGCAACGACCGATCCAATAGAGCCAGAAATATCACGAAATGATATAAATTTGTTTGATTCCTTTTTAGAAGCTTGAGATATTACATAAGCGTTAACTCCTGGGCCTAAAAAGAGCCATCCTATAGTACTTAAAAATGAAGTAAATATATATGTATACATATTTAAACCAAATAAGAAAAGAAGAAGTGTTGCAACTATAAAGACAACGGTTGTAAATTTTAATAATCTCCTATATCCAAATTTATCCAGCAATAATCCCGCAGGCACGTCCAACACCATCTGTAATAGTGAAAATAACCCAATTATAATACCAACAACCCATACAGGAAATACTCTTTCTCCAAGAGGTGACAAAGAATTAAAATGTAAATCAGCCCCAGATTTGAATAACATTAAAAAGACCCAAAATGGCAAAAATCCCCAAACACCCTTTAACTTCATAAAAATCCTTATTTTCATTCTTTATATAATACAGCTCTTAATGATTAAAAGCTAAGAATAATAAATTAAATTATTATTACAAACCTTTTGTTGTTTAGGACAATATTGATAGAATAGTAATAATGATAAATAGTACAAGAAGTATATGAATCAATCAAATAATAAATCTAAATAGGATAAAACAATTATGTTAAGCATCGGAATAATCGGATTGCCTAATGTTGGCAAGTCTACTCTATTTAACGCTCTAACCAATAATGATATATTAGCCGCTAATTATCCTTTCGCCACCATCGAGCCTAACACTGGCATAGTCCCCGTTCCGGATGAACGATTGAAAAAGCTTGCAAGAATATATGGATCGACAAAAATATTACCAGCCACTGTCACATTTGTAGACATCGCAGGATTAGTAGCTGGAGCTAGCAAAGGAGAAGGTCTGGGTAATAAGTTTCTAGCTAATATTCGTCAATGCGATGCTATAGTTCATGTCGTTAGAGCATTTCATGACGACGATGTTATACATGTATCTAACCGAATAAGCCCCGCAGATGATATTGAAACCATAAATACTGAATTAATATTGGCTGACATACAGACTATAGAGTCAAAATTACCAAAGATTAAAAAATCGCAATCTAATGCTAACGATATGATTAATCAATTAAATAAGTTACTCGACTATCTAAGGTCTGGCACTCCTTTATCTGCAGTTAATGAATTAAATTTGGAAATAATAAACGATCTTCATCTATTGACAGCTAAACCAATTATTTATGCCTTTAATGTTGACGAGAACACATTAATCGACGATAGCGCAAAAGCTAAATTGACCAATCTAGTGACTCCAGCTAAAACAATATTTATATGCGCAAAACTGGAATCAGAAATCAAGGGGCTCACGATTGAAGATTCAACAGAACTATTGAAAAGCTATGGCGTTAAGGAAACCGGATTGCTTCAATTAATCCATGCTGCCTATAGCACATTAGGGCTTCAAAGTTATCTAACAGCCGGACCTAAAGAAATTAGGGCTTGGACAATAAAAAAAGGAGCCACTGCTCCACAAGCGGCAGGTGTCATACATACTGACTTTGAAAAAGGCTTTATCGCAGCCCAAATAATCAACTATAAAGATTTGCTAGAGTTAGGCTCAGAAGTAGCCGTAAAAAGTGCCGGTAAAGTACGGACAGAAGGAAGAAACTATATAATGCAACCTGATGATGTAGTCGAATTCCGCTTTAACGTAAGTAAATAAATTTATTTATCTTTTAGCGGTTGTAGTAGATAAAATCTCTCTTGGTTCCCTTTTGCACCTGACACATCACTATCCCTTTTATTTAAAATAACAAAATAATTTCGAGACCAATCCTCAAAGTCTCTTAATATTTGTCGACGCATAGCATCATTTTTGATAATACCTTTATTAGTTTGTCCCTTACCAGCTTCAAATTGCGGCTTCAGCATTGCTATAATTTGCGTATCAAAATTAGATAAAACATTATAAATATGGGGTAAAATATCACGTAAACTAATAAATGAAACATCAATAACGATAATGTCAGGCTTTTCTACTACGCGAAAATCACGAATATCAGTTTTTTCGTGTAGCTCAATTCTCCTATCACCGCGCAAAGTTGGATGCAACTGATCGGTCCCAACATCAACTGCATAAACTTTTCTTGCCCCATTACGTAAAGCATAATCAGTAAATCCGCCAGTGCTACTACCAACATCTAACACTAGCTTATCGTTAAAATTAAGCTCAAGAATATCAGCCACCGATTCTAATTTAAGACCGGCTCGACTAACATACTGATTATCAGCTATTAATTTAATATTTGCGTTTGAACCAACAAAACGCCCAGGTTTTGTCACAATTTGACCGTCAACAGTTACCTTACCCAGTTTGATCCAACTTTCAGACTGAGAACGACTTGTAGCCAGTTTACGTTGCGTAATGGCCACATCTAGCCGTTGTTTAGTCATGACAAATCAAACCTTTTTGCGTTCTCGATAATCACCAGTTGTGGTGTCAACTGATATGACATCACCTGTTTTTATAAAAGCTGGTACTTTAACGACTAATCCAGTTTCAAGAGTTGCGTCTTTTAAAACACTACTACTAGTATCGCCCTTTACAACATCTTCACTATAGGTCACTTCTAAATAGACATTTTTAGGCAATTCCACATTAATAATATTGCCATTAAATGATTGTAGAGTTAAATTGTCGCCCTCTTTCAAATAACTTGCAGTGTCCTCAACTATATCAGCCGATAGCTGAAATTGTTCGAAAGTTTCAGGGTCCATAAAATGAAAGTCCGATCCATCTGTGTATAGATATTGCACAGTTCGGCTAGAAACCTCAGCCGAATCAATCTTTTCTTGGCCTTTGAAAGTTTTCGGTATTACACTACCATCAATTAAATTCTTAATCTTAACATTTACAATACTACCTCCACGACCAACAACTTTCTGGTTATACTCTACTACTTTAAATGGTTTGTTATCAATTTGAATAACAACACCTTTTTTAAGATCAGTTGGTGAATAAGCCATGTTATTAACCTTGGGTTACAAATGGTAGTAAAGCTAAGTGTCGTGCTCGTTTGATAGCAACAGCTAACTGACGTTGTTGCTTTGCACTAAGTCCAGTTTTTCCAATCTGTTTGATCTGGCCATAAATATCAATAAACCGCTGTAAGGTTTTTACGTCTTTATAATCAAAATATACTGGTGTATCTTTTTTAAATCTTTTCATTGTCATACAATATTCTCCAATTATCCCTAAAAAGGAATCTCACTTAAATCAATAGGTTTGTCATCTATGTCGTCTATAACAACATCATTAGTCTTTTTTGTTTGAGTGTCGGCATTTTGTCCAAAATTATCATCGACATTACGTCCGCCACCAACAAAATTAAAATCTTCAACAATAACATCAACAGCTGACCTCTTTTGTCCTGAATCTTTATCGTCCCAAGTTCGTTGTTCTAATCGTCCACTAATTAAAACTGGGCTACCTTTTGTAAGATATTGTGAAATTACTTCACCAATTTTTGCCCAAGCAACACAATTTATATAACTAACTTGATCTTGTTTGGTGCCGTCAGCGCTTTTCCAACTACGACTAATAGCTAAACTAAAATTAGTTACGCTTTGACCACTCGTCGTTGTTCGAGTCTCAGGGTCACGGGTCAAATTACCCATTAGAATAACTTTGTTAAAACCTTTTGCCATCTCTACTCCTTTTCTTTTGTATCATTTTCAGATGCACTAGCTTTTGCTTCTTCTAGGGCCATCCTACCTTTTTTATCAACGGTGACAAGTAAATAACGTAACACTTCGTCAGTGATATTAAGGGTGTTACTAATTTTCAATAATGCATCAGCAGGTAATGATAAATCAAAATAAACATACATCGCGAAATCCTCATTCTTAATACGATAAGCTAACTTCTTTTTACCCCAATTATCTTCTTTAGAGATACTACCACCATTAGATGTAATAATTGTACGCAACTTTGCGAGTGGCGCTTCAATATCAACCTCTAAATCTGGTTTAATCAGAACTGTTAATTCATATTCTTTCATATAGATTTCCTCCTCTGGAATCCTTATGGATATTTACACTTTATGTAAATCGAGTTAATAACACTTTAACTATAACAAATATATGTGGATAAGTCTATAGATTATCGCCTGAGTTAAGTTCATCAAGACTCGATATTAACACCTCACGTGGTCTAGCACCGTCAGCCGGACCTATTAGACCCTGATCCTCCATATTCTCAATCAATCTAGCGGCTCTAGCATAACCAACTCGTAAGCGTCGTTGCAATAAGCTAGCGCTTGCTTTACCACTATCAATCACAACTTTAATTGCATCTTTGTATAAATCATCGTCGTTACTATTATCAAAATCCATAACCACACCACCCTTGCCATTTAATTGAACAGGCTGGCTAACAACTTCATCATTATATTGTGGAGGCGATTGCATGCGTAAATGATCAGCTATTTTATGAACTTCTACGTCAGTTACCCATGATCCCTGAACACGTTTTGGTTTGCTCATGCTAGTAGTAAGCAATAACATATCACCAGCACCTAATAATTTTTCAGCGCCAATTTGATCAAGAATTATACGACTTTCAATTTGCGAAGCAACCGTAAACGCAATTCTAGCCGGAATATTAGCTTTAATTAAACCAGTAATAACGTCCACACGGGGACTCTGAGTTGCTAAAACTAAATGAATTCCAACAGCACGAGCCTTTTGTGCTAAACGAACTATCAAGGCTTCTACGTCACGAGCCGCTACCATCATCAAATCTGCTAACTCATCAATTACAATTACAATGTATGGCATAGCTCCATTTTCGTGATCTTGAAGTACGCCATCCTCATCTTTTATAGAAACTTTTTTACTAGCAGAAGCTATATTCTGATTATAAGTCTTAATATCTTTTACTTTGTGCTCCGCCAATAACGTATAACGTCTTTGCATTTCATTTACAGCCCATTTTAATGCGCTAATAGTTTTATCCGGCTCTGTAATAACTGGGGTTAGCAAGTGAGGTATATCTTCATATGGCGCCATTTCAACTTGCTTAGGATCAACCAAAATTAACTTCATTTTGCTAGGACTATTATTATAAAGTAAGCTAGTAAGTAATGTATTAATCATAACCGATTTACCAGAACCAGTTTGACCAGCGATCAAAAGATGAGGCATCTTATTTAGTTCACCAACTATTGCTTCTCCTGATATATCTTTACCAACAGCAAAAGATAACGGTTCAGTTTTTTTATTCCATTGACGACTAGACAAAATCGAGAACAAACGCACATCAGCCGCCTTACGATTAGGAACTTCTATACCGACAGCCTTTTGACCAGGAATCGGAGCTTCCATCCTTAAACTTTGAGCAGCTAAGTTTAAGGCCAAATTAGTTTCAAGTGCAGTTATGCGTGTTAATTTAACGCCACTTGGAGGTCTAAGCATAAATTGAGTTACTCGTGGTCCTATATTAGCACCCTCCATCTCAACATTAATATCAAATTCATCTAATGTATTTTTTATTATTAATGCATTTTGTTGAACATCGCCAGCATCAGCTGGAGATTGCTTCTTTTCTAATAAATTAAGACTAGGCGCTTCCCAATTAGGATCATCAACAGTGACAAGAGCGGCCTGATCTTCAACAACCTTATCATGAGACATACTATTCTTCAGTGTAGACAGTTTAGATTGTTTTTTAGTATCATTCTGCTCATCTATATCGAGAGTCGGTACTCCAGCATTTAATTTGAAATTGCCAATAGTAGTCCGTTTAGAGCTATCGACAGCAGCCGCATTACGCATAACCTTTATATTTGCATCTTGTTCACTAGTTTCTTGACGACTTAGTTGTCCTATTTTCTTTATTACAGAAAACGGTGAAATTCTTAATATAAACAACAATGTTGTTATAATTAATAATACATAAATAAAGGCTGCTATATTATTATCGACAAGTGCTAACATACCATCATTAATTAAGTCACCAATAAATCCACCTGTAGTTTGTCCATTCTCATTCTTAAGAAGCCCAAACAATGACGAGAACCAGACAACAAATAGCGTAGAAGCTAGTTTTACGACAAACGGCAAACGATTATTCTCTGTTCTGAATATCTCAATTGCTATATATAAAAATAGTAGAGGTAATATATAAACTGCGTAACCAATGCTAATTATGGCAGAATGGTGCACCCAATCCAACACCGGTCCGCCAGCGCCAAACCAAGCGACTATGAACAAGAAAGATACTGCAACCAAAAATATTGCACCAACTTGAGACCAAAAACCATTTGGCAAATTATGTTGTGGCGTCGATTTTATCGAAGCCTTTTTTCTTGATGATCTTTTTTTCTTTTTTGGCATAATCAATTCTTATTATAAGCTCTTTGACTTAATCTTATGCATATTATAGCAAAATTTACTACGTTTTGCAAATAACTAGCTATAAATAAAATTAGTCTTGAGCAGGAGCAACAGGATGATCAATCGAATACAATTGAGCCTCAGTATCGATAACATTATCAGTGTCATTTAATTTTTTATAATCGTCTCTAGCTTCTTCTAGAAGTCCTTTACCCTCTTCTGCGTTGCCATTAGAAATTGCTTCCATAGCCTTAGATTTCGATTCATCTGCATTTGCTTTCATGTCCACAACATTGCTAGAATCTTGGTTCTTAACATTATTTGCTTCTTGTATACGATATACGATAAAGATTGTCAAAACAATCAACAAAATTATTGCAATAGAACAAATTATTACTATTCTCTTTTTTTTGCTATTCATTATATTTAGCTCCTTTTATGCTTAATCATTTTACAACTCTAAATCCGATAGAGGCATCTTTGTAGTTTGGCTCATTTCCTAAATATAGAGAGAAAATACCAGCGTAATTATTCTGAGAATATGAACCACCCCTAATAAAAGCACGATTATTAGATTCTCCCATATAACTATACAATTGACCGATACCTTGATCAGATGCCCATGCACCAGTTAATGGGTCACCATAGCCAGGAAAGGGGTTAGGAAATAAGCTACCATTAAAGTTAACCGCATTCCAATCCTTCCATACATAATCAGACTCTCCTATAGTGCCAGGTTGACTACCTGTCGTCTGTCCAGATGTCCATTCTGCAACATTACCCGCTAAGTCCCAAATAGTCTGACCATTAGTTAACTTTAGAGTACGACGCTGAGATTTTCCAATTGTACCATTTTTTACTTCTGATTGAGCAACAATATTACCAGTATTTATATATCCTTCTTCATCATCATTAGAAGCAGCTAAAGCTTTCGACGGATTATTATCGTTATGCCCACTATATATATAATCACCACCAACTGTATTCAAAGCCCAATTTTCTGGAACGCTTAAAACATTCTGAGCTATAGTTAACCATTCATCTTCTGTTATTAAATGACAACCATCACATAGCTTATTAGCTACAGTCGAAGCCTCAGTTTGAGTAATGGATGTCCATGGTTCTAATTCATACTGGCTTTTAGCAGCACCATTAACATTCTTCGCTTCATACTTCATAACACAAAAGTCTTTAGTACTATATTGATCATTACCTGGCACTGCAATAAAGCCGGAAGGACAGGTTCCATTAGCTTCAGTATTTCTATCAACCAAACTTAATACAGACAATGTTACCACAAAAGCAATAGCTACTAATATTATTGCAATTATGATATATATCTTTTTATGTTTATACATATATAACCTATCGCCTATCTATATTTATAATTAACTGTTAAATAGTAGTAATAATAGTGATAATAATTGGTTGTAGTAATTTGACCATATACAGTTCCTGAATATGTACCTGTATAATTATATACATTTTTATAAACAGTACCTCTATAAGTAGCGTATTGTATAGGATTTCCAGCTCCGTCAAGACCAGATCCAGAGAATCCGACATAAGGTATGGACCCAACATATCCATTAACATTATAATTATAATATTGCCCTTCATAATGATATAGACTGCCTTGAGAATAATTTACATAAGTTACTACCTTTGACGAAGATGACACTAAGCTACTACTTATATTAGTACGGTTGAGAGTGCCTGAGTATACACCGTCATTATATGATTTTGTAGGGGGGAGGTATGATGATGATTGTGGACCTACAGTACTATTTACAACTTTCGACACATTGGAGGTACTAGTCGTAGAACCAGTTGTAGCACTTCCACTATAAACATTAAAGACTGCGGTAGTTCCACTATTATACGCACTTACACCACCATTATTAGTAGTAACACTTGTTATGGACACTAACCCTGGTATATTTACAGAATATGATCCACTAGATGAGGAGAAAGAAAGCCCATAGTTAACGGTACCATTTAGTAAAGTTACAGGTCTAGTATAGCTAGCAGAGCCAATACTACCCCATGTACTATTAGTTTGTGTAGTTGAACATCTTTGTTGAACTTGTAGTGTATAAGTAACA
>JASGMG010000029.1 GCA_030156575.1 Patescibacteria group bacterium | reverse complement strand
TAGATACTAAGATTCTAGTTGTACAGACATTAGATAATAGACTGCTCATAGTATTTGATGGTAAAGATTACAAGACAAAGCTATTCATCAATGGCAAATCTACGGCACATACGCCACCAAGTACGCATCCTTGGAAGAAATGGAAGGAATGACTTTTGGGGGACATTTTCATTGTCCATCTACAGATATTTCTTTGCCATAATCAATAAATGATACAATAAGTTACAATGTCTGAAATTATAGTAATCGCCCATAATATTCGTTCAACTTATAATATTGGAGCAATTTTTCGTACTTGCGAAGGTTTTGGTGTATCAAAAATTATCATCAGTGGTTATAGTCCATACCCAAAAACGCCAACAGATACACGATTACCGCATATCTCTGAAAAACTAACTGCTCAAATTCACAAGACTGCATTAGATTCTGAGAACATGGTTCCATTCGAGCATCAAGAGGTTTTAAATTTAGAGAATATTAAATCCCAGGGTTATAAAATTATCGGCTTAGAACAAGATGAGAATAGTATAATGTTACAAAACTACAAAAGACCTGAAAAAATAGCCTTATTACTCGGTGAAGAAGTTCATGGAATTACAGAGGAAATGCGTAGTGCATGCGATGATTTAATTGAGATACCAATGTTTGGTAAAAAAGAATCATTCAATGTTAGCGTAGCCACTGGTATTGCGCTTTATGGTCTAGTTATTTAAGAACTACACTTTCTTTACCAAGAATGTTTATTAAAGCATCAGTTAAATCATGGCTAGCATCAACTTTAAATGGCAACTTAATAGCAGATTTTTTATCTGATCCAAGAACCAGAATAATATCAAAGATTCCAGGATAGTCATTACATGTCTTTTTTAAAGACAATAGAGCTTCATGATCATCAGGATTTTTAACATGAACATAGAACTTTTTTATGCGTTCCATTTCTTTTGGAACAGCTACAACTTTCTCTGACGAGCTAGCTACTGCTTTTTTGGGTGCTTTGGCAGTAACCCGAGTGGCCATAACTCTTTGACTAACTTTTGGACCTTTCATTTTATTACCAACAGATTCATAACTATTAAGTTCACTGTCGGTCACAAATTGTATTTCATCCGCAATCATCTTAGCATCAGTACCAATATTACCGTCTCTGTCGCGTGCACTTATCTTACCAGTAGTACGAATTACAGCATCTTGGACTAATTTAGCTCCAATCTGTTCATATAAATTAGGGAATACAATAATTTCACCCTCAGCAGTCTTATCTTCAATTCCAACAAATGCCATTTTTGATCCATTCTTAGTAACTATAGTTCTAACTGTTGATATCAAACCTCCAACAGTGGCTTTCTTACCATCAACCTCAGGTTTCATTTGAGATAACGGTACTGTTTGCTCTTCAAAATACATATCATAATTATCAAGTGGATGAGCACTAACATATAATCCCATAAGCTCTCGTTCCCAAGTTAATAGTTCTCTATCCGTATGTTTAGTTGGTGCAGTCTGTAAAGTTATAGTTGGTTGTATGTTCTCAACACTACCAAGCCCACCGAATAAATCAGTTTGCCCACTTAACGCCTCTTTTTGAAGCTTACTAGCAAATGCTTGAACAGTTTCTAGATTAAACAATAGATCCGAACGACTGCCAAAGCTATCAAATCCACCAGTTTTAATTAATGAATCCCACGCTTTTTTATTAAATCGTCCCACAGTGACACGTTTAGCAAAATCCTCGACACTAACAAACTTACCGTCTTTACGAGCTCGTAAAACCTCCTCTACCGCAGCAGTACCTACCCCCTTAACAGCATCCATACCAAATCTAATTTCTTTTTTACCAGGCACAACAGCAAACTCAACAAAGCTTTCATTAACATCAGGAGGTAATACTTTTATACCCATTTTTTTACATTCATTGATTTCAATAGCCAAACGATCAATATCGTCATGATCACTTGTCATTAAAGCTGCCATAAAGGCTGCTGGATAATGAGCTTTTAGGTAAGCTGTCCAATACGCTATTAACCCATAACAAGCTGCGTGCGACTTGTTAAAACAGTAATTAGCAAACTCTTCTAGTTGTGACCAGAACGTCTCTGCTAATTTTGGGTCAGCACCACTATGTTTTATAGCACCTTCTACAAAATCAACCTTCACTTTACGCATCAAGTCAATCTTCTTTTTACCAACCGCTTTTCGTAAAGTATCGGCTTGACCACCAGTAAACCCAGCAAAGTCTTTTGAGATCTGCATAAACTGTTCCTGATAAACTAAAATTCCATAAGTCTCTTTTAGAGCGTTTTCAAACTTTGGATGCAAAAAAGTGATTGGTTCTTGCCCATGTTTTCTTTTAATAAAACTATCAATAAATTGCATTGGGCCTGGACGATAAAGAGCTACCATAGCGATAATATCATCAAAACGGCTAGGCTTTAAATCTCGTAGATACCGTTTCATACCAGCCGACTCTAACTGAAATACCCCAGTTGTATCACCACTTTGCAATAATTCATAAGCAGGTTTATCATCAAGCGGTAAATCTGGTAACGAAATTGTTACATTCTCAATTTTCTTTATAATTCTAAGAGTATTATTAATAATCGTTAAGTTTGATAGTCCCAAAAAGTCCATCTTAAGAAGACCTAATTCTTCAACTTGACCCATTGGGAATTGCGTCGTAACTACACCCTTTTGTGCAAATTCTAATGGGATATAATTCACTAGAACATCAGGTGCAATAACAACACCACAAGCATGAACACCATGAGAACGAATAGTTCCTTCAAGTTTAATTGCAAAATCAAAAACCTCTTTAGCTGCCGGACTAGATTGATATGCTTCCTTTAGATCGGCATCTTCTACCACACTAACTTTTAATGGGATGTGTCGTCCCTGAGCTGGTTGAGGAACTAACTTTGCAAGACGATCACTCTCAGCGTACGGAACTTGTAATACTCGGGCCACATCACGCACAGCGGCACGAGCTGCCATCGTACCAAAGGTAACAATATTTGAAACGTGATCTTCGCCATATTTATCAGAACAATATTTAATTACCTCATCACGACGAGTATCCTGAATATCAACATCAATATCAGGCATAGAAATACGATCAGGATTCAAAAAACGCTCAAATAGCAAACCATACTTAAGTGGATCAAGCTCAGTGATACATAAAGCGTAGGCGATAATTGAGCCAGCAGCACTACCACGACCTGGCCCAAAGATAATATTTTGCGCTTTACCCCAGTTAATGAAATCTTGAACAATCAAGAAATACCCGTTAAAACCCATACTATCAACCACACTGAGTTCATAATCAGCTCGTTCTAATGCTGCTTGTGGAATATGTTTCCTGGCTTCCTCAACAGTTAAATTTACAGAGTCAGCACGGCTAACATCACCGTAGTGCCAAGCAAGACCTTGAAATGCTAAGATATCTAAGTATTCTTTTTCAGTTTCACCGTTCGGAGTCGTAAAAGTTGGGATTAATATTCCACCCAAAGCTAATTCTACATTGCACCTATCAGCAATTCTTTTTGTGTTACGAATTGCCTCTGGATGGCTTTTGCCCCATCTTTTAATGATATCTCGAGGATCAGTAACGTATAACTCAAAGTCCTTAAGGCTCATTCGTTTTTCATCACTTAAAAACGCACCAGTACCAACGCATAACAATATCTCGTGAGCTTCTTTATCGTCGAGCGTTAAATAATGTCCGTCATTACTAATTACCAAAGGTATATCAAGCTCTTTAGACATAATATCTAAATATTCATTGACCTTAGTCTGTTGATCCCAAACACATGAACTTTCTGGATGACCATGATCTTGCATCTCTAGATAATATCGGTCACCAAACAAATTCTTATACCATTTAGCAATTTCTTTAGCACCTTCATAATCATCACCTCTGATATGTTCACCAACTTCACCACCAGCACAGCCAGACAAGATAATCAAACCTTCATTATATTGTTCCAACAATTCATGATCAATGCGGGGCCTATAATACATTCCCTCAAGATTAGCTTTAGAGCTAAGCATCATTAGGTTTTGATATCCCTGATTATTCATAGCTAAAATAGTTAGATGATAACGTGCCTTGTCTTTACTGGGATCACGATCATGTCTTGAACGAGCAGCAACGTATGCTTCCATACCTAGTATAGGTTTAATATCTGAAGCCTTTGCTGTCTTATATAGGTCGACCACCCCAGACATAGTCCCATGATCGGTTATTGCAACAGCCTCCATGCCAAGGTTTTTAACCTGATTGATTAAATCAGGTATCTTTGTTAGACCATCCAATAAACTGTGATGTGTGTGATTATGTAAGTGAACAAAATCAGACGGTTTTAAATTATCACCCATATATACCTACTATTATATCAAAGCAGATGACTTTATCTGATTGTATAATTTATTTTGTTTGTTTAATAATTTCAGTGAATTGATGAAGAAAGTCACTCAATGGAGGAAGCCAATTACTAAATTGTCCCAAAATCCAAACAAGAATCGCAACAAGAACAGTACCACCAAGAATCGTTCCAAATCCAAAGAAAATGCCCCTAGTAAAATTCATCCAATATATTTGATGCCGATTACGACCAAAATCATAGAATAACTCTTCTATCATTTGATGCCGAGCATCATGCTCACTCTTAGGTTTGACTGGTTTCTTCATAATATCTTATTTTTTATCGAGAAAGCCTTTTTTAGCACCTTCAGCAGCACGAACAGTACGATCTTTTAAATCAATTGCTTCTACTTTTAGATCTTCTGCTACGTCAGTAGCCTTAGTTTTGACACTTTCAGCGATATCACTAGCTTGTGAAACAACTTGCTCAGTTTTTTCAGTTACACCAGCTTTAAACTCATCAGCTTTTTCTTTAATATCAGCACGAGTTTCTTTTCCACTTTTTGGTGCTGTTAAAATCCCAGTAGCGGCACCAACAATTGCGCCTAACAATGCTCCTAATGCAAACTTACCTTTTGACATAATTATTTATCTCCTTTATTTTTTTTGAAACTATTGATAAACTTGTTAAACATTTCAGCCGCAAACATAGGCGAGACTACTTTTGCAATACCTGATATGATCGACTCTAAACTATTAGCTGTACGTCCAGCTGATTTTGTTATTTCACGGATCTGCTTAGTTAGTCCTATTAGATAACCTGTCAATATAATACCAAGCATTAAAAATATTGCTAAAAACACAGACAAGAAAATTACTAAAACTTCGGCTGCTGAATTCATATAAACCTTTCTGTTAAATCTTAACTCTATATTAGCACTAGTGGTTTAGAGTGACAACTTAAAATCGATCTACTATTTCAATCGATTCTTTAAATATTGCTCAAAGACATCACCATATTTAGGATTTTCTAGAGCAATGTCAACAACTGCTTGCAAGTACTTTAATGGATTACCCGTATCATGCCATACACCTTTGATTCTTGTACCATACACCTTATCTGTTTTTGCAAGTTCACTAATACTATCACCTAGTACTAATTCGCCACCCTTACCAGTAATTTCACGTTTAATAATCGGTAAAACATCTGGAGTTAATATATATGCACCAGTTTGAGCTAATAAGCTTGGACTATTAGCGGCATCCGGCTTTTCAACCAAACTTTTAACACAAAAAGTATTCTCATCAAGTGATTCACCAACCTCAGCAATTCCATATTGATTAACAGTGTCAGTCGTAACCTCAGCAAAAGACATAACAGTCTTGCCGGTTTTATTATAAACATCAAGCATCTGAACAGCACGTGGGACTTCACTGCGAAAGAAATCATCAGGGAAGAAAACAAAGAACGGCTCATCGTCATCGATTAAATGTTGAGCATTTAAAATTGGTCGAGCGTTACCTTTTGGTGATCCTTTTTGACGAACATAGACGAAGTTAGCCATTTCAGCGATAGCTTTAATTTGATCGGCTTGTTCAATCTTACCTTTTTCTCGTAACTCAGCCTCTAGTTCATCAGAGCGATCAAAATGATCCTCTATTGGACGTTTAGTACTACCAGTTACTATAATCATTTCTGTAACACCTGCAGCAACTGCTTCCTCAACAATTAACTGAATAACCGGCTTATCTATAATTGGCAACATCTCTTTTGGCATAGCCTTTGTTTGTGGTAAAAATCTAGTACCTAAACCTGCTGCACAAATAATAGCTTTCGTTGGTTGTTTCATGATTATACGATCCTCTCTCTTATTAATTTTTGAGCTAATTCTGGATTAGCCTTGCCTTTTGACTTTTTCATAACTTGTCCCACTAAGAAACCAATTACTTTCTCGTTACCATTCTTAAAATCAGCAATAGCCTTCTTCGAAGTTGGCTCATGTAGCACTTCGTCAACAATCAAAATAATCGTGTCCTCATCGCTAACTTGTATGTAACCTTTATCAGTAGCATAACTTTCAACATTTGGTAATTTATCAAGACTAGCTAATTCACGAAATAATAATTTAGCATTAGTTGAACTAAGTTTATTTTGTTCTACTAATTCATAAATCATTGATTCTAATGCAAAATAATCAATATCCGTCGAAACGAATGAAGGTTCTCGTAATAATGGGATTAAAACATTTACATTCCAATTAGCAATAAATTTAGATTTTTTAGAGTCATCTATAACATTCTCAATCATACCAAGTATATCAATCACACCACGATAATCATTTTCAGCATACAATAAAGTCTCAATTTGTGGATAATCTAAGTCTAATTGTTTCAAAATAGCTCGCCATTCATTTGGCAATCGCGGAACATCCGATTGGATCCTATCAATCTCTTCGTCTGTTAACACAATCGGTGGTATATCAGCATCTGGCATATATCTGTAGTCTTGTGCTTCTTCTTTATTACGTTGACTGGAGGTCTTTTGCTTAGCATCGTCCCAGCCACGAGTTTCCTGAATGACCTTTTCGCCTTTTTCAAGTAATTCGATTTGACGCCTAAATTCGTATTCCGCCGCACGTTCAACACTTCGAAAAGAATTAAGATTCTTAACTTCAGAACGTGTCCCTAACTCAGCTGAACCTTTAAGTGCTGCCGAAATATTTACATCAAACCGCATATTACCATGATATAAATCACCATTAGTAACACCGGCGTATGTCATTAAATGATATAACTCAGTTGCATAAGCCTTAGCTTCAACCGCCGAATGGATATCAGGCTCGGATACAATTTCAATTAATGGTGTACCAGCACGATTTAAATCAACTAAACTATATTCACCACTATGTGTCAATTTACCAGCATCTTCTTCTAAATGAGCATGATGAATTCGAACATTAACGCATTTACCATTTTCCAAAGGAAAACTAACCATACCAGCCTCAATAATAGGTTGATACATTTGAGTTGTCTGATAGCCTTTTGGTAAGTCTGGATAAAAATAGTGTTTACGATCGAATCTACTAACATGGGCAATTGGGCTATTTAAAGCCTTACCTGCCTTAATCGCTAAATCAACAGCTTTACGATTTAGGACCGGCAACATACCAGGTAATCCATAATCAATTGGACTAATTACACTATTTGGTGATTTATCACGAGCATCATTATCAGCACCGCTAAATAATTTCGTTTCAGTTGCTAATTGAACATGACATTCTATTCCAACTGTCATTTCATATTTATCTAAAATCTCATCAGTTAACATTAAATTGCTCCTAAATCTTTCAATGCTTTTTTGAAATTACCTAAAGCTAATCTAGCCTCATCATAAGTAACCCTAGCATCTGTTTCATGCGCTATTTTATTACGTAATTTATGCGCCGTCCAAATGCCATTACGATCACTGAATAAATTTACAGAGTTCTTCATTCTTTCACCCATAGTTTGACCTTTTATGCCCCTCTCCCTAAGTGCTTGATCTACTAATTTATCTGCATTCAATACTGACAAATGATAACTAGAAATCTCATCTTTTTTTAGCTGTTGTTCAACAGACAGCCATTTTACTCGATATTTTTCAACATCTAAGTGTTTAGAGCCACGTTTTGTTATGCAAATTAAAAAAAATAATAATGCGGCTATGACGATAATAGATGCGAAAAAGAAAATTATTGATTGATCCATTGTTTAGTCTCCTCTGATTTAGCTAAAGATAATAATGACGCATCGCTTCGCATCGGACCTATTATTTGTAAACCAATTGGCATTCCAGATTTATTATAACCAGCTGGGACACTGATAGCAGGCAAGCCTACTAAAGATGCCGGTACGGTCATAATATCGTTCAAATACATCTTTACGGGATCGGTTATGTTTTCACCTATTTTAAAAGCCGTAGTTGGAGCCACTGGACCAATTAACGCATCATATGTTTTAAACAATTCATTAAATTCGTTAATCAATAGAGTTCTAGCTTTTTGTGCTTTCAAATAATAAGCATCGAAGAAGCCACTGGATAGTACATAGCTTCCGATCATAATTCTTCGTTTATTTTCAGTCATAAACCCTTGATCACGAGTTTTACCATAAAGTTCAGCTAGAGTTTTAACACTATTAGCTCTGTGACCATACCTAATACCATCAAATCGAGCTAGGTTGCTACTTATTTCAGCAGGGACGATTATGTAATAAATTGCCAAAGCATATTCTATCATCGATAGACTAACCTCTTCTACGGTATGCCCATCAGCCCGCAATTTATCTACATATTCATTAACCTTATCTCGGATTTCAATATCAACTCCATCGGTCATAAAATCACTAATTATACCAATTTTTTGATTTGATTTTGGTTTATCTTGAACCTTAAAAAAATCAGGAAGTGTGGTCATATCTCGGACATCTTGACCTGACATGATCTCCATGACTAATTCAACATCAGCTATATTATTCGCTAATACACCAATAGTGTCAGTACTACTTGCCATAGCTACAACCCCATAGCGACTAACCGTTCCGTAAGTTGGTTTAATACCAACTACGCCATTAAAACTAGCTGGTTGACGAATAGAACCACCTGTATCTGTTCCTAATGCAAAAGGCACTATATCTAGTGCCGTAGCCACAGCCGAACCACCACTACTGCCACCAGCAACCTTCTCCATATCAACCGCATTCTTAGTTGGGCCAAAAGCTGAATTCTCAGTACTCCCACCATGGGCGAAAGCATCAAGATTGGCTTTACCAATACAAATAGCACCTTCTGCTTCTAGTTTTTCAACCGAGGTTGCCTGAAGTGGAGCATCAAAGTTTTCTAACATCTTACTAGCAGCTGTTGTTGGAGCTCCGAATGCCAAAAAATTATCCTTAGCTACAAAAGGAACACCGGCCAATTTACCACCAATTAAGCCAGAATCAACTTTGTCAGCCCTAATCAATGCCCGTTCTTCTGTTAGGTTTAATATTGCATTGTATTCAGATTTATCTTTAGCCATCTTAATGGCCTTTTCTACAACCTGCCGAGCTGAAGTATCTTTAATCTGATCTTTAATCTCTGATATATTAGTCATTATAATACCTTTGGTACTTTCACTTGGTTATCAACCGACTCTGGGGCTCGATGTAATAACTCTTCACGACTAACGCCATAGTCAATAACCTTATCGTCACGCCAAATGTTTTTTAAACCTGTCACCTGATATGTCGGCTCAACACCGTCGGTATCTAGCTTACTTAGTTGTTCAACATATCCAAGTATATTACTAATATCCATTTGTAATCCATCTATTTCCGCTTCATCAAGTTGCAAGCTAGAAAGCTGTGCCAGATGTAGCACATCATCACGAGTTATTTGTGTCATGTAACTATTATAGCTCAAATTAAAGAAGTTTAAAATTAAAAAAATAATGAATAATTAATTCCCTAAACACCTAACCGAAAACCCGTTAGCCTTGGTGCTCGTGTAACGGTACACAGTCGCGTTGCCAGAGTTCAAGAAACGTCTCCAAGCACTAGTGCTCGACTCTGAACTAGACCACAAGTAGGCGTACGACGACAGGTAGCTGAACGACCCACCGGTGCCCCGGTAGCCGGCAAGCGGTATGTTCAGTCCAGAAGTTCCATTTAGCTTCAATTTAGTACCTTGATCAGTGCCTCTCCAATCTGTGGCATCAGCTTGCGCTTGTGTCATCCCAAGTTGTATTTCTAGGGTTTTCCATTCAGCGTCGGTTGGTATATGTGAACCAGTAGGACAAATACCTTGGGCTCCTTCTGTGGTTGAGTAGTTCATAGCTTCATCCCATTGGTATAGGCCACCATTGTTATTGTTGGTACAGTTAGCTTCGTCATCGTTGTAACAGTATTTCTCTAATATTGAGTTGTTTGTTTGGTTTGATGTACCAGATATTTTAGTACCTATGTTTAGGTTGTATTTAGACCAGGTTTGGTTACCTATAGTTATCCAGTTGGGTGATACTGTTGGTGATGTGTTGTTAGTTATTTCGTAAGTAATAGAGTTTTTAGTAGCGTTTAGTTCATAGGTTGATGGTGTTTTATAGTTATAGATTAGTTTAGTACCAGTA
>JASGMG010000028.1 GCA_030156575.1 Patescibacteria group bacterium | reverse complement strand
TAAAGAAAACGAACAACTATACAAACTACTCGGGCGTGCAACAGCTGAAATGCATAAGTCAAAAAAATAGCCATCCTGGAAGAGGTCGACCCAGGATGGTTCACCTACTACGCACGCATATTAGGTGTAGACAGAACTGGGCGATACAGACCAGCTACAAAACGACAAACGGCAGATAACATTGCCGTGCGGCAACTATTAGCCGTACATAAACAACACCCATTTTATGGCGTTCGTAGGTTAGCTATCCACTTGAATTGGAGTGAGAACAAAACACGGCGAGTACGTACCCTTGCTGGCGTAGTAATCCCAAGAGCTAATAAGAAATATAAATATAAAAAAGGAATAAAATCAGAGATATCTGCACCAGATAACGCATTGCGGCAGTATGCCGTATTTAAAGATAATAGCCGTCCACAGGACGGTATGGATTACAGTGATATGGTTAATGCTGAAGCATGGGTGCAGGATTTTACCCATATATGGTTTGAGGGCGCTTGGTGTTACTTGGCGGTAGTAATGAATCTCAAAACCCGTGAGGTTTTTGGCTGGCGAATAGGTGTAAACCATAGCAGTGAATTAACTTACGCAGCTCTATTGGACGCCCTAAGTAAACACCAGGCACCCGCAATATTGCACAGTGATCAAGGTAGTGAATATCTAAGCTACAAACATCAGATTTTGTGTGAACGAATGGAAATAAGATTATCCGCCAGCACAAAAGGTAGTCCATGGCAAAATGGTTTCATGGAACGTTGGTTCGGTAATTTCAAACAAGAATTACCATCACTCAAAAACTTAAAAGGTATAGCTTATCTACACGAAGCAATTGCTATGCAAATTCATTACTACAATACAAAACGCATCCACACAGCTTTAAAAATGAGCCCAGCGGCTTACGCCGCTACGCTCAACATTAACAGTTTAAGCTCAGACAAGGTGTTGCAGAAAGTGGGAGCTTGACATTTGGTCTATGTAACCTAGAGTGTCTAATCTGTATACCTTTAGATTCGAGTTGCTGTTCGAAGTAGCGTCCGTATTCTGGGCCATTGTCACTTTGCACCATAGCGAAAGTAAAGCCAAAGGATGTTTGGGCTTTCAAAACAGCCTGGGCCGCTAGGCCCTGTCTTAAAACAGTCGACATTGTTACGTATGCCATTCTGGTATATAGATCTATGACAGTATAGAAATATAACCTCTTGCCACTGTACGGATCGACATGATGAATAGTATCGGTTTGAACTAATTCACCGGGCTTACTGACATGAGGCCGTCTTGGGTTGTCTGGGCGAACTCGTTTCTTTCGAGCCCCGTCAAAGCAGTGGTGGCGACGCAGTATGCGTCGAACGCTACTTAAACTGATGTCGAGTTTTAAAACCATTGTTACGTAATGCCATACAACCTCAGCGCAACGCTTTAGTTTTTCTCTAATGCTAAGCACCTGCCTGATTATCTCGTCCGGTATCACCCATGGATGATGATGCGGTTTTGAAGTAATGGTGGGTATGCGCCATGAACAGGCCGCAAGACGAAATGAGGATGTAATATTGCGATTGCGATTTGGGCGATCGTAATTAAATAACTGCACGTTTATATTAATCTCGTCCCACTTCCGCTTCCAACGCCAGACTGTAGTGCGGTGAACACCACATCTATTTGCTACCACTAACAGTGGTAGCTTCTCAACAATGAGCAATTTCATTGCAATTGCTCTCGCTTTTGGTAGGTTGGGGTTGGTAGAATAGGCCATAGCAGGTCTCCTTATTGTTTAGTTAGTACTTACAGTTTAGGATGCCTGCTTTTATGTTGCAAAGGTTGTGAGTTAGTACGGCGTATTTGACAAATTACATTGTTTATGCTAATATCGGGTTAAGGTTAAAAAATAAGTAATAAAACAAAAATATGTCATTATTAAATCATTTACAGTTTCAAGTAATAGACCCAACATCCGAAGATATTCCTGAGGAACATTGTCCGCAGGATGATATTTCATTAGATGATCAAATTGATGAAGACTCTTTAGAGGAATTTTGGAAACGAGTGTCGAAAGATATACATGAAGACCCTGACTGGTTTTCGTTCTCAGATGAATAACCTACATTAACGTCTCAACCGCAACACCCTGAGCAACCTCAATGGGTGTAAGCCCGTTGAAACGTTTTCTCGGTCTGTTGTTAAGCAATGATTCAATATCTAGTATATCTTTTTTGTGCAGTTTTTTGAAATCAGTGCCTTTAGGGAAGTAGTCTCGAACTAATCCATTTAGGTTTTCATTTCTGCCTCGTTGACACGATTTGTATGGATCAGCAAAGTAGATATCGACATCGAGGTCAGCTTCAGTGTATTGCCAGGCTGCGAACTCACTGCCATTGTCGTAGGTTATAGTTTTTACGCTATCACCAAAAACCCGAGTAATATCTTTTATTGTTTGAGTATGGATTTTATATGAATTGTAGCCAAGAATTAAAGATAGTGAATTAATGCCACTTGCCCGATCGACATGGCTTAGAATACGGTCCTTTTTGTCATTTCCAAAGATAGTATCTCCTTCCAAGTCGCCATATCTTGTAACGGATTCAATAATAGCTGGTCGATCATGGATAGAATGCTTATACCGATTGGTATTATTGTAGGTGAGCCCTGCAGTGTTCTTATAGGGTTTGCCTCGGCGCCTCAGATGTTTGATGAGTTCTGGATGCTTATAGATGTATCGATAGATTAGACTATGAGAAACGCTAGGGTAATCCCACTATTCCAAATCTGAGTCTAATCTGCTCAGGTGACCACCTGAGTTTGAGCTGATCATGTATGTATTGTCTTGTTTTTGCGTAACCAGGCTGGTCTAATATCTGGATAACACGCTGAGCTTCTGCCTGCTTGCGGCTAGCAGAATCCTGAGCCTGTTTGGCACCGTAGCGAGCTTGACTAGCTTTGAATTGGTCAAGTCTTTCATAGTAGCGTTTTTTACTATCGCGGACAGTGACGACAAATGACTGACCACGAAAGTGGCGGCTATCGATACTTTGGAATGGGCTGCGGTTCACTCGGGTGGTAATGTTTTGGTTTGGTGTACAGTTCCTGCTTATCTCTCTGGATAGGGTTGAAGGGCTACGTCCAATAGCTGACGCTATTTTACGTAACGATTCACCATTACCTAATCTATTTTCTATGATGATTCGTTCTTCATTAGAAATATGGGTATACTGTTGATGGGGCATAGATGTACTCCTGACGTTAGATTGTTTTGTTACAGAATCTATTTTAACTTCAGATGAGTTGCTATGCCCTATTTTTGTTGGGGAGTGTTGCACTTGTGGTGTTAACTTAGGTAAAAACTTGTTCAAAATCAGTACATCTGTTATAATTTACAATTGATTAGTTAAAAGTAATAAGGAATTATCAAATGATAAAAGCAGTCGTTAAGATCGGTGGAAAACAATTTATTGTTGCCGAAAAAGAGACCCTCCTGGTGGACCTCCTCCCTGAAGGTACAAAAGAGCTCACGCTTGATGCACTGTTGGTTATTGATGGCGATAAAACGCAAGTCGGAAAACCAACTGTCAGTGGTGTTGCCGTAACCGCAAAGGTTATTGAGGAACTCGTAAAAGGTGATAAGATTCGTGTAATTCGTTATAAATCAAAAAAACGTGTTCACAAAGAAAACGGTCATCGCCAAAAATATAGTAAGATTGAAATCACTTCAATTAAATAAGATTGAACAAATTATAAAAATACTCGTCATAGTGCGAGTATTTTTTTATACGCTCATGTTATAATAGGTCAAAAGGGAAGAGGGAATATCAACACGTGTCAATTGTAATAACGGTAACGAACCAAAAGGGTGGAGTAGGTAAGACGACAACTGCCGTTAATTTAGCGTACTATATAGCAAAAGGTGGCAAAAAGACTTTATTGATTGATTTTGACCCACAAGGCAACGCTACTAGTGGTTTAGGCGTTGATAAGCAATCTTTACAATTAACTATGGCTGATGTTGCTATGGAAAATGCTATGCTAGATCAAGTAGTAGCGGCCACAAACTATAAAGATTTTTTTCTTGCACCAACAATGCCAATTCTTGCTAATGCTGAAGTTGAATTGGCTCAGGCTGAAAGGCGATTCTCACGATTAAAGAACGCAATTGAATCTAGCAAAGCTAATTATGATGTAGTGATTATAGATAGCCCACCTAGCCTTAGCTTATTGACTGTTAATGGCTTGGTCGCTGCTAATTATGTGTTATTACCCGTTCAAGCCGAGTTCTATGCCCTAGAAGGTCTTGGACAGTTGCTTGATGCCATGAAATTAGTCCGCAAGGGTATGAATCCAACTTTAGAATTGTTGGGTGTTTTACCTACTATGATGGATAGTCGAACTGTTTTAAGCGGTCAAGTACATGAAGAGATTAAGAAACATTTTCCAGGAAAAGTCTTTAATGAAGTTATTCCGCGTAATATTCGTTTGGCAGAAGCACCGAGTCATGGATTGCCGATTGGTGCATATGATAGGTTTTCAAAGGGCGCACGTGCTTATAAAGCATTTACTAAGGAGGTGTTAAATCGTGTCAGTATCTAGTAAACAGAATCAAAAAAGAGGCTTGGGCCGTGGTTTTGCATCGTTAATACCGACTGAACTGCTGGATGAGTCATTTGATCCAACTGCTTCTCAGGACCAACAAGTAAGTGAGTTGCGACAAATAAAGATTAATCAAATTGTAGTCGACTCAGAACAGCCTCGCAAACAATTCGATCAGGATGGACTTGATGATTTAGCAGCCTCAATTAAAGAGCATGGCGTAGTGCAACCTATTATCGTTACTCCTTATGGTGATGGTTACCAGATCGTTGCTGGTGAACGAAGGTTTAGAGCTTCTGTTATAATTGGACTTGATAAGATACCAGCCCTGGTTAGGACATTAACTGGTCAACATAAACTTGAAATATCGCTAATTGAAAATTTACAGCGAAAAGATTTAAACGTGATGGAGACTGCTACAGCGTACTTGAAATTACGTGATCAATTTAATTTGTCTACAGCGCAAATTGGTAAAAGAATTGGTAATAAATCTGGTAGTTATGTTAGCAATAGAATTCGTTTATTAAAATTACCCGATTATGTGTGTGAAATGTTAGCGGGCGGCAGCCTTAGCGAAGGCCAAGCTAGGCCATTGATTGGAATTGACGAGGAAACTATTAAAAAAGTAATACCTCGAATTGTTAATGAGGTTTGGAGCGCTCGAAAAGTTGAGCAATTTGTGGTTGATATTAAAAAGAACCTTTCTAAGGCAAAGACTGACAAACCACAGGCTATTAATAGTCAACCGTATGAAAAACAATTAAAATGTTTTCAAAAATATCTAAAAACCGATGTTAAAATACAGACCAATTCAAAAGGGGCTGGTCGTATTACAATTAAATTCAAGAACGAGAAAGAGTTTGAACGGTTATTAAAATTAATTGGTTAGTACTAAAAGTTTCGAATTTTATCAAAGGGAAAGACGCGTAGGCTGACTGGTCCTACCACATCATAAAATGGTATAGTGCCTAGACCGTTTCGTGAGTCGTAGGAATAGTCTCCTTGCCTGTGATCTCCTGATACGAATAACTCATCGTTTGGGACTATAACGTCAACACTGCCGCTTGTTGGGCTTCCAGGCTCATTATTATTGTCATCGTCTGGGTTAAATCCGTTTGGGTTGTTGTTATTATATACTGTATATTTACCATTACTTAGTACAACACGTTCGCCTGGAAAGGCTATAACACGCTTTACTATGTATTCATCATTGCTAGTACTACTATATTGAGGATTTTTAAAGACGATAATTTGACCACGTTCAGGTATATATTTTTTATTTTGTAGCTGAGCTAATGTCACTGGAATCCGATTAACTATTAATCTGTCGTTTGTGTAAAGTGTACTTTCCATACTTGGGCCAACTACACTAAAACTACGAAAAATAAATGTGTTTATTGTTAGCGTACCAATTAAAACGCATACAATAAAAATCGCAATGCTTATTACATCTTTTAAAAATGAGTGACGCTGTAGAAATGTTGTATTCATGCTTTAATCACTATACACTTTTTGTACGCTTAAATGAATAGTAAGTAAAAAAAGATGTATAAAAGTTATGATATAATGTAACAGTTATGGAGTTTTTAAAAATAGTTAAACACCGTTCTTTTCTAAATGAAGTTATTTATGTAGCTTTGAATATTGGCCTTGCAATTATGTTGTTAGTTTTAGTTAAAGTTACTAATTCTATATTGCCTGCATTTGTGCTTGTATTGTTGAGTAAATGGCGAGTTTTAGCAGTACGTTGGCGTTTTTGGGCTGCTAATATTCAAGCTAATTTAGTTAGTATTATTGTTGATTTTGGATTTATAATCTTCTTATACAACTCTAATTTAACTGGTGCGGATAATTTACAGAATTTTATATTTCAAATTATTTTAGTTATTTTGTACGCGTGTTGGTTGTTATTACTAAGACCTTCGTCTAAGCGGAAATATATTGCAGCCCAGGCTGCGGTAGCTTTATTTGTTGGTATTACTTCAATTTATATAATTTCATATAATTGGCCAGCTTTTTTGGTTGTCTCATCGGTGTGGGTCGTAGGTTACGCTACGGCTAGGCATGTGTTAAGTAGTTATGATGAAGATCACGTAATATTGTTAAGCCTTGCTTGGGGCTTATTTTTGGCTGAAATAGGTTGGTTAGTGTATCACTGGACTATAGCTTATAGATTACCTATTGTAACTAATTTATTATTACCACAGGCGTCGATAATTATCTCGTGTCTTGGATTTTTGGTATACAAAACTTATGATTCTTATTTCCATCATAGTAAAGTCAGGCTTGGCGATATAATTTTACCTTTATTATTCACAGTAAGTATTATTGGAGTGTTGGTTTTAGCCTTTAATAGTATTAGCTCTGGTATTTAAATACCATAATATAATCTTGATTTAGTACTATCTTTAGTGAATTAGCTTGGGCGAAGCTAATTAAATCTTTATGCTGAGCTGGATCAGCCTCGATAATTATATAACCACCATAATTTAATATTTTTTGAGATTGTTTAAGCAGTTTCTCTATAAGTTTCTTGCCGTTATTTTCTGCGAATAGTGCTAGGGGTGGCTCGTAATTAGTTTCTGGTGAGCGTTCCCATAATTTATCGACATATGGCAGGTTTGCTAATATAATGTCTAGTTTATGATCGTAATTATTAAGTAAATTGCTTTTTAATATATTCACGTTAGCTGACAATTTAGCTGCGTTCATGGCGGCTATTTTGAGCGCGCGATTGCTTATATCAGATAGTGTTACATTTAGATTTGGAAATTCTAGTTTGGCGGTTATTCCTAGACATCCACTACCAGTACCGACATCAATTAGATTAAGTGGCTTATCGTTATCTTCTAGCACTTTTTTAAGTAGGTCTACTATCATTTCTGATTCAGGGCGGGGAATTAGCGTGCTTTTTGTGACGATGAAATCTCTTTTATAGAATTCTTTGTGACCTATGATATATGCAATGGGTAAACGGGCAGTTCTTAATCTGATCATTTTATTGGCTTTTTTAAGGTTTGGCGTTTTGATTATATCTTCCGAATGAGAGTGCAAATATGTTCGGTTTACATCTAATACGTCGGCTAAAATAATTTCAGCGTCGAGTCTTGATGATTCTATTTCTATATTTGATAATCTGTCACTAGATTGATTTAACCATGTTTTAATTGCTGGCATTTGCGGCGGCCAATTCACGCTCATAGCTTTGTAGATTTTCAATTAAGTCATCTATGTCACCATTCATAGCGCTTGGTATCCCGCTTCGTGAATAACCAATTCTATGGTCGGTAATTCTGTCTTGCGGAAAGTTATATGTACGAATTTTTTCGCTACGATCACCAGATCCGATAAGGCTACGTCGTTCGGCTGTTAATTTTGTCTGCTCAGCTTCTATTTTTTGTTGTAATAGGCGACTTCGTAATACACTAAGAGCTTTTTCTTTATTTTTGATTTGAGATTTTTCGTCTTGATTAATTACAACCATGCCAGTTGGAATGTGAGTAACGCGAACAGCACTATCGGTTGTGTTAACGGATTGACCGCCATGGCCACCAGAGCGATAGATATCAAATCTTAGGTCACCTGGCTCTATTTTAATATCAGTTTCTTCTGCTTCTGGTAAAACGGCTACAGTCACGGTGCTAGTATGTATACGACCTTGTGATTCAGTTGTTGGAACGCGTTGTACACGATGGACTCCGGATTCGAATTTAAGTTTAGAATAGGGTGAGTCGCCTCTAATACTGAAAATAACTTCTTTATATCCACCAGTGTCATTGCCACTTTCATTTATCAGTTCGGTACGTAAATTATGCATTTCGCAGTAACGTAGATACATTCGGTATAATTCAGCTGCGAACAAGCTGGCTTCGTCACCACCAGCTCCGGCACGAATTTCTATGATGATATTTTTCTCATCATTTGGATCTTTTGGTGCTAGCATTGCAAACAGGTCTTCTTCTAACTTTTTTAAGTTATTATTTATATCATCAACTTCTTCTTTAGCTATCTCGGCTAGTTCGTCGTTTCCAATCATTAGATTTTTTGCTTCTATCAATTGGGCCTCAAGCTTTTCGCGTGTTAATGCTTTTTCTAGAATATTATTTAACTCAGTTAGTCTTTTATTTTTTTGGGTATAATCTGGATCAGTATAGGCTGAAGGTGATGACAAAAGAGTATCAAGCTCGGTCTTTTCGAGTTGAAGCTCTTTTATATTAAGTGATATATTTGCCATAGTTTTTAAACCTTTATATTAATTGTAACAAAAAAAGAGGTTATCGTGTTGATAACCTCTTTTAGAATTTAAGCTAAAGTTCTTCTGATTTTTTAGCTTTTTGGGCATTAGCTTTTTTGGCTTTGCTAGCAAGAGCAATTTTACGAGCTTCAGCGGCTGCAAATCTAGCCTTAAATCGATCAACGCGACCTTCTGTGTCGATGATTTTTTCTTCACCTGTAAAGAATGGGTGAGAAGCGGACGAAATATGGACTTTAATAAGTGGGTATTCATTGCCGTCTTCCCATTTAATAGTCTCATTGGTCTGCGCAGTAGACTGTGTCAAAAACGCAAACCCAGCCACCTCGTCGCTAAATACGACAGGGCGATATTCGGTTGGGTGTAAATTGGTTTTCATAATCTGGTATATTGTATCTGTTTTTACTTAAATTGTCAAAGGTTTATTTGCTTTTACTATTGATTATAGGGTTTTAAAGGGTTATACTTACCAGGTAACATAATTTTAATGACACAACTTATGCAATATAACTCAAAACCTTTGGGGCATAAAGTGAGGAAAAAGGAGCTAAACATTATGACAGTAAATGTCGATATCAAAGACCTGTTTGAAGCAGGCGTGCATTTTGGTCACAAGACCAGCCGTTGGCACCCTAAAATGGCTAAATATATTCACAGTAAACGACAAGACAGCCATATTATTGATCTTGCAAAAACTGTTGAAGGTTTAGAATTGGCTTTGCCATTTTTGACCAAAGTAGCCGCAAATGGCAAACAGATATTATTTGTTGGCACTAAAAAGCATACAAAAGATATTATCTGTGAGACAGCTAAAAAAATTAACCAGCCGTATGTAACAGAACGATGGCTTGGGGGAACTTTAACTAATGTTTCTACTATTGGTCAACAGGTCAAGAAACTAAAGAATCTTGAAAAGCGTATGGTATCAGGGGACCTTGAAAAACGATATTCTAAACTAGAAGTTCAACGTTTTCAGGAAGAGATAGATGAGTTAAATACCAAGTATGGTGGCATAAAGGATTTGAATGGAAAACCTGGGGCTGTGCTTATAGTTGATGTTATTGGTGATATGAATGCCATTAAAGAAGCAAAGACATTAGGCATCCCAGTTGTTGCAATTGTTGATACAAATGCAGACCCTTCACTAATTGATTATGTAATTCCTGGTAATGATGATGCGATTAAAGGTGTCCAACTATTACTTGATTATGTTAGTGCAGCTATTTCAGAGGGCTCAGGTTTGAAAAAAATAGTTAATACTGACATTGATTTAGTCGAGAAAAAAGCAACTAGCAAAAAGGAGCAATAATAATATGGCTGTATCTATTGAAGATATTAAAAAATTAAAAGAATTATCAGGTATTGGTTTAACTGATGCAAAAGCTGCTCTTGTTGCAGCAGATGGCGACTTTGACAAAGCGCTTGAAGCACTTCGTAAAAAAGGCATCACAAAGGCCGAGAAAAAAGGTGATCGTGAAGCCCGTGAAGGTTTGATTGATAGTTATGTCCACGGTGGACGTATCGGTGTTATTGTCGAAGTTAATTGTGAGACTGATTTTGTTGCACGCACTGACGGATTTAAGGCTTTTGTCCATGAAATTGCTTTGCAAGTTGCGTCTATGTCTCCGACTTATGTTAATGAATCGCAAATTCCAGAAGCTGAAATGGATCGTGTACGTTCTGAATGTAGAGAGCGCACGATTGCTGATGGCAAACCAGCTAATATGATTGATAAAATTGTTGACGGTCAAGTTAAAAAACATTTTGCAGAAAAGGTCTTGTTAAGCCAAACTTACATTAAGAATGAAAAACAAACTGTTGAAGATTTTTTGAAAGAAAATATTGCATTAACTGGAGAAAATTTAGTCATTCGTCAGTTTAAGCGAATTGAGCTTGGTGTAAACGAATAGGTAATTGATCTATTTTATAAAATAATCGCATAGTTATTCTGTGTGATTATTTTCAATTGTTATATTTAAATAGCTTATGTTAAAATAATAGATAATATGAGAATAAGATATTCTAAATTGAGCTCTCAAGCTTTCACCATAGTAGAACTTCTGGTAGTTATAGTAGTAATAGGAATCTTAGCAGCTATAACAATAGTATCCTATACAGGCATAACAGGCAAAGCTAACGAAGCTGCCATTCAATCAGAACTATCTAGTGC
>JASGMG010000027.1 GCA_030156575.1 Patescibacteria group bacterium | reverse complement strand
CTGTACAACCTATGGAGCCTTATACCAATGGGATGAAGCTATGCAATACACTAACACAGAAGGAGCTCAAGGTATTTGTCCTACTGGTTCACATATACCGAGTGATAATGAGATAAAGATATTAGAGATTCAGTTGGGGATGACACAAGCACAAGCTAATTTAAGTAGTACTTGGCGTGGAACTGATCAAGGAACTAAATTAAAGCTAAATGGAACTTCTGGTTTAAATGTGCCACTTAGTGGTAGTCGGTATGACAATGGAACGTTCGTTGATTTGTCATCTGGTGCTTATTTATGGTCTAGTTCAGAGTCAAGTTCTAGTGTCTGGATTAGGCTTTTGAGTGCGAGCCAATCGAATGTATATAGAAGTGCATATTCCAAGATGAATGTCTTTTCAGTGCGATGTTTAGGGGATTAACATAATGTTTTTTGTAAATTTGATAGCTTGCTGTTTTTAAGGTTTAGTAAAATTGTTCAATAAAATGTTTATATGCTAATTATTAGTAAATGTTAATTTACGATCTACTCTTAGGTTGTATATTGATGCTACTAACTAATAGTTATATAACACTTGCATAACTACCGTCATAAAGCTTATACTATAATATATATGAAAATATTTATAGGTAGTGATCATAGAGGGTTTCATTTAAAGGAAAAGATCTTTGCTTATTTAGCGAAGCATAATTATGACGTTGAAGATGTCGGTGGTCAAACACTTGACCCAAATGATGATTTTCCAGAATTTGCTCAGGCAGCAGCGCTTAGAATTATTAGTAGTGAAGATAAAGACCCGCGAGCTATTTTAATATGTGGCGGTGGGCAAGGTATGGCTATGGCAGCTAACAGGTTCCATGGTATTCGAGCCAGTGTTATTTGGGATGCTTTTGAGGCGAAAGAAACACGTAATGATAACGATAGTAATATTTTGTGTTTACCTGCTCGTATTTTGGAAGATGATGAAAGTGCTTGGCAAGGAATAGTTGAAACTTGGTTAAGTACACCGTTTGCAAATGCTGCTAGATATAGGCGTCGTAACGCGCAGATTGATGAATTGTAATGAGCGTAATAGCACCGTCTATTACTGTTGAGACAGAAGAAGATTTTAAAGCTTCTGTTGAAAGAGTTATGCCATTTGCTCAGCGTGTCCATATTGATGTTAGTGACGGAGAGTTCTCTCCAGTATTTATGGTCGGTGTAGATAAAATATGGTGGCCAAGGGAATGGACTGTCGATATTCACGCTATGGTTATGCGACCGATAGAGTATGTTGATAAATTAATTTCACTTAGACCAAATTTGATTACTTTTCATGCTGAAGCTAATGCCGATTTGTTACCGATCTTAGAAAATATTAAAAAACATGACATAAAAGCTGGGATTGCAATGCTTAAGACGACTGTTCCTAATACTGTTACTGATTTAATTAAAATGGCTGACCATGTGTTAATATTTTCAGGTGATTTAGGTCATTATGGAGGGGTAGCAAGTTTAATGCAACTTGAGAAAATTCGACTAGTAAAAGCAATTAATCCTAATGTTGAAATTGGATGGGATGGCGGTGTAAGTGTAGATAACGCATTTACGCTAGCTCAGGGTAATGTGGATGTTTTGAATGTTGGTGGTGCGCTAGCTAACGCTGACGATCCCGCTAAAGTTTATGATACACTAATATCAGAGATTAATAAGCAAGGAGTCATTTAACTTCGATGGGTGGGAAATTGACCATAGAACAATTACAACTTAAAGCAAATGATATGCGACAAGATGTGATTCATATGCTGTCAGCCGCAGGTAGCGGACACACCGCTGGCTCGTTAGGTATGGCTGATATTTTGGCAACATTATATTTTGATATTTTAAATATTGATCCTAAGAACCCTGACTGGGCAGATCGTGATATATTCTTTCTTAGTAATGGACATACTGTTCCGATTCAATATGCAGCGATGGCTGAGGCCGGTTTTTTCGATAAAAATGAATTATTAACCTTACGTAAATTTGGTAGTCGATTACAGGGTCATCCTGAACGTATTAAATTGCCAGGATTAGAGAATACCAGTGGCCCACTTGGTAGTGGTCTATCTCAAGCCTCTGGCTATGCCTATTCTTTGCAATATCTAGATAATTGCAAACATCGTTTTGTTTATACAATTATGGGTGATGGTGAACTTGATGAAGGTAATGTCTGGGAAGCTGCGATGTTTGCGGGTAAGTATAAGTTATCTCAATTAATTGCTTTTGTTGATAGAAATAATATTCAAATTGATGGTAATACAGAAGATGTTATGCCATTAGGTGACCTTTGTGGAAAGTGGAGATCATTTGGCTGGCATGTTATTGAAATCGATGGTAATAACATTAAAAGTATTATTGATGCAGTTAAATTAGCTAAAGCAATCACAAATCGTCCAACAATCATTATTGCTAACACAATTCCAGGTAAGGGTGTTGATTTTATGGAATATGACTATAAATGGCACGGTGTAGCCCCAAATAATGATCAATCAAAGATTGCTTTAGAGGAATTAAGCAAAGAGGTTGAATTAAAGGATAAATCTTCATGAATCAATACATAATAAACCCAAACATTTTTGACACCGATGTAGAATTAGACACAATTAGGTCTGGTTTTGGTCGTGGTCTAAAAAAAGCAGGTGAACTAGATAATAAAGTTGTAGCTCTTAGCGCTGATTTAACCGACAGTACCCAGGTGGGTTTATTTCGCGATGCTTTTCCTAATCGATTTATCCAAGTTGGAATTGCTGAACAAAACTTAGTGACTGTAGCTAGTGGATTGGCTTCTGCGGGCAAAATTCCATTTGCTAGTAGTTATGCGGCTTTTAGTCCTGGTCGTAATTGGGAGCAGATTAAAACAACAATTGCATTGAATGAGCAACCTGTTAAAATTGTGGCTTCTCATGCTGGATTAGGGGTTGGCCCAGATGGGGCAACCCACCAAATGCTAGAAGATATCGCTATGATGCGAGTGATGCCTAATATGATAGTAATTGCACCGGGTGATAGTATAGAAGCTGAAAAAGCTACTTTAGCGATTGCTAAAAATAATAAACCTAGTTATTTACGGTTAGCTCGTGAAAAAACTCCGATAATAAGTACTAACGAATCACCGTTTGAGATTGGAAAGGCTTATATACTTAGAGAGGGTTACGATGTTAGTTTAATGGGGACTGGAACTATGACATATCAACTACTTGTCGCTGCTAATATTTTGAGTAATCATGGTATTAACGCTGAGGTTGTGCATGTTCCAACGATTAAACCGATCGATGGCGATATAATTTTAACTAGCGCACGTAGAACTGGTCGTGTAGTAACTGCCGAAGAGGCTCAAATTGCAGGTGGTTTTGGTGGGGCTGTGGCTGAGATCTTAAGCGAAAAACTACCGACACCACTATTGCGTATTGGCGTACATGATAGATATGGTGAAAGTGGTCAACCATCAGAATTAATTGAACATTTTGGATTAACTGGTGAACATATAGCAAGAAAAGTTGAGGATTTTGTGCGAAATACATCACAATATCATCGTGAATATTAGTAAGGAGAATTAAATGAACTTAACACTTCAACAAATACGAGAGAATAATATCAAAGCTAGGCAACTAATGGCTCATAGCCGACTTCAGCATTTTGCTGTTGGTGCTTTTAATATTGATAATCAAGAGACCTTGATAGCAATTGCTAGGGCGGCAAAGAAGCTAAATTCACCTGTTATGGTAGAGCTTAGTAAAAATGAAGTCGAAGCTATGGGCCTTTATAATGTTCGTAATATGGTTGATAATTACAAAGAAGAATATGGTATAGAAATGTATATTAACTTAGATCATAGCCCAACAGTTGATGACTGTAAACGTGCAATTGATGCCGGTTATGAGTTCATTCATATTGATGTTAGTCAAAGTAATCATGACGCCAGTGAAGAAGAAATAATACTTCGTACTAAAGAAGTTGTTGAATACGCTAAGTTTACTGGAGCAATTGTTGAAAGTGAACCTCATTATTTTGGTGGTTCGTCTGATGTATTTACTGAGAAGATTGACTATGAGGAGATAAAGAAAACATTTAGTACTCCAGAAAGTTCGAAATCTTTTATTGAAAATACCGCTATTGATACTTACGCGGCTGCAATTGGTAATCTGCATGGCAAATATCCTGTTCCAAAAATCTTAGATCTAGAACTTTTGCAACGAATTCGTGACGCGATTGATCCAGGTGCCTTCATTAGTTTACACGGTGGTAGTGATACTCCACTTAATTATTTTGAGCAAGCATCTAAAATCGGCGTTAGTAAAATTAATATTAATAGTGATTTGCGTTATGCCTTCCGTACTACTTTAGACAAAGTTTTAGCAGAGAATCCTGATCAGTATGCTGTAGTAAAATTAATGCCACAAGTTATGGATGCAGTTCAGGCGGTTGTAGAACAGAAGATTACTGCGTTTGGTAGTACCGATAAGGCTGTAATTTAGTGGTGAAAATGTTAACAATCGGGGCGGCTATTCAAGATGTCTTTTTGAGTCATAGCCAAGAATTGAAACCTGTTTCAGATAAGACGGCTGATGAACTTTTCTTAAAAATTGAGTTAGGTTCTAAAAATGACGTAAATAATATTAATTTTAGTACTGGTGGTGGCGCTACTAACGCAGCTGTCACTTTTGCTAGACAAGGGCATCATTCTCAGTTCATGGGTACGATTGGTCATGATCCGGCTGGCGATTCAGTGCTAAATGATTTAGACAAAGAGGGTGTTGATACTAGTAGGATTAGTTACTCTGATAAATACAACACTGGATATTCGGTTGTCTTATTAGCTTCTAACGGAGAACGTTCTTTTCTAACTTATCGCGGGGCATCAACTCATTATGATATTAAAAACTTTGACTTAAGTGATTCTGATAGTGACTGGCTATATGTTTCGAGTATGGCTGGTAATATGGATGTCTTAGATAAAATATTTAATCAAGCAAAACATTTAAGTATTAAAATATTTTTTAATCCAGGTAAGAATGAACTCAAAAAAATAGATAAAATGAGAGTACTTTTAGAAGATGTTGACGTTTTATCTGTAAATCGTGAAGAAGCTCAACAGATTGTTAATGGAGAAGACTTAGAAGAATTGGTTCGTCGATTATCCAATCTTGTGCCAGTAGCTATTGTTAGTGATGGCCCAAATGGCGTCATGGCAAGTGACGGTAAGACTATAGTGAGGGCTGGTATGTATGAAGATATTCCTGTAATTGATCGAACTGGAGCTGGTGATGCCTTTGGGTCTGGATTTTTAAGTTATTGGGCTTCGGGAAGATCTCTCAAAGACTCAATTGTTTTTGCTAGTGCTAATTCAACTTCGGTTGTATCTAAAATCGGTGCTAAAGCGGGAATTTTACATAAAAATACAACTTTGCACGCTATGCCATTAAGTGAGAAACCGTTTTAGGAAACGCAATGACTCATCTTTTGCAACATTTATCTGGAAATAATGATAAAGGAGATGTCTTTAGATCTGGACTATCTCGACTTGAGAGATATACTGGCGGGAAAAGTGTCGATACACGTCTAATTGCAGATATTATAGAAAAAGCACATAAAGTAATGCGACAATTAAATCTTGATATCCATGACACTACGGGCCATGAACTTTATAACGCATTGATCGCAACTGTAAAAAATAATAATTTAGAAGATATATTTGCCGACACTGATTATGTACTTCTTTCTATTGATGATAATATAATCTCTTTTAATATAATTGACATTATAGAGAATGCTCATCATGGATTAAAGTTTGGACATCAGATAGTTTGTCATGGACAGAGAAGTCTTCGCGGTGAAATTCTTGAACGTTATATTAGCCATGATAGAATTCATGAATCTACAGCTATAGAAATAGCATCTTTAATCGGGCTACTGCCACTATCTGATGCATGTTATAATGATTGTAAATATTATAAAAAATAAACAATAAAAGGAGTTTAAATAGTGAAATACCAGATTTGTGTATCAGGCGCTGCGTCTGGTGATACTGTAGAGGCTTCGCATCAATTAGCGTTTGATCTAGGTAAGGCTATAGCAACAACTGGAAAAACATTGACGACTGGTGCAACCATAGGTCTACCATGGTATGCAGCTAAAGGGGCTTTTAGTATTACCGATCGGAAGGGTGCATCGATTGGATTTTCTCCAGCTAGTTCATTTCGAGAGCATGTAACGGTTTATCGTTTGCCAACGGTTGAATTTGATTATATTAATTTTACAGGTCTATCTTACGTTGGGCGTGATATTTATCTTGTGCGCAGTAGTGATGCTGTCATAACGGTTGGCGGTAGAATGGGTAGTTTACATGAGTTTACTACTGCGTTAGAGAGCCGAAAGGTTGTAGGTGTATTGCTAGGTAGTGGTGGACTAGCAGATTACATTCCAACTCTTTTAAAGAATATTGAATCGCCTGGAGTTAAAGATATAATATACGACACTAACCCATTTAGGCTAGTTGAAAAAGTGAACAAAGCTCTGGATGTAAAATATGCTACCTTTGAACACGATGGCACTGACGATAGTCTAGATCATCGCCTTGCACATTGGGGATGAAGTATAATTTAAAATTTGTTGTTATAATGATTGAGTGCCTAAGTTTAAACTAGAAAGTAACTATAAACCTACTGGCGATCAGCCAGCTGCCATCAAACAACTAATTGATGGTTTAAATTCTGGCGAAAAAGAACAGACGCTCCTAGGGGTTACTGGTAGTGGAAAAACTTTTACTATGGCAAACATTATCGTTGATAGGCAAGTACCTACTCTTGTCTTAGCACACAACAAAACTTTAGCTGCGCAACTTTATAGTGAGTTTAAGGCTTTTTTCCCTGAAAATGAAGTTCATTATTTTGTAAGTTATTTCGATTATTATCAGCCAGAAGCGTACATGGCTAGCAGTGACACTTATATTGAAAAAGATAGCAAAATTAATGACGAAATAGATAGATTAAGACATGCTGCTACAATGGCATTATTGACTCGTCGAGATACGATTATTGTTGCTAGTGTGAGTTGTATTTATGGTATTGGATCGCCCGAAGATTACTCAACCATGTCAATTACGGTCAAAAAAGGCGAGCGACGTTTACAAGACAAATTTGTTCGTTTACTCACTGATATTCAATATCACCGCAATGACGTAGATTTCCATCGTGGTACATTTCGAGTCAGAGGTGATATTGTAGACGTTTTTCCAGCTGGTAGTGATACGGCTCTTAGAATTGAATTCTTTGGAAATGAAATAGAGAGAATAACCAGAATTGATTCGTTAACTGGTGAAATTATATCCGAGCCTAATGAAGTTAGTATTTTCCCAAGTAGCCATTATGTTACACCGAAAGAAAAGCTCCAAAACGCTATTGAAAATATAAAAAAAGAATATGCTAAACGATTAGAGTATTTTGAAAAAAATGATAAGTTTTTGGAGGCTCAAAGATTATCTCAACGAACTAAGTATGATATAGAAATGCTTGAAGAAACCGGATTTGTGAAAGGAATCGAAAACTATAGTCGATATCTAACTAATCGTGAAGAAGGTGAGCAACCTGCAACGTTAATGGATTATTTTTCTGATGATTTTTTGTTATTAGTTGATGAAAGTCACATGACATTACCTCAGGTGCGCGGTATGTATAATGGTGATCGAGCCCGCAAAACTGTTTTGGTTGACTATGGTTTTCGTTTACCATCTGCTCTTGATAATCGCCCGTTAACTTTTGATGAGTTTAATCGCCATATTAATCAAGCGATATATGTCTCTGCCACTCCTAGTGAATATGAGCTGTCTCATAGCCCAACGCCAGCTCAACAGATTATTCGTCCAACAGGATTAATTGATCCGCAGATTATTATTCGCCCAACTAAAGGACAAATCGATGATTTAATTGATGAAATTCGTGAACGAATTACAAAAAAGCAACGAGTATTAGTTACTACGCTTACTAAGCGTATGGCAGAAGATTTGTCGTCTTATCTACAAGAGATGAATATTAATACAGCATATATCCATAGTGAAGTTGATACGATGGAGCGAGGTGACATTTTACGTGATTTACGCTCAGGAGTTTATGATGTACTGGTCGGTATTAATTTACTTCGAGAAGGCCTGGATCTACCTGAGGTAAGTATGGTTGCTATCATGGATGCTGACAAAGAAGGCTTTTTGCGTAGCTCTAGTGCTTTAATCCAAACTTGTGGTCGTGCAGCACGTCATCTTGATGGTAAAGTCTATATGTATGCTGATAAAATTACAGATTCTATGAAATATGCGATTGACGAAACTAATCGTCGTCGAACTATCCAAGAGGCTTACAACAAAGAGCACAACATCACACCAGTAAGTATTGCCAAAGCAATTGATGAAGGTTTACGCTCGTTAATACCTAAAAAAGAAGTTTCTAATAAGCTTAATCTTAAAAAGATACCAAAAGATGAATATCCAGGATTAATTAAGGAGTTATCTGCTCAAATGGATATGGCCAGTGCAAACCTAGAGTTTGAACGAGCAGCTGAACTTCGCGATCAAATTATTGAGATAAAAAATAGATTATAGCCTTTAGGTTGTATATTTTATTTAATTTGCATTTATATTTTATTGGTAGTACATTAATAATTAATGGGATGTTAAAAGATGAAAGAAGATACTTTTAGGTGTTATGCCAGAACTAGTGTTTAAGAGAAACGTGCCAAAGGCCGAAATGCCAACTGTAATTATCCAAAAAAAGCCTTATCCTACCGATAAAGATGGTATTTGTTTGTCTCCGAGTGAAATAGACTTACCTAAATTTCACCTTGATCCAAATGATGATCCAGACTACAATAATCACCATTTATACTATTACGCACGAATGTATGAGACTCAAGGTTGTTTATGTGCTGAAAATCTTCAAAAATTTATAGGCTGTGGTGTTCTGTTTCATGTTCTTAGAAACTTACAATCTAATCAAATATTAATGTCATCTATGCAACATAAGATTTTACATGATCGTTATTCACCACCAGAAAGACCTACGGTCGAACAAGCTATGGATATTGTAATTAAGGCCTATGAAGAGGGAGGCTTCTTAAGATTAGGAACGGCAAATAGGTTTAAGGAAAAAAAGCTTAATAAACGAATTATGGAATGTATTAAGAATGAGTTTAATGATCACAGACGAGTAATTTAAACGTTTTTACTGGCAAAATTTCACAAGAGTTTTATGATACACTTGGAATAATTATTTGACGAGTTGAAGTGTCTACAATGTAGCGGGTATGTGCATTGTTCTTGCAAAAATTAGCATAGTGTGCTAATATAATAGTCATTGCATTCGATGAAATGCCAGGGCCTCTTTCAAAGACGAGCGCACCCTTTACTGTTTTTAGTATTATTTAGGCGCTACCACCGAATTAATCTCTTATTTTCTAAATTGCAAGCTATAATTCTTAATCAGAAAGGCTATTAAATATGGCATATCAACAAAGAAACGGCGGACGCCCTAATAATGGCGGACGTTCAGGTTTTAATCGTGGACGTAGCGGAGGTGGCTCTCGCAAAGGTCCAATGAAAAAATATATAAATCCAAGTAAATTTATTAATAAGGCAACTCCAAAAGCGGAAGAAGTACCTTATGAACCAAAAAATAAGTTTGCAGACTTTCCATTCGGAAATCAACTGCATCACAATATTTCAAAAAAAGGATATAAATTACCTTCTTCAATTCAAGATCAAGCTATTCCATATATTATTGACGGGAAAGATGTTATTGGAATCGCTAATACTGGCACAGGTAAAACAGCAGCATTCTTATTGCCAATTATTGAACGTCAGACTGGCATTTCGCTTCGTCCAAGCGTTTTAATTATTGCTCCAACACGTGAACTTGCTCAGCAAATTGATGAGGAATTTCGTATATTTAGTCAGGGCCTTGGTCTATTTTCGGCTTTGATAGTTGGCGGTGTAAATGCCGATCGACAAATTCGTGATCTAAAGCGTCGTCCACATTTCATTATTGGTACACCTGGCCGTCTAAAAGATATGATGAACCGTCGATATTTGAATTTAGAACATGTTAATACATTAGTTCTTGATGAAGCTGATCGTATGTTAGATATGGGATTTTTACCAGATATACGTGCAATCTTGAGTGAAGTGCCACGTGATCGTCAAACATTATTCTTTAGTGCAACTATTACACCTGAAATATCAGCGCTTGTTAATACTTTCTCAAAAGATCCAGTTACTGTATCTGTTAGAACTAGTGAAACTAGCGACCATGTTGAACAAGATGTTATTGAAGCTCGTGATAAAACACATAAGGTTGAATTGTTAACTGATATGTTACGCGAAAAAGAATACGATAAAGTACTAGTTTTTGGTGAAACAAAGTTTGGTGTTCAACGTCTTAGTGATCACTTGGATAATTGTGGTATATCTTCTATCGCTATTCATGGTAATAAAAATCAATCACAACGTGCACGTGCCTTGAAACAATTTAAAGATGGTCGTGTTCGGGTCATGGTTGCAACTGACGTTGCCGCACGTGGTTTAGATATTCCAAATGTTTCACACGTTATTAACTTTGATACGCCTCAAACTTACGAAGACTACGTTCATCGTATCGGACGTACTGGTCGTGGTGGCGCATCTGGACATGCTCATACGTTTATTGAAGTTCGCGCTGTCAGACGATAAAAGCCTCTTGAAACTTATTAAACCACTCTATTGAATAAATAGGGTGGTTTTATTGTTACGGTCATATTGCTAGCCAAAATAGCTTATGCTATTATAAAAGATAATATGAGAGTGAAACATCCAAAGCGATCCTCTCCCGCCTTCACCATAGTCGAACTCCTCATAGTCATAGTCACCATAGGTATTCTTGCAGCCATTACTCTCGTTAGCTATACTGGCATCGCCAGTAGAGCTAACATAGCTACCGTACAATCAGATCTATCTAATGCTTCAAAGAAGTTAGCTATGTACTATGCAGAACATGGTACATACCCAACTAGCC
>JASGMG010000026.1 GCA_030156575.1 Patescibacteria group bacterium | reverse complement strand
TGGGCTTTTAGTCATCCAATTAATGTACTACGACATTAATTGAGAGCAAATAACAGAGGAAATTAGGCTAAAAAACCAACACAAAAGTGCCTATAACTCACATATTGCCTATGTTAATATGTAGTATTTTTTATAACATTTTATTATTTACCAATAAGGTATAAAAGATTAAATATGTTGTGGAAAAATAAGTATGATATTAACAGAGTTCATATATATGTTTACATATAATAAGTTTTGTGTTATTATATAATTACTAACGTACCATGTTGTATGATTAGATCCTGAGGCGCCTCCTAGAGGCGCTGATTGTTTTTTACAAGGACATTTACACAGACATTTACTAGGACATAGTGGCACACGATATGATATAATAGGTATATGAAAGATTATTCGCCTGTCTATACGATTACGCCTAAAATCACTAGCCTTGTATATCAAATTGCTCAGGATTTAGAGCGTATAAATATTATCCGCGAACAAGTACTTACGCCACATCTTCGCCGCGAAAACCGGATAAAGACCATTCGTTCATCGCTATATATTGAAGCAAATAGCCTTAGCCTAGGGCAGGTTGCTGACGTAATTGACGGCAAGACAGTCGTTGGCCCAGCCCAAGACATAAATGAGGTCAAAAATGCCATTGAGGCATACAATCAATTGCTAGATTGCGACCCATATAGCGTCAAAGATTTACTTGCCGAACATAAATTAATGACAAACTCTACTGTCAACGAATCGGGTCAATTTCGTAGTCGTGGCGTGGGTGTGTTCGCTGGTCATATCCCAATTCACATCGCGCCGCCAGCTGAACAAGTTCCAATTTTAGTAGATCAACTGCTCCAATGGGTAGAAAACGATGACTTACCGCAGATTATTAAATCTTGTATTTTCCACTATGAATTTGAATTCATTCATCCATTTGCGGATGGCAATGGTCGCATGGGTCGGATGTGGCAAACATTGCTTTTATACCAAGAAAATTCAGTGTTTGGCTGGCTTCCGGTTGAGACTATTATTGCCAGGCGCCAAGATGAATATTATCTGGCTATTCGTCAGTCAACAGCAGAAAATAACAGCGCTATCTTTGCTGAGTTTATGTTGACAGCTCTTGCCGAAGCAGTAGTGGATTTTAAAAACAACCAAGGATTAGTTGGTATTCCTACGAATAATACTTTGAGCAAAACTGAACAGGCAGTTTTAGATTCCATCATAAATAATCCCTACGCAACATACCAAGAAATTGCGAACAAGATTAATATGACATCCAAAACCGTTCAACGTGCATTAGATAGTATGAAAAATATGGGGATTATCGCCCGTATTGGTTCGGATAAGACTGGCCAATGGGAAGTATTGGAAACTTTATAAATACCTAGAAATAGCTCAAACGAAAAATGATTACACGCTGCTAGAATTGTTTATTTCAGAGTCAATGATATACACGAGTAACCTGTTAAATGGGTGGCTCCTAGGATAGATTATCAGAATAAAAAATAAACATAACTAATATCCCATTCTTCCATTGCTCAGCCTAATCCGCCTATGTTATAATTCCCTCAGAAAAGGATATTTTAAGTATTAATAAACATTATGTATTATAAGAACACAAATTATGGGAAAGCAATCTCTCTCTAAGAGGATAAAACAACATAATATCCTAGGTTGTGAATATAGCCCAGGTTTAATATCAAGTCCTAATAAATCTAAAAATCAAAAATCTTTCGGTTTTACGATCGTCGAGCTTTTAGTCGTGATTGTCGTAATCGGCATTTTGGCCGCGATCACAATTGTTAGTTACACTGGTATAACTAACAGAGCTAATAAAGCAACTGTTCAAGCTGAACTCTCTAATGCATCTAAAAAACTAGCTATCTATTATGCTGAAAATGGTACATACCCAACAAACGACCTGGTGTCCAACAATGGTTGTCCATTAACACCAGTTGCTGACACTCAAAATTGTGTTAAGTTTGGCTCTGGTACGAGCTATACCTATGTATTTAAAACTGCCTCTACCTATGACTTAACCGCCACCAAAGGAACGGTATCTTATAAAGTTAGCGATGGTGGAGCACCAGCCGATGTAAGCGGAAGCTCGACCCCAATCACTGCCATAGCCTCAATCACAGGCACCGCCCAAACCAGCCAAACCCTAACCGCTGGCGCCATTACACCAGCTGCTGCAACTGTAAATTACCAATGGCAGTCAGCCACAACAGCTGGTGGCACATATACTAATATTCCAGGAGCAACATCAAACACCCTAACCTTAAATCCTAGTAATATAAACAAATACATTAAAGTTGTAGTAACTGGAACCGGTAGTTATACTGGAACTCAAACAAGCGTAGCTTCAAGTCAAATCGCCACCGATACTAACTGGAAAGTAATGGGTAGTCAAGTTTGGGCAACCGCTAACCTGAATGTCGGCACAAGAATAGCCGGTACGACCGCCCAAACCAACAACGCTACAACTGAAAAATATTGCTACGGCGATACTGAATCAAACTGTACAACCTACGGTGGACTCTACCAATGGGATGAAGCAATGGGCTATACCAACACCGAAGGCGTTCAAGGTATCTGTCCAGTTGGTTCACATATCCCAAGCGATAATGAATGGAAAATTCTTGAAATGTCGCTTAGTGGCATGACTCAAACCGTAGCCGATACAACCGGTTGGCGTGGTACTGACGAAGGTACCAAACTAAAATCTGGCGGTAGCTCAGGACTGAACATGCCGCTTGCCGGCATCCGGTACACCGATGGGTCGTTCAGCAGCCTGTCGTCGTACGCCGACTTGTGGTCTAGTTCAGAGTCGAGCACTAGTGCTTGGAGGCGTGGCTTGTACTCTGGCTTCGCGACTGTGTACCGTGGCACGGACACCAAGGATTACGGTTTTTCGGTTAGGTGTCTAGGAAATTGATTATTGACCGCTCTCAGCTATTTGACACTTTGATCTTAGCTCAACAATGGCAGGGATTGTTTGTAAGCATATCCCGATTTATAGACAAGTTTTTAAAACAATAAAATTAGAGATTAGATCGAGCTTACAATATGAACACCAACAGGGAGGAACAAAGACATGTCAACATACTATAATTTGCCAGTCTATAAACAGAGCTATGATCTGTTTATAGATGTATTTAAACTAACCAAAGAGTTTAATCGAGAATATAAATATACAATTGGTGAAGAGTTGAAAAAAGAAATGGTAGCCATAATAATCAATACTTATCGAGCTAACGATAGTGAGTATCGATTAAAATATATCGTGTCGGCAAGGGAAAATATTGAGGTGATTAGGTTGTTGATTCGCCTGCTAAAAGATTTAAAGCAGATTACGGTGGCGAGTATTGCAAAGCTTAATCTGGCGATTGAAGAATTATCTAAGCAGTTGACCGCCTGGGGTAGTTTCTCGAAAGAAAGCTAAAGTTGAAGGCCGGAATTGTATACCACCTAGCAGATGATATGTAAGCGCGCCGAATCAATTTAGTAATCTCCTCGTGTAGCGAGCGAGGTCTGTAATTCGCCGGGGAACAATTTTTCTCCGAGCGAAGAGGTATATGATTACTTCTTCCGCTTGCCGGCAACCGGAACACCGATGGGTCGTTCAACAATCTGTCCTCGAACGCCAACTTGTGGTCTAGTCAAGAGTCGAGCACTAGTGCTTGGAGACGTAACTTGAACTCTGGCAACGCGACTGTGAACCGTAACACGGACACCAAGGCGAACGGTTTTTCTGTGCGGTGTCTCGGAAATTGATATACATCACCTTGACGCCTCAATTCTTAGCTTAGAGCGGGTGGTGATGCGTCACAAAGCAGTATTACACTTTTCATAATATAAATCTTTTATTCTGCCACATCCAACACTTCCTTTTGTTTTTTCTGATTCTTAAAGTCCTTCTTGAGGGTATTTTATGCTCATTACTTGTATTTCATATAAGTCAAACGTAGTCTTGTATATCTAAGATATTAGATTATTGAATAGCAAAATTTATGTAAATCAGATATGTTGTAATCTCCATCTACAATAACTGATTAGCCGTTAATGTAGGTAGATTGGTCACTTACTAAGATAACTTAATATATGTCGGTGAATATACTTTTATCGCTTATAATATCACTGGTCATAATTCATTATGAGTGATAAAACTATGATAATCAGCCCTATTGTTTTGCTTGCCATAAGAATAATTGTAAGTGTAAGACTAAGTATTTAACTATTAATAATCATAATAAATTTTGCATATAAGTCATACCAACTAAAACATCTGGTTATATTATCCCCGTTACAATCTTCATTATAGTTAGCGTTAAAACAAATAACGGGTATTTTGGTAGATATTTTGTTAATATTGTCTGTTTTATCTTCGACCATTAGGTCAATATTATTATTTATGCAATAAGCTAATTTATCTTCAGCTGAAAATATTAGTTTGTCGTAATGAATATTATTTTTGTTTAGCCAATTTATCACATTTTCTTCGGTTTCTTTTAGCTTTGTAGTGTCGTTAAACTTAGACAAAGAACTACCCCGTGCGGTAATTATATAAATTTCATTACCATCTGCTTTTAACTTATCTATAATCTCGCTGGCAAATTCTCTAGTTTTGACATCTGTTGAATATTCTTCGAAATATTTATTCCAGAATAAATCATCACATTCTTGGCCTGTATTAAATATTTCGTTTGTCTCGTAGCCTTTATAATCAACAATTATTTTATTATAATTTTCATAATAAAATTTACTTGCGTAATCTAATTGCCATTGTTCGATATCTGTCAAAACTCCGTCAATGTCTATACCTATCCTCATATTCATATAATTATAGCAAATACGTAGACTTATAGCATTTATGTATATCCCAGATCTCTATTGGTGATTATTTTTTGTTATAGTTAAATTATGGAAAAATTAAAAAATTAATTGAAATCTTATGAGAACATCAGCAATGATAAAGTAAATAAGCAGTGAGATTTTTATATAAAAAGTTTGGAATAAAAAAAGAAGATTTAGCCCCGTGTCATATAGTGATTTGATTACTTTTCAAACTCAATTAAAAAGCATTGGTTAATTATTCTATGCTAATATTGTTTTATGGACTTCAAGAAATTATCATCCGAGGAACTAAGAAAACACAAAGGAATTAGCTTTACTGGTATTACTACAGTTTTTTACTGTCATGACGGTAAGGGCAACCTGTTTTTGGCAAAAAGAAGTAATAATGCGAGAGATGAGCATGGACGGTGGGATGTTGGTGGTGGCGGACTAAAACATGGTCAGTCTGTTGAGGATAGCTTAAAGCGCGAATTAATTGAAGAATATGATGTCGTTCCTAAGAAAATTGATTTTATGAATTATTATGACGCTTTTCGTGAAACTCCAGATGGAATGCCAACTCACTGGGTGGCTTTGAATTTTGCTTGTTTGGTTGATCCTAAGGAAGTTAAAATTAATGAAACAGATATGTTTGATGATTTTGGTTGGTTTAAGTTAGCTAATTTACCAAAACCTCTTCATTCTCAACTAGATAAATTTGTTGATAAATATGGGGATGTTTTGAGAAATCATATCAATATTTAGTTTTGCATATATTGAATTGATATGGAGCGCCCCTAACGTTTACCAGAGAACGAACGAGCTTAATAGTCTTGCTCGGTACGTATAACGAGGAGGCATATAAAGGGAAAGGTTTATTTTATTTCTGTATTCTTAAAAGAAACTATTTATTGACTATACTTGGGGTGGAATAAGGCGAAAAGCTTGGGGTGAAAGTTGAGAATAGCCTTGCAAAAGTCTGAAATATTAACTTAGTTTACAGTTGACTGTAAACTGTAGATATGATGAATAATTCAGAAAAGACAATAAAGTATTTAACTAATAACCAGGCAACAGTAAACGATATTGCTGAGTACTTAGGCATATCTAGGCAAGTATATTAATGCCAAATAGAAACTTTGCACTTATCCTCGCTGCTTCATTAGTAATGAGAGTGGCGCATCAAGTATATCTCAATACAACAACTTGTAACTTCTCAGTTTGTAATAATTAGCTGGGATTTTTTATTTAATTAATTTCGTACTATTAGGTATAATAGTACGAAAGAATAGGGGCAATATTTTTATGACGAAACTTACAGAAATGGTTCAGTGGCAAGATTTAAACAATAATGCGAATGAAGTCAAAAATGCTAGTTTGAGAGAATTGTTTAAGGATAAGCGGCGGGCTGAAAAGCTTACAATTAAAAACGAGAAATTGAAATTATATTTTGATTATTCAAAAAACATTATCACTGATGAAACTATGCAATTATTAATTAAACTTGCAAGATCTTGCGATATTAATGGATATGCTAAGAAAATGTTTATGGGTGAAAAGATAAATTGGACTGAAAATCGCCCAGTGTTACATACAGCCCTGCGAAATCGTTCTAATAGCCCTGTTTATGTCGATGGTAATGATGTAATGCCAGAGATTAATAACGTGTTGTCTAAAATGAAAGATTTTACAGATAAACTTCGTTCTGGTGAGTGGACTGGTGTAACCGGTGAAAAAATTACAGATGTCGTAAATATCGGCATTGGCGGATCTGATTTAGGCCCAAAGATGGTTTGTGAAGCCTTGAAATTCTATGCAGATGGCCCAAGTGTGCATTTTGTATCTAATGTTGATGGTGCAGATATTGATGAAACTATGAAACGGCTAAATCCTGGAGCTACGTTGTTTATCGTGGCTTCAAAGACTTTTACAACTCAGGAAACCTTAACTAATGCTAACACTGCCAAAGATTGGATTGTCGATAAGCTTGGTATAGAATCTGTAAAAAAGCATTTTATCGCCTTATCAACAAATAAATCTGCGGTTGAAGAATTTGGCATAGATTCTGAAAATATGTTTGAATTTTGGGACTTTGTAGGTGGCCGGTATTCATTATGGTCAGCAATTGGTATTTCGATCTCATGTTCGATTGGATTTGATAAGTTTGAAGAGTTATTATCGGGTGCGCATGAAATGGACAAGCATTTTCTAAACGAGCCTTATGAGACAAATATTCCTGTAATTATGGCATTATTAGGAATTTGGAATAATAACTTTTTGGGATGTGAGACGCACGCGATATTCCCATATAGCTATTATCTATCTAAATTACCAGCTTATTTGCAACAGGCTGACATGGAAAGTAATGGTAAGAGTGTAAATCGTGATGGCGAAATGGTTGACTATCAGACAGCCCCAATTATATGGGGCGAACCAGGCACTAACGGTCAACATTCTTTTTATCAACTAGTTCACCAGGGCGCTAAGATTATTCCAGCTGATTTTATTGGTTTAGTAAACCCTCCCAAAAAAGTCGGTAATCATCATGAAAAGTTAATGGCAAACTTTTTTGCCCAAACTGAAGCCCTAGCTTTTGGCTTAAATAAAGATGAGATTGTCGATACAGGTGAAAAGCTAATTCCATATAAAACATTTAGTGGCAATAGACCAACTAACTCTATTCTGTTAGACGAATTAACGCCATATACTCTAGGTGTTTTAATTGCGGCTTATGAACATAAGATATTTACACAAGGTATAATCTGGGGATTGGATAGCTTTGATCAATGGGGTGTGCAACTCGGTAAAACTCTGGCAAGTAAGATCTTGCCAGAGCTAACAGGGGAAGAAATGGGAGAACATGATTGTTCGACGAGCGCTTTAATTAATAGATTTAACGCTAGTTAATCGATCTCTTAATTTTTAATATATAACGATTTAATAATACGTTTTGCAGTATTGAAATTATCAGTTGTTATTATTTGCTTGAATTTTTCTACACTTAAGGCACCTTCGTAACCGACATCAGGTAATTCTATGCTAAGTAAAAGGTGCATGTTATCTATGTTATTTTCATTCTTAATTGGAGTTAGCGTTCCATTAAGACCAAGATTGCATGACGATTCGCCGATTTCTATTGATCCAGTCGTATTGCTGTTTTGATGGATACCTGCAAAATAGCCAGTTGAACTATAGAATTCAATGTATTTTGCATTCGAAAAGACTGATAAATTTTCAGTCTTTATGTACTGTAATTCGTCACCATCTTCTTTGCCACATGTACCACCAAATTCAGCATTAGATACTATGAACTTAATATTCACTTTACCATCAGGGCTAGAAATATAGTAGCTTTTAGACACCACTGTGTCTATTGGTTCAAAGTCAGTATGTGTTATATGCCAACTTGCAGGATATTTAAGCGCAAGATTTGTTCCAGTTAAATCATCAGCTGCAATTTCAGTCAATTCAACTTCGTTTTTAGAGACGTCTTCTTTCGATTCCGAAGAAGACTTAGCATTATCTGAAGATTCTTGTTTGCTCATCGTTGTTTCCGCTTTATCTTGAATAAAATTTTGCCAAAACACAAAACCTAATAGGCCTAATAACCCAATGATAAGAGCTACTATAATTATTAGATGTACGCTACCTGATTGTTTATTTTTATTTTTCACAAAATTACCTTTCGTTATTATATATTTAGTCTAAACATAAGTGTCATACAATAACAACATATGTAATTATGTATAAAATTATAAACAGTTTATAATTAGTAATAGAATAAAGTTTAATAAAGCGATTGTGAGGTGAATATGTTTAAATTGCCTAAATTAGATTACGAATATGATTCATTAGTACCATATTTTAGTAAAGAGATGTTAGAAGTCCACCATAGTAAACATCATCAAGCTTATGTCGATAAATTAAACGCTGTAATGGAGTCATTGCCAAGCTTACAGACTAAGTCGATTGAAGATATTATTACTAATTTAAATGACGTGCCTGAAGAGTTTCGAGTGGCTGTTAAAAACTTTGGTGGTGGCCACTATAACCATTCAATCTTTTGGAAATTTTTGTCACCAAATGGTGGCGGTGAGCCTAGTGGCAAACTAGCTGAAGCAATTGTTAATAAATATGGTTCATTCCAAGCATTTAAAGAAGAGTTCACTAAAAAAGCATTAGGTGTATTTGGTAGTGGATGGTTGTGGTTACAACCCGATTTATCGATTGTTATGACAGCAAACCAAGATTCATTATTAAGCCAAGGTTTGCCAGCTGCTATTCTAGGTGTCGATGTATGGGAACATGCTTATTATATTGATTATAAATATAACAGAGCTGAATATATTGAGGCTTGGTGGCATCTTATAAATTGGTCCCAAATCGAAAAAACGTTATAAATTTTACGCCTAAGTTGTAAACACACTTAAGGTATAATAGATTTATTAGCTAAACTACGAGTCAGACGAAAATAATGTTCGGACGTAAGCTCTTAACTAACTAAAATCTTATTAACTTAAACATAAAGTAGGTAAATTATGAACCCATGGGAAAATGCTCAACAGACACTAAAACAAATTGGAGAAAAAGCAAAGATTGATCCAAATTTAATAAACGTTTTATTAAACCATGATCATAAAATCGAAGTTGAATTGCCAATAGTTATGGACGATGGCGAGACTAAAACTTTTAACGCTTATCGTATGCAACATAACAATTGGCGAGGTCCATATAAGGGTGGTTTACGCTATCACCCACAGGTTTCTTTAGACGAAGTTAAAGCTCTTAGTATGTGGATGACTATTAAGAATGCTGTTATTAATGTTCCGTTTGGTGGTGGTAAGGGTGGAATTGCGGTTAATCCAAAGACTTTATCTAAACCTGAACTTGAAAGGCTAACTCGTGCTTTCGCTCGAGAGCTAGCTGAGTATATTGGCCCAGATAAAGATGTACCTGCACCTGATGTTAATACCAACGGTGAAATTATGAAATGGATTGCTGATGAATTTGGAGACAAGGCTGTTGTAACTGGAAAGGCTATTGCTGACGGTGGTTCTGAAGGTCGAACCGAAGCAACCGGTTACGGTGGTGTATATGCACTTCTTGGTGTGCTTGAGTCTATGAATATTAAACCGGCTGGATTAACGGCTGCAGTTCAGGGTTTTGGTAACGTTGGCACTTATGCAGCAGAGTTAATGGTTAAAAATGGCATTAAGGTTGTTGCCTTGTCAGATTCAAAGAATACAATCTATTCAAATGATGGATTCGATAATATTATGGCTCTTGTTGAAGCAAAATCTAAAACTGGAAGTTTAGCTAACGCTGTTAAAGAGCTAAATATTGAATGCGATATTATGGCCGTTGATGACGTGCTTAATATTGAGGTTGATATCTTAGCTCCCGCTGCATTAGAAATGGCTATTACTAAAGATAACGCAGAATCAATCAAAGCTAAAATTATTCTAGAACTAGCTAATGGTCCAGTAACCCCAGAGGCTGATAGTATATTAAATGATAAGAATATTACAATTATTCCTGATGTTTTGGCTAACTCTGGTGGAGTTGCAGTTAGCTATTATGAATGGTATCAGAATCGTCATAATGAGAATTGGACTAAAATTCAAGTACTTGAGAAACTAGAAAACCAAATGAAAGCGGCTGTAGCTGATGTTCTAGCAATTTCCAATGAGTCCAATCTAACATTGCGTGAAGCAGCTTACGCACTTGCTATAAAAAGAATAGCTGAAGCGAAGCCAGAGAATAATTAATATTTTCAAATAACCAATATACTTGCTTTATAATATAGCTATGGTATTTGATGACTTTCAAAAAAAAGACAGTGTAATTGTTGTTTACACTGGAGATGGTAAAGGGAAAACTAGTGCTAGCCTGGGTCTAATGACCCGGGCTCTTGGCACTGGTTGGAAGGTTGCCTTTATTCAGTTTATAAAATTATGGGAAGTTGGTGAGCATCGATTTATTCAATCAATTATGCCCATATACAATAATAAAATAACCTTTTATAAAGGCGGTTTGGGATTCTTCCAGGCAGGTGAACTTAGCTCTAAGAGCAGTAGGGAAGATCATATGAAAGAAGCTAAAAAAACTTTTGATTTTGCACTAAAAGCAGTTAAGAGTGGCGACTATCAATTAGTGATTTGTGATGAAATCAATAACGCCGTACATGACGGATTGCTTGATATTGATTGTCTAAAACAATTAATTGGCGAAAAGCACTCTAATACTAGCTTGTGTTTAACGGGACGGAATTTTCCGGATTCTTTGTTTGACAGCGTAGATATTGTGACTGATATGACAAAAGTTAAACATCATTTTGATGACAAGATGTTAGCAAACGAGGGGATTGACTATTGATTGTTTTTTCCTTGCCCACCAAAACAACTTATGCTAATATTAAAATAATGAAAACAATTAATCCTAAGCTTAATTATTCATCCTCTTCTGCCTTCACCATAGTCGAACTCCTCATAGTCATAGTAATCATAGGTATTCTTGCAGCTATTACTCTGGTTAGCTATACTGGCATCGCCAGTAGAGCTAACATAGCTACTATACAATCAGACCTATCTAATGCATCAAAAAAGCTATCTATGTACTAT
>JASGMG010000025.1 GCA_030156575.1 Patescibacteria group bacterium | reverse complement strand
TTCAGTTACTGGCTCTGATTGGGTAGTAGTAGGTAACCAAACCTGGGCAAAGAAAAACCTCAATGTTGGTACTAAAATAGCAGGTACATCAAACCAAACAAACAACTCAATACTAGAGAAATACTGTTACAACGATGATGAAGCTAACTGTACAACCTATGGAGCTTTATACCAATGGGATGAAGCTATGCAATACACTAACACAGAAGGAGCCAAAGGTATTTGTCCTACTGGTAGCCATATACCAAGTGATAATGATTGGAAGACTTTGGAGATGCAACTTGGGATGACACAAGCGCAGGCTGATGCCACGGATTGGAGGGGGACTGATCAAGGTACTCAAATGAAGATTAATGGAACTTCTGGATTGAATGTACCGCTTGCCGGCACCCGGTATACTGATGGGTCGTTCAATGATTTGCTATATAGCCCCTCCTTATGGTCTAGCTCAGAGTCGAGCACTAATATTTGGATTCGTGTATTGTACTCTAACTTCGCAACTGTGGGCCGTTACACGGATACTAAGGTTAACGGGGTTTCGGTTAGGTGTTTAGGAAATTAATTAATATTTGATTAATATTAAATCTACGTTTAATTGATATATTTATGCCTGCTCACCAATCAGGGCCAATCCTCAATTAGTTAGCCAAGGCATAGAAATTAGGAAAAAATTATCTCTATCTCGATTGTAAAGACTCCGGCAGATGGATAGTAGAACTTCTAACGTTTTGGCACATATTCCCTAGTAATTTATTCCGTTTCATAACAATTTTCTTAATGTTACGTTCGGCTATGTTGTTGTCAGCTGATATGCTCGAATAGCATAGCTATTTTAGCATATTCCTATTTAGCGAGCAGGCATTCTTACACCTTTTGTGAATATGTTATTTAAGGTATAATAGTTTAAAACCGTACGGAGGCTTTATATGGCAAAGGTTATTACAGAAGACATAGACCAGCAAACGTCTATTCCCCCATACTCAGTGTGGAAGATCACCTTGGCTGGTGTAGCGTTAGGAATTTTTTATTGGATCTTGGTCTCTATACTCAATCTTTTTATTAATTCAATCGATATTTCTGGCAATGTCGCAACAATATTGGTATTTACTGTAGGGGTTATAGTAATGTTGCGGTTAAGAGCCCCTAGGCCTTTAGTCGTTGCTTTGGCGACTGGATTATCTTTATGGGGATTAGCTAGTTGGACTGACGGGCTTTTTTGGGTTGAGATTATATTATGCAATATTCTATTGTATGGTTTGGCTTATGTCTTGTTCTCTTGGATGTCTAGATATGATAAGATATTCCCAGTTTTAGCGACGACTACGGCTATAGTTATTATTGCGCGTATTGTTAGTGCTTTGTGATGTTATACTGTTAACATGATTCAAACTATTTTAATTGTTATGTTGTGCGTTGTTGTTATTGGTTTAATTTTAATCTTCTATGTGTTAAACCAACGTTTAAAGGATTTAAAGAGTTCTAGTGCTGTTGAGTTATTGAAGAGTGATGTTACGGAGCTTTCTAGGGGAATTAATAGTTTACAGCAAGCCGTTGGTGATAAACTTGAGCGCAATAATGCAACTATGCAAAGTTCTATGCAGAAGCAATTGAGTGAAAGCTCTAAACTAGTTTCAGACGTTAGTCAGCGACTAGCTAAGCTTGATGAAACCAATAAACGTGTGATTAATGTTGCCGATGAACTAAAGACATTGCAAAATGTATTACAGAATCCAAAACAACGTGGTGTCTTTGGTGAATATTATTTAGAGTCAGTTCTGGATAATATCTTGCCATCAAAGAATTATCAGATGCAATACAAATTTAAAGATGGTGAAATTGTTGATGCAGTTGTTTTTTTAGACAAAGGTCAAATCTTGTCTATTGATAGTAAATTTAGTTTAGAAAACTATAATCGAATGGTAGGGGAATCCCATAGACCTGAACGTGAGAAGCTACTGGCTAAGGTTAGAAGTGACCTAAAAAGTAGAATTGATGAAACTAGCAAGTATATACGCCCTAGTGAAAATACTATGGACTTTGCTTTTATGTTTATACCTAGTGAATCACTTTATTATGATTTATTGATTGGTGATGTTGGAACTGGGTCAAGTGCTAGGGACTTAATTGAGTACGCTTTTCGTGATAAAAAGGTCATTATAGTTAGTCCAACTAGTTTTATGGCATATTTACAGACAGTTTTACAAGGTTTACGAAGTTTACAAATCGAAGAGCAGGCTAAGGATATTCAAGCTCGTGTCGGAAAATTAGGGCAGCATATTGGTAAATTTGATGAATATATGAATAAGCTTGGCAAATCATTGGGACAGACAGTAGGTCATTATAACAGTGCTCATAAAGAGCTAGGTAAAGTCGACAAAGATGTAATAAAAATCTCTGGTACAGAAGCCGTTATTGATCCTTTATTAATAGATAAGCCACAAGAAGATTAATAATATAATACCCCGTCAAATGACGGGGTATTATATTTGATTCTAGATATATTATGTCTAGTTCTTGTCTTCTGTATCTGGTAGATATAGGAAATCTTGCATTGCAAATCCAGCAATAGCACCAATTGTTGGAGCTAATAGATAGATAGCAGCTGACCAGTACCATGAAACTCCATTTGCAGCGATTGCAACAGCAGGGTTTAGGAATGTTAATGTTGTATTAGCTTCTGTTAGGAACATAGAAGTTACTGATCCTGCAATAAGCAAACCAATTAATAGGGCAAGTCCATATACAAAGGCAGCGGCAGTTTTGTCCTTCTTCATCTTTAATGCTGATGCGATTCCAAAAGCTACTACGATAGAGCCTATTAACTCAGCAAATAATATAAACCATTCTTTACCTTCAGCTATGGTTGCAGCATGAAATAGTAGTGAACTTGCGGTTGCTGTTCCTGTGACTGCATTTGACCCACTCATGAATGCAGATAGGATTAGCCAAGCAAATCCAGCTCCTAATACTTGTGCAATTATATATCCAATTGCTCTTTTTGATTCAATTTTTTTGGTTACCCAAGCACCAATTGTCATAGCAGGATTCACATATCCGCCTGATACGCCACCAACTATCAAGACTATACCAATCAACGCAAAAGCGACGAACAATGGCTGTCCTTGAACTGCAAAAATTGAAGCAACAAGCATAAATGTTCCTACAAATTCAGCAGTAAATGAACTAATCATGGATAGGTTAGTTTTGAGATTTCTAATAGATCTCATGGTTGATTTTTTAGCTTGTGGTTCTGTAACTGTCGATTTCTTGGTCGACGAAATGGCTGTTTTTTCTGCCATATAATTTTTTCCTCCTTTTTAATGAAATTATAGGTTTAGTATACCACAATATTGTTTGGACAAACATGAGTGTTATACTGTTTGTTATGGCATTATTTATCAAACAGGATGAAGAAAAAAGCGAACTCCAAACCAGATTAGCTACCGAATTACAAGAACGGGCAAAAGAACGAGCACGGTTAGTAGAAAGGCCTGATGGTGTTGACGATTCTCAATTTATAAAAGGCACAAAAGAAACAAGTAATTTAGCTTGGGTATGGATATTGGTCATTGTTGTACTAGCTGTGTTTATTTTTTATTTGATGATACCTAAATCTTGATTGTATTGATCGATAAATATTAACGTTAACACTCAATCATATATCTAAACGATAACTAAACGAAAACATTAAAAATGTAACTCGACATAATACGAACAATAGATTGATTATAATAATACTCAAGTAAATTAGTCAAAATATTAAAATACTCGAAAAAAGATCATTTCTTTGATAGAATGCTTTATTTTTTAAGTCAATAAACCTCATTTAGCGTATAATAATAAGAAGTTATGCAAGATATAAACGACATACATGATAAATTAATCGCGCAAATTGTGGCTAGTGATAGCCCGCGTGAAATATTAAAATCATCAGATTTAAAACAACTATATAACGTTATCTTGACCTTGCCAGTTAATGAGCGTGGCGTATATGGCAAAAAGATTAACGATTTAAAACAGAAACTTGAAACGGCTGTTGTTGCACGTGAGACAGAATTAGAGGACTTAACAGTACAAGCTATTGACGTCACTGCTCCATGGGATATAAACACTAGTGAATTAAGTTTGTTGCCGACCGAGCAAGGAACGCAACATCCATTAACTACTGAGCTCGAGAATGTCATTGATATATTTACTAGAATGGGTTTTGAAGCAATTGAATCTCGTCAAATTGACGATGATGATCATATGTTCACTACACTAAATTTTCCTGAAAATCATCCAGCACGAGATAATTTTGACACCTTTCGTACTGAAGAGGGATTTGTTTCCCCTGCTCATACTAGTACAATGCAAAATCGTATATTAAAGAAGAATAAATCAAAATTAGAAACCGATGGTCAGATTGCAGCTATTAGCTATGGGCGAGTTTTTCGTAATGAGGATATAGATGCAACACATGAGCATACTTTTTATCAATATGAAGGTGTTTTTGTTAGTAATGATGCAACACTTGGTCAAATGCTAGGTACGTTACGAAGTTTTTTTGAAATCTATTATGGACAAAAGCTAGAGACGAAGACTCAGCCTGCATATTTCCCATTCGTTGAGCCTGGTCTTGAATTTGCGATTGAAAAACCAGCTACTTTGGGTGGTGAACCTGGTGATTGGCTGGAGATGTTAGGGTGTGGTATGATTCACCCAAATGTATTAGTGGCTGCTGGAATTGACCCAACTAAATATCGAGGTTTTGCTTGGGGTGGCGGAGTTGAACGCTTAGTTATGTTGAAATATAATATTGAAGATATACGACATTTTGAATCAGGTAAATTACAGTTTTTGAGGAAGTTTTTATGATAGTTTCACTTAATTGGTTAAAACAGTTAACAGATATTGATATTCCCATTAAAGATTTAGCGACATTGATTGGTGCACGTCTGGTTGAAATTGAAGATGTGGTTGATTTAGGTGTGAAATATAAGAACGTTATCATTGTTAAAGTTATAAGTGCTGAGAAGCTAAAAGATTCTGATCACTTAAGTGTCGTTAAGATTGACGATGGAGGCATTACTCAAGACGTGGAACGTGATGATCAGGGTTATATCCAAGTCGTTTGTGGAGCACCGAATATTAAAACTGATCAATTTGTTGTATGGTTGCCTCCAAAGTCTATAGTTCCAGAAACTTATAATAGTACGGAGCCATTTGTATTAAGTTCTCGTAAACTTCGTGGCGTTATGAGCAACGGTATGATTGCTAGTGCACGCGAGCTTGATTTATTTGATGAACATGATGGAATATTAGAGCTTGATGTAAATGTCGCTAAACCTGGTACTCCCTTCGCCACAGTTTATGAATTGAATGATTGTTTATTAGACATTGAGAATAAGTCATTAACTCATCGTCCAGATTGTTTTGGGATTATTGGTTTTGCTAGAGAAGTGGCTGCTATTCAGGACAAGAAATTTAAGACACCAGATTGGCTTTTAAACTTAGAACCAGATCTTAATGATTTATCTGATAAAAATATGAATCTTAGTGTAGCGATCGATGACTCGTCATTATCTGATCGCTATCAGGCAATTGTAATGTCAGGTGTTGATGCTAGTAAAAAATCTCCATTGCAGGTTCAGACATATTTAGCTCGGGTAGGTATACGCCCAATCAATGCTGTCGTAGATGTAACTAATTATTTAATGTTATTAACCGGACAGCCATTACACGCTTTTGACTACGATAAACTTGTTGCAGTTGCAGGTGATAAACCTGACATTCACGTTAGAGCTGGCTATAAAGATGAAAAGTTAGAATTGCTTGATGGTCGTATAATTAATTTAACGACAGAAGATATTGTTATCGCAGCTGGCAAAACAGCAATTGGTTTAGCCGGAGCAATGGGTGGTGCTAATACTGAAATTGACAATAACACTAAAAATATTATTATCGAAAGCGCAACATTTAATTTATATAATTTACGATCTACTCAAATGCGTCATGGTATTTTTAGTGAGGCTATTACACGATTCACTAAAGGTCAACCGGCTGATTTAACTGCACCAGTTTTAGCAGCAGCGGTTCATTTGATGAGTAAGTGGTCTGGTGCAATATGTGCTAGCAATGTAGCCGAAGCCTATCCAGTTAATCAAACTTTACCAATCATAGAATTCACGGCTAACTTAATAAATAATATTCTAGGTAGTGAATTTGATGTTGACAATATCATTAATATCTTAGAAAATGTTGAGTTCAAGATTGAGCGAGAAGGGGAAACAATAAAAGCGACTGTGCCATATTGGCGAGCTGACATTCATATAGTCGAAGATATCGCGGAAGAAATCGGTCGCTTAACTGGTTTTGATAATATTAATCCAACTTTGCCAAGGCGTAATTTTGTAGCTGTTCGACCTACTGAATTTGATGATTTTCGAAAAAAGCTTCGTAAAATACTAGTTAGAGCTGGCGCTAATGAAGTTTTAACACATAGTTTTGTCCATAATGACATATTACAAAAAGCTAATCAGGATTCTAATAATTCATACAGAATTGCTAACTCTATAAGCCCTAGTCTTCAGTATTATCGTCAAACTTTAACACCAAGTTTGTTAAATCTAGTGAATTCTAATATTAGACAAGGCTATGAAAACTTTGCATTATTTGAAATTAATAAATCACATAAAAAACAGGATGGTATGACTAATGAGAACGTTCCTGTTGAATCTGAAATGTTAGCATTGACTATTGCGAATAAAAATACAAAATCAGGTGCGTCATATTATCAGGCTAAGAAGTTTCTTGATTATCTATGTAAGACAGTTGGCTTATCTGTAACTTATAAACCTGTTAAACCAGAAATGAACGAACCATTAAGTGCCCCATTTGAATATCGTCGAAGTGCGATTATTTGTGATAGGGCTACGGAATCGCAAATTGGAATTGTTGGTGAATATAGGAAATCAGTCACAAAGGGATTTAAATTACCAGAATATGTAGCTGGGTTTGAAATTGATGTTTGTCAATTGTTTGATGCTTGTCGTGACTTAAGTAAAAGCTATAAGCCACTTAGTCGTTATCCAGTTTCTTATCGAGATATCTGTCTTCAAGTTTCTAATGACGTTAACTTTAACCAGATTATTAATAATATAGAAGACACGTTAGATAGTATAGATTTAGAAACTGAAATATCACCAGTTGATATCTATCAAGCAAAAGATAATATGGTTAAAAATATTACAATTCGTATAAAATTATTTGCATATGATCATACCTTGACTAGTGATGAAGTAGCTGAAGTGATAAATAAGGTTGTAGATTCAGCAGTTGTAAAGATTAATGCTAAAGTTATTTAATCAAATAGTTTGGTATAATGGGTTATAGAAAATAAAATTAGAGGGGATTAAATTACTATGGCGACACCTAAATCGCAACGAATTGGAATTTGGATTATTGCAATTGTACTTATGCTAGGGACATTGGGATCATTTTTGGTAATGGGACTAAGCTTAAATAATCAAAGAAACGATACAGCACAAGGAAGTTCTGACAGTGCGGCTTCTTTGGCTGAGTATCAAGCTCAACAAAAGATAGCAGCTCAAGCTAGTGCAGATAACTCTGAGCCTTTGAGCGGATATGAAACTAGGGCTTTTGACCCAGCAAACGTAACTAAATTAAAGGTTGAAGTGTTAAGCGAAGGTTCTGGTGAGGTTATAAAGACGACAGACTCACTCAAAGTTAGTTATTTTGGATGGACTTCAGACGGAAAGATATTTGATAGCAGTAAGAAAAAAGATACAAAAGATGCACCAAGTACATTTGCATTAAGTAATGTAATAACAGGTTGGAAAGAGGGCTTGACGGGTGTTAAGGCTGGTAGCGTTGTTCGTCTAACAATTCCATCAGATAAGGCTTATGGTACTACTGGTTCAGGTATAATCCCTGCCGATACTCCATTGGAATTTATTGTAGTAATAGATAGTATAGAAGCAGCGGCTTAATAATATGAGTGATAATATTCATGATGTGATTATGATAGGTGCTGGTCCTAGTGCTTTGACAGCTGCGGTTTACACAACTAGAGAAAACTTAGATACTGTGTTGTATGAAAAAGCAACAGTTGGTGGTTTGGCTGCTTCAACTGATATGGTCGATAATTATCCTGGATTCCCTAATGGTGTAGAGGGTATCGTTTTAGCTGAGCAGCTACAGAAGCAAGCTGAACGTTTTGGTGCTGTTATCGAATTTGGTAACGTAGATTCTATTCGCGATGAGGGAGCTGTAAAGGTTGTTACAGTTGATGATAATGAAATTAAGACTAGATCGATTTTAATATCTACAGGAAGTAGTTATGGAAAAATCAACGTACCCGGTGAAGCTGAACATTACGGTAAAGGCGTCCATTATTGTGCAACTTGTGACGGTGCTTTTTATAAGGATAAGAGACTAGTTGTTGTTGGAGGTGGTAATTCGGCTATTCAAGAGGCAATATTCTTAACTCGTTTTGCTAAGCATATTGATTTACTTGTTCGAAGCACTATCAAAGCTAGTGAAGTGTTGCAGCGTAAATTACAAAAATACGAAGATGAAGGAAAGATTACTGTTCATTTAGAAACATCAACCAATGAAATTGTTGCAACCAATGGATATGTAACTCATTTGCATACTACTAAAGAAGGTAAGCCTATGAAGGTTGAAACTGACGGTGTGTTTATTTTTGCTGGTCTTAAACCAAACACAGCTTTCTTAAAGAATAGCGATATCGAGTTAGATGAGTCTGGCTTTATAAAAACAGATTTAAATATGCAAACTAATATTCCTGGTATTTTTGCTAGTGGAGATGTTCGTAGCGGTGCTACTATGCAGATTGCCTGTGCAGTTGGTGAAGGAGCCACAGCAGCTCATAGTATTAGTAAATACTTGCAAAGTTAATAATATTTTACATGGTATAATATTATTAAATAGTTAATTTCTAGAAAATAAGGAGATAGATATAAATGGCAGATTTTAATAAGATATTGACACCTGGCGACATCGAAAATGGTAATATTAATGTAGTTATTGAGATTCCAGCTGGTAGTAGTAACAAGATTGAATGGAAACGAAAGCTTGCTGTCATGCAACTTGATCGAGTTGATCCAAAAATCTTTGCTAAACCAACTAATTATGGTTTTATTCCTCAATCACTTGACGAAGATGGTGATGAATTAGATGTATTGTTGATCACTGACGAGCCATTGCCAACCGGTGTTTTCTTAGAAGCTAAGTATATTGGTGTTATGAAGTTTGAAGATGATGGTGAAGTTGATGACAAGATTGTTGCTGTTCCTGCTGACAATCGAAACACAGGTAATGCAATTAATTCGTTAGCTGATTTACCAAAACAGATGATTGACCAAATTACATATCACTTTAATCACTATAAGGATCTTAAGAAAGCTGGTTCAACAATCGTAAAGAGTTGGGGTGATCAAGCTGAGGCTAAGATCATTATTGAAAAAGCAATTGAACGTTGGAATCAGCAGTAGTAACTTATTCTTTTGTTGCTAAATCTTCTTTTTGTTTTTTGCGTTCAGACTTACGGCGTATTATGCTGGTTGCATTTGTAATCATGCCTATTACGCCGATTTGTCTAAGTTGACTTCGTAGTTTATTACGAGCATGTGTCGTTGTGACCATTTCTTGCCAAGCTTGTTTTGGAAGTGATAATTTTCTAGTGATAATTTCGATTACGTCGCCATTATGAAGAGGTTTATCAAATGGATAGATTTTGTTATTAACGCGAAAACTATATGCGTGTTTTGCAATATCGCTGTGTACTAAATATGCAAAATCTAATGGCAAAGCTCCTTCTGGCAAGTTATAGATATCGCCTTTTGGAGAATACACGAATATGCGATCAACGAATAAATCAACATTTAATTGGTCTTTTGATATTTTCTCATCTTTTTTGAGCTTTGAGACAACTTCTTGTAACTGTGTAATCCATTGCATATTAGCTGGTAAGGTTGAACTTTTTTTGCTTTTAATATAGTCTTTGGTTGTCTTTTGTTCATTATAATGAAAGTTAGCGGCTAGTCCGCGTTCTGCATATTTATGCATTTCTTTGGTTCTAATCTGAAATTCAACGATTTGTTTGTTAGGAGTGATTACTGTAGTATGAAGGCTCTGATATCCATTTGGTTTTGGTGTTGAAATATAATCCTTGATTCGACTAATCATTGGCTGATATAGACTGTGTAATATACCAAGAACTAGGTAACAGTCTTCTTTTTTATCAACTATGATTCGTAAGGCCATTAAATCATATATATCGTCAATATTATTATCGACTTTAGCTAATTTCTTATATAAGCTATATATACTTTTTACACGTCCGTTAATTTCAAAATTTATGTTATGTTTTTTAAGCTCTGATTCTACTTCTATTCTAACTTCACCTAATTTACGAGTACTTTTGCCAAGTCGCTTTTTCATAATATTTTTAAGTTTTTTGAATTCGATAGGGTTCAAGTAACTAAAAGCTAACTCTTCAATCTGCATGCGAACACGGCCCATTCCTAATCTATCTGCCATTGGTGCAAATACTTCTAGCGATTCACGAGCGATTTTAATTTGTTTTTCTTTTGGTAAATATTGTAAAGTTGATAAATTATGCTGACGATCGGCGAGTTTAATTATAATTACACGAATATCCTGGCCTACGGCTATGAGTAATTTGGACAAATTATCTTTAGTTTGAGGAAGATAATTTTCTAAATTACGCATTCCTGAGCGAGCTTTTGAAACCTTAGTTACTCCATCTACTAGAAAAGCTACGTCTTTGCTAAATATTTTTTCAATATCATCATTACGAACGTTAGTATCTTCAACTGTATCATGTAATATTCCAGCTAACACACTGTCTATGTCCATACCCCATTCAACTAATATATCGGCTACGGCAATAGGGTGGGATATGTATGGTTCACCGCTTGCTCGTTTTTGCCCAGCGTGAGCTTTAGTCGCAAAATCAATAGCATGCTCAATATTAGCGAGTTGTTTCTCGTTATAATATGCTTGAGCGTCTTCTAATAATCTGGCTTTCTTAATGATGTTTACATTATACGATATTTTAGATAGATTTGTTATTTTAATGTTTATTGATTCATAATTATGCCTATGCTATAATTCTCCTCAGTTATGAGAAAACGTACCAATAAAAACAAAAATAACCACCAAGCCTTCACAATAGTCGAACTCCTAGTAGTCATAGTAGTAATTGGTATCCTAGCAACAATAACAATAGTCTCTTATACAGGTATAACAAGTAGAGCTAATGAAACAGCTATTAAGTCAGAGCTATCTAATGCTTCAACTAAACTAAACCTATACTATGCTACCTATAGTAGTTATCCAACTACAACTGGTTTAAGTTCATCAACCAATTGGTGTCCTACACTACCAACAGAAGACAATGAATATTGTCTTAAGTTCAGTGCTGGCACTGGACTTGTTTATGAAGCAGTTGATTTATCTAACCCATCTACCTACACACTAACAGCTACTAAGAATAACCTAACATATAGAGTAACTAATAACTTAGCTCCATATGCTGTAATTACAATCCCAATAACATCCATCTCCTCAATCACAGGAACACCCCAAGTTTCTCAAACCCTAACAGCAGGTACCATAACCCCAAGTGATGCTACGGTATCATACCAATGGCAAAGCTCAACTACATCAGATGGTACTTATGAAAACATAGTAGGTGCTACTAGTAGCACCTACACCCTAACTTCAA
>JASGMG010000024.1 GCA_030156575.1 Patescibacteria group bacterium | reverse complement strand
GAAGAATAAGCTATTACCACTCTGGGATAAGTTAATGTTAAGAAAACGTAATTTAATTGAAACCATCAACGACCAACTCAAGAATAGTAACCAGATTGAACATACTAGACACAGAAGCCCAAGAAACTTCCATGCTAACTTATTAGCTGGATTAATAGCTTACCAACTACAACCAAAGAAACCATCACTACATTTCACCAAGAAAGAACAGCAGTTGCTAGCGCAACCGCTGTTAGTGGGGTGTTAATGTGGAGTTCTATGTCGAATTGGGGTTAGTTTAGCTCGTAATTCTGCTATCTCAGCTTCTTTTTTATTATTTTCGGCTTGTAGCTCTAGCTTTGTCTTTGCTTCGGCGGCACGCACCTCGCTATCGATGCGTGCATGAAGTTCTTTTTCAAACCCACTATCGCGCACCTGCTTAAGGATAGCTGCAAAGCTAGCCTCATCAATTTTAAATGTTTTACCGCAGTGTGGGCATTTAATTTCGTTCATCGACATTTCTCCAGATAATTATTAAAGTTTTTGGTTAATATTTGTTTGATATAGTGAGATTCTTTGGTGTTCTTTGGCAAATATTTATGATGAAAAATCATTAGTATCTCCATAGACTTTCTAGTAGTATTTATAAAAACGACGCAACGATTACCAGAACCTTTGGTGGATTCTATTGTACCGGCGATCCTAAAGTCGTATTTAAAAATCCAATATTCGTTTTTATGCCAAAGCTCATCCACTTGCTGAGTTTGTTGAAGGTCTTGGTCTGTGTATGTGATACGAGACAAATCCTCGAAAATACCATCTTCGGTAATACTCCATTGTTTTCCGGGGTTGTCTTTTTGCAGTTGCTTAAGATAATGTCTCTTAGCGTAGGCTGAATAGTCGACTCCAAAAGGTATATCGTCCTTAAGCAACAGGTGTGTAAACATGATCTGGATCTTCCTGAGTTATCAGACTATATGGTATGTATTCACCGTCAAGACACGCTTTCCATGGTTTTTGACCGTGTGTATAATTTACTATTTCTTGAGTGTCTTTATCTTTCCATAGCTCACATATTTCATCGAGTCGTTTTTTTTCGGTATCATTTAAAAGATTGTTGTTTGGCTTGTACGTTATAGAGCTTATCATAAGAGCACGGTCAAGAGGTTTGATGTTAATTTTGCCATTGTCGAAAAGCTTTTCTGTAGTTTCGAAAAATATATCAGCTACAGGACCATATTCTCTACGTACATAGCGCACTCCACTCATAGATTCGAGTAAATCATAAAAGTTGCTAAAATCAGCTAGATACAGAAGTTTAGCTAATTTGGTTTTTGGAATGCCATTTTTAAAATGACCAAGAATATAAAAATACATTTGTTCGAATTTGTCATTATTTCGAGGTTCATCAAAAAATTCAGCTACTGGAACATTTAGTTTATTCGCTAATTTTTCCAATAAGCTGACATTTGGTTTGCTTTTACCTGTCTCTATATTTAAGTATGTAGCTCTGCTAATACCTAAGAGATTAGCGACTTGTTCTTGTGTTAGACCGCGATTAGTACGCGCCTTAATTATGTTATCCGCTACTTTGCTACTCATGCTATTTTTATCCTTGTTTATTATGTATAAACTATAGTACATTACATCTATACATGTCAATATTTCTTTACATTTTTCGGTTTTGTTACACAATCCCCCCTCAACAACCAACTAACCATAATAAAAGTTTAACACTGCTCTTTTTGTTAGGGGGATTGTGCAACAATGTCTGTAATAGTTAAAGAAAATTCATTTCTTATTGTTATGCGAGTATAATCATAAGTATTAATAGCATAAATCATTAAAAGATATGGAATTATAGTGACTAGTAAAGAATCAGTGGTATCAAAGCAAGAGAGTTCATGGTCAGATTTACCAAATGTTGATTATGAACCAAGGTTTCATATAAAAGTTGTTTCTAGGACTAAAATTTCAAAGGACGTTATTGCTTTGTCACTTGAGCGTCCAAAAGATTTCATTTTTACGCCAGGTCAATATATCTGGTTTATTTTACCCGAATTGACGAAGTATTTTGGAGTTATCGATCGAAAAGCTTATTCAATCGTTTCAAGTATCGATAATAAGCATATTGATATCGTAGTTAAACTGACTAATAGTGATTTTACAAAAAAGATGCGTCTGTTGAAGGTTGGTGATGACGTGGATATTGTTGGCCCAATGGGATCGGCTTTTATTGTACCTGAGGATGGTTGCATTATGATTTCTGAAAGTATTGGCCTTGCATCTTTCTTGTCAATTTTAAGATCAAATACTTCGGTTGATTGTCGTTTATTTGCTTACGACATTAAAGGAGGTGCACTAACCTACTTTAGTGATGAGATTGAAATGCTTTCGAAAAAATATAATTATAAAACATATCTTAGCTATGAATCACCACAAGTATCTGATTTTGATTGCATCATTAACAAAAAGTGTAATAAACAAATATATATTATTGGTTCTCAGGACTTTGTTAATGCGACTACTAGTATGTTAGCTAACAATAAGGTATCACCTAGCAGACTTCATTATGAAGGGATTTATCCTCAGACAGAGCAAGGCAAGAAGTTAGAAAAGCAGTTTTCAGATTATTTTAATAACAAGAGCCAAGATGTTGTTTCAAATATTGGCGATATATTTTTACAAGCTACTCAACAAATTACAAATCATATTATTTTAACTGATGACAATGGTCGTATATTATTTGCAAATCAGGCAGTTACCGATATAACTGGCTATACTTTTAACGAGATTAAGGGTAAGACTCCAAGAATATGGGGTGGTTTATCTTCTGGAGATAGCTATAAGTCATTATGGAAACATCTAAAAAGTGGTAAATCTGCTAAAAGAGTAATTGTTAATCGCAGACGTGATGGTCAAATATATACTGTTGTTGCTACTATAACGCCGATTCTAAATCAAGGTTTGTTTGTTGCAACAGAAGAAAATATATCTACACTTAGAGAAGTTGATAAAGCTAAGACTGAATTTGTTTCGATTGCCTCTCATCAATTACGCACACCGCTTTCAGTGATTAAGTGGTATGTTGAGATGTTATTATCTGGTGACGTAGGCGTTGTATCTGAAAAACAGGCGCAATATTTGCATGAAGTTTATGCAAGTAGCGAACATATGGTAGAGCTTGTAAATTCTCTTCTTGACGTCTCACGGCTAGAGCTTGGAACACTTAAGCTAGTGCGAGAATCGGTTAATGTAATTGATATAGTTAATGATGTTATAAAAGAACAGATGATTAATATCGAGAAAAAGAAGATAAAATTATCATTCAATTCTGATAAGAATGTCCCAGCTTTACATGCTGATCCTAAATTAGTACGTATGGTAATACAGAATTTATTGTCTAATGCTATAAAATATACACCTGATAACGGTAAAGTCCATATAGGTTATTCTTTTCATGGAAAGGATGATATATTATTTAAGATTTCTGATAATGGTTATGGGATACCAAAAAGTCAACAAAGTAGGATTTTTACAAAATTCTTTCGAGCTGATAATATTAGGAGTAAGATAACAGAAGGAACCGGTTTAGGTCTGTATATAATTAAATTAATTATTGATAACTATGGAGGAAAAGTCTGGTTTGAATCAAAGGAAAACAAAGGAACGACTTTTTACATGTTAATACCTATCGGAATAGCAACAAATAAAGAAAGAGAAATGGGAATTAGAATATGAAATCAGATAAAAAAATATTAATTGTTGAAGACGAAGTTCAGTTGTTAAACGTTCTTTATGATAAGTTGAGTCTTGATGGCTACACTATTATTAAAGCTGCTGACGGTAAGGCTGGACTTGATCTTGCCTTGTCTGAACATCCAGATTTAATACTTCTTGATATAAATTTGCCAGTTATGGATGGCATATCTGCACTTAGAGAACTTCGTAAAGACCCTATTGGCAAAACTATAGAAGTTATTATGTTGACAAACTTTAGTGAGTCTAAATTGTTAGCTGAAGCTTTAACTTTGGGTGCTCATGATTATCTTGTAAAATCAGATTGGAAATTAGAAGATGTCGTTAAACTTGTTAGTGATAAATTAAAATCGTAACCATTCTTGTTTATTCGTTCATATAGCCCCAGACTTTATTTGCTAGTGTAATAAACACTGGTAATGGCTCTGTTGCAGGGATATTCCATTGACCGGTTAATAGTACTACTACTATGTCTTTTTTTGTGCCGTAAATAATGCCGGCATCGTGAACATAACCGTATAATGTCCCTACTTTATGTGCTATGACGGTGTTTTCTGGTAGCCCTGAGGGTAACCAATTGTTTAATTTACTAGCTTTTAGAAGCCCTATAAAGTTATCTGTTGAGCTTTTACTTAGTAGATCACCGTTATAGAGTCTTTGTAGTAATAAGGCTACGTCATTAGCGGTTGTATGTTTATCTACCGTTAAATTATCATAAGCATCGTAATTGTTTGTCATAGTGCTGATATATCCGTTGTAAGCCAAGAGTGTGTCAAGCTCTGCCCATCCGTATAATTTACCTAGGCTATATCCGCAACTGTTATCTGAGATAGTTATCATTAAATCTAAGCATTGATTGATTGTGCGATATGCCCCATTGCTATTAATTATTTTATCGAGTGATAACATGCCTGCGTCAATTTTGTGATAGATACCATAAGCAACAAATAACTTGTAGATACTGGCGGTAACAAATTCTTGGTCAGCATTGATAGTTGCTGTGGCATTATTTGATAGGTCAATTATGACTGCCCCGATTTTGTTGTCATAGGTTATCTCTAGTGGGTCTACGATAGTTGCTAGTCTTAAATTAGCCTTTGCTAATGCCATAGCATCCGCTGTTTTAGCTATTTCTTCGGCTGTTGTTACTGGAATATTAGTTTCTTGTTTCTGTCCTTGTTCTTGTCGTATTGGTTGGATTAATTTATCTTGGAGTTTGATGTTTTTGTGGAATATGACAATTGTAATACAAAGAATGATTGTAAATAGAATTATGGCTATTAGCTTTATAGTTCGATGTTTATTATGCATATGTATACATTATACAGTTATTAAGTTATATCTCAGTGGGTATTCTACTTAGACTCGAGTTGATATTATTTCATTAATATTAGATAAGCTATAGTAATAATAACAACTATATGATATAATATTGAATATTATATGGAAAAAATGAGAAACTGCTTTAGTTTAACTGAAGAAACTGATACAGTAACTGGTGATTATAAGCAACTAGAGACTGTTTGTTTTGATCCTAATCAAGGAATTCCTATTCTAGGTATCTTTACTTTCCCACGGAAATGTATATTTGAATCTAAGTCTGGATTTGAATACACACCTAAGCTGGAACAGTATCTTGATAAAAAGATGGGCACATATAATGAAAACTTTTGGATTGATTTTAAGAATGACCATCAACTTGAGAATAAAAGAAATAATATAGCTATAGCCTTTGTTGACATCAATGGTTTAAAGGATATTAATGATACGATTGGACATGAAGCAGGCGATGAATATTTGAGGCAAGTTGCTAAGTTTTTGCAAGATAATTTTAGAGACGAAGACATGGTGATTCATATACATGGTGATGAATTTTTAGTGGTCTGCGAAAATAGCGAAGGTATTGATGAAGATGGGTTGAGAGCTCATTTAGAGTCAATACAACGAAAAGCCCTTGCTCAAGAAGTATCATTAAATGTAGCTACTGGTATTAATGAAGATGGGTCAAAAGAATGCTCGAAGTCAATACAGCAAGAAATCCGTACCAAAAAGGTCTCATTAAGTTTTGCTATTGGTCTTGCTGTTTTTGATAATGGAGAACATAGCGGTCGGGTTGATTCCTGTATAGGTGACACAAAAGATCGTGCAGATACGGCAATGAGGGCTAATAAAATAGAAATTAAAGAAGAAGTTAAAAAAGATACTCCTAGAAAACCTCGTAGGCTAAGAATATCAGGTAGTTTTTTGATACCTAAAGAGTGCTAGAATAGATCTATAGGACAGCGGTCAAAAGACGTCTATTGCGGCTATTAATCAGCAACCTAATATATTTTAGGTAGATAAGGAGTTATTATGATTAATTATACAAAACGACTAGATGATGCTATTCGTCAATCTGCTTGGGCGCATGAACAACAAAATCAGCACAGAAAAGGTACTGATATCCCTTATATTATTCATCCTTTTGGTGCGATGATCATTGCTAGTAACTTCACTGACGATGAAGACATTCTAATAGCTTGTCTACTGCACGATACACTTGAGGATGTACACAGCACTATTTATAGTGAATCTGATATAGAATCAGAATTTGGTGAAAAAGTCTTGTCGATAACAAAAGACGTAACGAAAGACAAAAAATTATGTAATTGGCATGAGCAATCGAAGGCCTATTTGTTACATCTAGAGAACAAAGCTTGTGACGAAGCAATAATAGTTAGTGCAGCTGATAAGATGCATAATTTATCGTCGATATTATTTGATTATACGAAATGTGGTGACGATTTGTGGCAACGATTTTATACAAAAAGCGCAGATGATCAATTGTGGTGGTATAAATCAGTTTTAGATGTTGTAGTAAAACGAAACAATATCGTTGAGTTAAATGAAGAGTTTACTCGTTTAGTGTCTGAGCTTAGCAATTTATTGACTAAAAATAAACATTAGCGCTAATCGCACGATGGTCTGAGCCACCATTTTTATAGATATGAAAGTTTTTTGATTTAATATCTTTTGATGTAAATATGTGATCAATTTGTATTAATCGTAAGCTAGGTAGCCATTCATGTCCACTCATTTTTGGTGTCGTAGTTGGCCTATGTGATTTGTCTATATCGATTAAATTTGTATTATCTTCTAATATCTTTAGAGTGTTGCCTATTGCCATTTCTGTTGTTCGTATAAAGACGCTTGGCCAAATTAATTTTGCAAGTTTCTTTATGAATTTACTTTGTAGGAATTTTGCTGGCCATAAGTCCTCGCCGTGCATCGCATTAAAGTCCCCCATTATTAATGTAGGGATATTTGTTTGATTAATTATTTTTGATAAATCGTTGATTTGTTTGACTCGAGTTTCTTCTGATTTATCATCAAGATGTACTCCAACTACCTTAAAACGTTTTTCATTGTCACAATCAAAAGTTGCGATAATGGTATTACGAAAGTTACCGAGTTTAACTATCTTAATGTCAATTACCTTTAGTCTTGTCAGCAGTAACAGTGATAGATGTTTATTATTGGCACTTAATTCTGGATTTGTACTATCGTCGTAAGGCATATTATAAATGTAATACCCCATGTTGTTTAGTTGATCCTTTGTTCTTAGGTTATCTAAAGAACTTTTGTCGTGCGCTTCTGGTAGAACTATGATATCTGCGTCAATTAAGTTAATCATTTCTATGATTTGAGCTGAATTACCTCTTCTTTTTGAATTAAAGTTTTCAAGTCTTTTTTCTATGTTCCATGAAGCTACTTTTATGTTCATTTTTTATATTATATCAAAAAACAGGTCTCAGTACTGAGACCTGTTTAAGTGTTTATTAGTTTTTAGAATTTGTTAAGTTCGTTCTCGAGATTAGTTAAATCAATTTCATTGCCTAGATCTAATTGATCTATTGTAACTTCTACTTCATCTATATCATCATTGTTATTTATTTCTGGTGCGGTAGGAACGTCGTCTGCTATAGCTGATTCGAAGTTTGATGTTGTTGTTTTTGGATTTAAATAATTATAGGTATTAATGCTCATAACGGATATCGCTATTGTGAATATTATTATAATTGTTAATAAAATTAGAGCATTTTTTCTATTATTGCTAGTATTCTTTTTGCTTTTCTTCATTATTCATTAACCTCCGACGCATTATTAATGGCCTCTTTTATGTTAGACAATAGATTTTTTATAGCTGTTTTATATCCATCTAGGGCATTACTTTGCAATCTAACTCTTTCTTTAAAACTATTGGCGGTTGACTTAGGGTCGTCGCTACCACAATTAAAACTAGTATTGTTTCGTGTCATAGTTTGAACTGTATTTTGCGCTTCAACTCTAGTGGTGTTTATCTGATTAATTAATTCGTCATAATTGTTGAGCTTATAATTGTTATTATTATAAAAAGTTTGCAACCTTGTAGCTGTTGCGTCTAGTAATAATAGCTGTTTTTCTCCACGATTTGTTATTCGTGCCATTATATTATTTATTTCGGTTTCTCTACTTTGGCAATTTTTTAAATTGTCACCTTCGAGCTTATTTTGCCCACTGTTGTTGATTGAGCCATTCTGAGATGATGAATCATTATTGCCATTTTGAGCTTGTTTAGCAAAGGCTATCACAGGCATCGATAAGAATACAGTACTTAATATAGCTGTAGTTACTATTAGTATATTCTTTGTTATTTTCATGGGCTTTTCTCCGTATTATTGGATTGATTTGGTTTTAAGTATAAGCGGTTATAACAGATTGGTCAAATTCGTAATATTGAGTGCCATTGTTTGAATAGTTTAATATTGTTAATAATCATGTTTTTTAGTATTGTTAGTCTGTGAATACAGAAGAAAAAACAAGTTCTAAAAACAACATAGCTAATCTTTTCGGTACTTTTGGGTATTTTTTCTGTTTACTGCAATGGCTTTGGGTTATCTTGCTTTATTCTAGTTTTGTTGAATTTCTTATTTCGTTTATTGAATCTAATAACGTTAACACTCAAGTCTCAAAACCTGTTTTTGTTATTGCACCAAATCCCGTTATTGAATCGGGATTTGATATGATATCAACATTAATAGCGATAATAATAATTGTTTTTATGGTAGGGTTGTCGCTGTATTTTCTAGTTAAAATGCCATCAATTATATTAAATAGCAGTAAAAAGGTTGTACATGAAGTTGCCGAAAGTACTGCGCCAATAGTTCTTCGAGTTCAACACAAAAAAGAGACAAAAAAGAGCAAGATAAAGTTAACTTCTCAATTAATTATTATAATAAAATTAGTTTTAGTTATATCACCGTTAATTATAGCCTTCATGTCTCAATTTATAGAGAAGCAAGTTATTGAATTCTATATATCCATGTATGTAGGTTTGTTTTTGGCTTTGTTCAGTGCTGTGTCTTTTGTAATCCAATATATGGTTAATAAGGCCTGTAATAAAAATGAATGTATTTGATAATTATACGAGACTAAATCTCTGTAATGTGTTATGATTGTATGAATTATATATAAATGAAATGATTGGACTTAGTATATGGCTAAACATAAAAATTGGCACGGCGCTTCTCGTAAACGACTTCTAACACTAGGAGTATATTTTGTTTGAATATTCGTTTATCGGTATTGCGTGGGTATTCTTGATATACGCTATTATTGGATGGTGCCTAGAAGTTATAACTGCAACGATTAATACTGGTAAATTCGTGAATAGAGGTTTCTTAAACGGCCCTTACTGCCCTATTTACGGGGTGGGTGTTATTGGCGTTTTAATCTTGTTAACGCCAATTAAGGATAGCTTACCTTTATTGTTTGTTAGTTCACTGATTATAACGACAGCGTTGGAGCTTATTACTGGTTATCTACTAAAGAAGATATTTAATCAGAAGTGGTGGGATTATTCGAAAGAAAACTTTAATTTCTTTGGTTATATCTGTCTAAAATCATCTATATTATGGGGGTTAGCTTGCGTACTTGTATTCTATGTAGTGCAACCGATAATTAATAATTTTATTTATTCGGCTCGTAACGATATTGGCAATATTATTGTCATTCTTTTGTTGTTTGTTTTGGCCATTGATGTAGTCATAACAGTGATTTCTTTAATGAAAGTTAAGAAGAAAAACCTTATGTTACAGGATATTGGTGATCGGATTAGATCACTTTCGGGTGCAATTGGTCAGAATATATCCGATGGGACAGTCCATGCTATGAATTTTAGCGGTAATAATATGAAAGAGCTAGAAAATCTAAAGAAAAAGTATCAGACGGTGATAAACAAAAAGACTCTTGGCTATAATAGAATATTTAAAGCTTTTCCTGTATTGGGATCTATAAAACCAAAATTACCTGAAGATAAAAACAAATAGTCCTAACTGGCTTCTTGAAGCTCTTTTATCTCTTTTTTAGTACTTTCATGTCTACGTATATAATATATATTGCCACTCTTGGCTTTTTTTCTGTAGATTCTTTCATCGTCTGTTAAGATAGCTAATTTTCTAGATTTAGACTCTCTTTCATCTTGTATTTTTTTAGCTTTAGATTCTTCTTTTTCTTTATCTTCTTTTTGTTGCTTGTAAACTTGTTCTGGGTTTTTACCTTGTTGAAATAGTGCATGACAATGCATGCATATAGAGCATCCACCAACGCGAACTGTTCTACCGCCACTGGGGCAACCTTTTATTCTGCAAACTCCGTCATGTATTTCGCCAACTAATCTAAATGCGGTTGATATCATATCACTATCCGAGGACTCTGTTGTGTTATTGTTATTTTCAAATGTTGGACAGCCACCCCCTTCATAGCTTTCACCATTTGCTCTGGAAGTATTACCGTGATTTGATACTATTTTACGATTTGATTGTTTGTTTAGTTCACAAGCTTCGAGTTCTTCGATGCTGGAATTTGTTATTGAGCTGGCTATGCTAAAAATTATATTATTTAGTAAATCCTTTATTGATTTTACGCTTAATTTTTCTCTTAGCTTCATAGGTTCTTGATCTTTTTTGCCAAAATCTTTATCTAGGGATATTATTTCTGGCGTCACGATTCCGTTACTATCTGCAATGGATTTAATAGCATCGATATAGATATCGACTTTACTCATTGCTTTTTCAACTTTCTCTAGACTGTTGTATGTCTCTATTTCATCATCTTGCTCTATACCGAATGAGTATGCTTTATTATTTTTTTTAAACAATAATTGATCATAATTGTCTACGTAAAATCTTATAGTTTCATCACTATTCTTCAGCTCGGGTTTGTTAATCTGATAACAATTTTGTAAAATATCTATTTCATTTTCATTCTCAGCATTTACGCCAAGTTCTTTGCGTAAGTCGTTAAACTGATCAATACTTGAATTGTGCAATGACACAAAACACCCCTCGATAGAAGAATTATCTATTTTTTGATAGATTCTAGTAAACGCATATTTTTCGGTAACGCCAATAGGTAAAGATTCAAACACTAGATTTGAACCTATTGGAGCATTCTTAAACCATTTAGCTAGTTTATCAACCTCTTCTATTTCAGCTTTGGCTCTAGCGATTTCCATGAAGTATTGAGGGTCTCCCTTAAGACTTATTTTCTTCATTGCTTCGAAATTATTTTTTGTCATCGACTTCATTGATACCTTGTCGTTTACTGATATAAAATCATCGGTTTTATTATTAAATTCGAATTTTAGCTTATTTAATATATATAGATTCTTTTCATTTTTGTTTTTTATGCGCTCTGAAAAGTCGGTTTTGGCATCTTCTCTGATTCCATTTAGGGATTCTTCACCGTTTCGAATGTAGGCACATAGATGAGTTAATTCGTCGTTTACACCTAGCTGGCACTTTTCAATAGCTAGGCTACCTAGCTCGATTCGCCATCTATCTTCCTCGTTATTTCTGATAGTTTCCGGTGTGTATCCGGTACTCTCAAAATTATGTGCTACATTATTCATTCTTAAAAATAACCCTTGCTCTCGAAAAGCAGGGTTATTACATCAAAAAATAATAGTTACTCCTGCTCGGGAGGTTTAAGCTGTATCGGACTTGATATAAATATCTTACCGTTGCGGCACAGTTCCGGATTTTCACCGGATTCCAGCATGTTGATTTGTTAATATCCTGATTATAGCGCATTAATAATTTTAATTTAATAAAAATGACAAAACTACATCATTATTAGACAATATTGTTTTGCTATGTATCCTTGATTTTACAATCACGCTCATGCTACAATAACCCTAAAGAAAAGGATTCTAACAAAGAATAGAGACCATAAAAATATTATGATTAAAACAACTTCAGTATCGTCTAACTATTCTAAGCCTGACTCTCCCGCCTTCACCATAGTCGAACTCCTCATAGTCATAGTAATCATAGGTATTCTTGCAGCCATTACTCTGGTTAGCTATACTGGCATCGCCAGTAGAGCTAACATAGCTACTATACAATCAGACCTATCTAATGCATCAAAAAAGCTATCTATGTACTAT
>JASGMG010000023.1 GCA_030156575.1 Patescibacteria group bacterium | reverse complement strand
TATTTAATTAAGCAGTACTAATCGTGGCTCATTTAAGATTTGCCCTAGCTTGCAGTTTCAAACAACTAACTCACTTTGGAAGGAGAAGTGTTATGTTTCCTATTGTAGCAGAAAGGTATAAATACGTGGCTGGAGTGGATACCCATGCCAAAAAGCATGTCGTAACAATTGTAAATAATCTTGGTGCTGTTCTAGTAACCCGTGAGGTTAAAGTCACTCCTAAACACATTGAATCATTTATTGACTGGGTAATTAAGATTACCAATAATACTACTGGTAATAGTGTTAGCAACAACAATATTAATGTTTTGCTAGCAGTTGAGGGTACTTCTTCATACGGTGAAACCTTGACCAAAGCAGCTATGGCTAGAGGTTTGGATGTAGCTGAAATTAAGCCACCTAAAACCAAGAGCCGAGGCGGAGCTGGTAAAACTGATTTAATTGACTCAAGACTAGCGGCTACTAGTGTACTGAGTCTACCAATTGCTAAACTAGCTATGCCGAGAACCGGCAATGAACGCAAGGCTCTTAGAATATTGCTTGGAGCTAGACGTAACCTTGTCACTCAACAAACTATGAATAAGAATGCCCTCATGGCACTTATACGTAGCATAGAGCTCGGTATAGACGCTAGAAAACCACTTACTGCATCTGATTATAAAATGATTGTTGCTTGGCGTATTAAATGTGACACTAATTCAGTTGATTGGTTAACGGCTAAACACGAGGTTAAGAGACTGGCTATTGGTATTGTCAATGCTGACACTGAATTAGACAAGAATAAGCTAGCTCTAACTGATATAATTAATAAAATAGTACCCAATATGTTAGATCAACCAGGAATCGGTCCAGTGTCGTTAGCTCAAGTCATTTGTTCGTATTCATACAAAGGTCGAATTCATTCAGCTGAAGCTTTTGCGGCTTTAGCTGGCACCACGCCAATTCCAGCGTCATCTGGTAATACAAATCATTATAGATTGAACCATTATGGCGATCGACAACTTAATCATGCTTTGACAACCATTGTTATTTCTAGAATGAGGACTAACGAATTAACCAAGCAATACGTAATTAAACGCACTAGTGACGGCTTAGGCACTCGTGATATTAAGCGGTCTCTAAAACGATATGTTGCTAGGAGCTTGTTTAAACAATTAGAAAATTACAATATTTAGGTTTCATTTTAGAGTTGACTGTTTTTACAAAAGGGTCAATATATACTAATTTTTAGCTACAGATTGAGTTTTACCAACATGCTTATAAGCCTTTGCTGTCACACGACGACCACGTGGAGTACGCTCGATAAAACCAATTTGTAATAGATACGGTTCATAAAACTCTTCAATAGTCGTCGCCTCGTCCCCAGTTAAAGCCGCGATTGTATTTAGCCCAACCGGATTATCGCCATAATTATCAATAATGCGATTGATTAAATTTCTATCACCAGGATCAAGACCCAATTCATCAACTTCTAGCAAGTTTAGGGCAGCTTCAGTTGTTGCCATGTCTATAATCCCATCACCATTTACATCAGCATAATCACGAACTCTTTTTAATAAACGATTAGCAATTCGTGGAGTTAAACGTGCACGAGTCGACAGCATTTCAGCAGCTTGATGATCAATCTTACTGTCTAATATATTTGAGGCACGTTCAATAATACGTGAAATTTCACTTGGCGTATAAAATTCTAATCGATGAATAATACCAAACCTATCACGTAAAGGCGCTGTTAGAGCGCCTGTTCTAGTTGTAGCTCCGATCACTGTAAACTTAGGCAAGTCCAATCTCACACTACGTGCAGCTGGACCCTTACCTATCATTATATCTAATTTAAAATCTTCCATGGCACTATAAAGCACCTCTTCAACAGCTCTTCCTAACCTATGTATCTCATCAATAAATAACACGTCGCCATCAGTTAAATTAGTCAAAATACTCGCCAAATCACCAGCACGTTCAATTGCAGAACCAGCAGTAATCCTAATATTAGTTCGCATCTCATTAGCAATGACTGTTGCCATGGTAGTTTTACCTAATCCTGGAGGTCCGTACAACAAAACATGATCAATTGGTTCGCCTCGTTTTCTAGCAGCATCAATCGATAATCTTAAATTACTTTTTAGCCTATCTTGGCCAATATATTCATCAAACGACCCTGGGCGCAAAGTAACTTCAACTTGTTGCTCTTCCGTATCATTATTATGAGCGCTAGTATCAATTATACGTTCAATAGCCACTAGATACCGCCCCTCAAAGCTCGCGTAACGCGCTCAGCAGTAGATAGTTCAATAGACACACCTTCAAGCGCCTTAGTGGCATCATTCAAGCTATAGCCTAAAGCAATTAATGCCTCTAAAGCTTCGTCACTAGCCGAAACAACATTATAAGAGCCAAGGCTATTAGTACTAGCGTTGATCGCATTTCCTACTTTATCAGACAAATCAACAGCTACTCGTTCGGCAGTCTTCTTACCAACACCACTGGCCCTAGATATAAACACAACATCATTGTTTGCAATAGCGTTACGAACTATTTCACTATCGTCTAATGACAATATAGACAAAGCCGCTCTAGGACCAACACCCTGAACAGTTATTAACAGTTCAAATAATCTTTTTGCAACTAAACTAGAAAAACCAAACAGTTCTTGGCTTTGTTCACGAATATGGTGGTAGGTATGGAATCTAACATCAGAATTTAATATTGCATCATTAAAATCACCAGCTGCAACCTGAACTTCATAACCAACCCCGTTAACATCTATAATTAACGAAGATCCAATCTTTTCAACTATCGTCCCAAAAACATGTGCAATCATATAAATACTATTATACCCGAGTCATTAGCGAATGAGTAATTGCCGCCGCTAAAGCATCAGCGCAGTCATCAGGCTTAGGCACTTCTAACAAACCTAATTGAATCCTAACCATCTCTTGAACCTGCTTTTTGTCCGCCTTACCATAGCCAGTAACAGACTGTTTAATCTGTAGTGGAGTATATTCAGCAATAGGCAGACTACCCTTACATCCAGCCAACATTGCTACACCCCTAGCATGAGAAACGCTCATAGCTGTTGTTACATTCTGTGAGAAGAATAATTTTTCTATCGACATACAATCAGGCTTTGTCTCAGCGATAATTTCAGTTAATCCATCAAATATATCTTCCAAACGCACACTCAATGGTGTATATGCTGGAGTTGTTATTACACCCGCATCAATTAATTTCATTTTGCCTTTAATAACATCAATTACGCCAAAACCTAAAATACCAGTACCAGGGTCTATTCCAATAATCCTCATATTAACATTATAGGCTATTGTGAGGATGAAAAATCAAATTAGCAAGCATAAAAAGATAATAGTGCACAACTAACACATAATTACGTATTAGCTATATCGAAGCATATACTAGGTCTAATCTGCAATATTAGCATCGCTATAGATATTTACTACATCGTCTAGGTCATCTAACGCATCAAATAGTTTTATTATCTTTTGAGATATTTCTGGGTTATTTATCTCAACTAAAGCATTTGGAACATACTGCAATTCCGCGCCAACTACCGCCAACCCAGCTTCTATTATTGCAGTTCTAACTTTTGCCAAATCTTTTTGATCAGTATAAACTACGATTTCGCCATCCTCTTCAATTGCATCTTCAGCTCCCGCGTCAAGTACTTTAAGTAAAGCATCCTCACCAGTTGTAGCTACATTAATGACACCTTTTCTGGTAAATTTAAACATAACACTACCAGCATCAGCAATCCGTCCACCGTTCTTAATTAAAGCATTACGGACCTCTGGGAAAGTGCGATTTTTATTATCAGTAGCCGTTTCAATAATAATCCCAACGCCACCAGGACCCATACCTTCATAAGTACTTTCTTCCATTACAGCAGCGTTTTTATCAGCAACTCGATCAATTGCGCGTTGGATATTCGTCGCTGGCATATTAGCCTGTTTAGCTTTTTCAATTGCCATCGCCAAAGCTGAATTCATAGCTGGATCAATCCCACTTCTTGCAGCAATCGCGATTTGATTACCGATCCTAGTAAAAATAGCTCCACGTTTAGCGTCTTTAGCGCCTTTTTCGCGTTTAATAGTTGACCATTTACTATGTCCAGACATATAGAGCCTCCGTGTAGGTTATGTGGTATTTCTATTATTATAACAGATGCTCTGTTAGTTTTCTTTAATTTAAATTTACAACAAAAACCAACTAACAATAACGTCAAAAATTAACCATTATAAAATACAAGTTCTGTGTTTTAATTTCTATAAATTCATAAATTAATTAAGATAAAGATATAATGATTCAAAGAAAAAAACTCACCTAAGTGAGTTTTTTTCTTTGGAGGGACCAGTGGGACTTGAACCCACGACACCCTGCTTAAAAGGCAGGTGCTCTAACCAGCTGAGCTATGGTCCCGCAATTTACAAAAGTAACTCTAAAAAATGTAACATTAATAGTGGCTGTTTGTCAATGGATACGCCGTTTTTCAGATGAACGAGTAAAATTTGTAAAAAATAAATCAACAATCGACAAGACTAAACCAATTCCAATAATTGCATTTTGGTTATTCATCAACCAATAATATCCAGTAGCGACCAAACCTTGTGGCACAAATACATGGCTAAGGGGTTCAATTAAGAAAGTGAGTGCTAATATAGCAAATAAACCAGCTCCAATAACCTTTCCTATATGACTTCTATAGGCACAACCGTGAATTAATAATAAACAAGCAGGTAATAGTATAATTACAACTGACACCATGGTTGTTGTTAATATATTAGAAGGTACTCCTATAATAGACGTAACTAACACAGCCTTATAAGACCATATTTCATTCAATAATGAGCCAGCAGAAAGCGCCAAACCTAATAGCCCAAAACGTCGCTTAGTTATAAAAGCTACGGAGAATAGCACAACTACAATAATAATATATACTATACCAGCTTCCATATTATTCAACACCTTCTTCGTTTATTTGAAAAATAGCTACTCTACCAACTCTTATAGCCGATTTATCGACCATACCGGCTGGTATTTCAATTACATATTTAGCAAGACTTTTCGGCTCAAAGATCTCAGAATCTGAGACACTAGGTGATACATTCTTTTCAATATAAATAACTTTTTTATTCTTATCCAGCCAAACAATATCGATAGGTATCTTCATATCCTTCATCCAAATACCCCATTTGCTCTCATGAGGGAATACCATCAATAACGCGGCATTAGGATCTACCTTAGTCACGCCGGATAAACCTTTGTTTCTACCGGTTTCATCTATAACAACATCAGCACTAAATAAACTATCGCCTAGCCATAAGCTAACTTTTGGTTTAGTAATAATAGGTAAGAATATAAAGAAGAAAGATAAGAAAACTGCGATCAAAATACCAGAAATGATTAGTATCACTCCCATCCTCTTATGACTTTCCATCTTTTAATATAACCCATGAAACATTATAAGTTACATTATAGCAGTATTTAAATGCTATGCACCTATCTTATCTTTTTTATTATTTCGTTTAGCATTCATTTCGACATATTCAATAATAGCCCCAGCTACGTTACGACCAGTGACTTTCTCAATACCAAAACCTGGACTAGCATTAACTTCTAATATCAAAGGGCCACGGTTACTACGCATTAAATCCACACCAGCAATATTTAGACCCATTGCTTTAGCTGCTTTAACCGCCATTTTTCGCTCATCTTCAGTTAATTTAATACTTACGCCTTCACCACCTTTATGTAAATTAGAACGAAAATCATCATCAAGACTTTGTCGTTTCATACTAGCTATAACCCTGCCTCCTACCACGAAAACTCTAATATCAGTACCGGCCGATTCTTTAATAAATTCTTGTAAGAGAATATTCGTACCGTCATCATTAGTAAGATAAAAAGCTTGTAATACAGATTTAGCGGCTTTTTTTGTTTCAGCCAAAACTACGCCATTCCCATGGGTACCACGAGCTAGTTTAATAATTACAGGCATTCCTCCTAGTCGTTCAAGCAAATTATCAATATCAGCTGTATTTCGTGAAACGACAGTTTTTGGAATTCCAACGCCATATTTAGCAAGTAATTGTAAACTTCGTAATTTATCACGAGAACGATTGATTGCGATAGAGCTAGAAACGGAATAAACACCCTGCATCTCTAATTGACGGACAATCGCTGTTCCATACTTTGTCATATTCGAAGCGATACGAGGAATAATTGCATCATATTTAGCTAAATCAATCCCTCTATAGCTAACTGTTGGATTGCTTTGTTCGATTGAAGCATAACAATCCCTATACTTTATAATCTTTGCTTCGTGGCCCCTTAATACGGCCTCTTCTTTAAGACGTTTGGTAGAATAATTACCCGGTCCATTTGAAAGAATTGCAATTCTCACTTTATTTCCTCTTTTTCTTTCCGCTTGCAATGTATCTGAGACTGACATTAACTAATAAATTATTTGTACGCAAGAATCGACGACCTATTAACATATCATAATTCATACCAGAACGATCAGTTAAAGTAACTTTCATATTATATATCACTTCGCCTATCTTAACTGGAATCGACACTAAATATCTATGTTGCAGTAAACCATTTGACGACTTAACCTTTTTCTCAACAAAGTCACTAAATCTAACTTCATGATCATTAATTTCACATACTAATTTATGATCTTCAACTCTTATATTAGTTGCATGCAAACTTGAAGAATCAGCACCAGTATCAACCTTAGCAACTAACCTATGCTCAACATTGTCAGATAGTATTATATAAACGAACTCAAAACGGCCGAAGATATTATAAGTTTCTTTTTTTTCACTATGTGGCTGAAAATCTGTAATTATCTTTTGAATAGCATTAATCATCCAAAAGGCTTTTTCGGATTCAAAACTTGCATGTTCAATTTGAGGGGCTCTGTTGACCTCAAGTATATAATGTGTGCCATTATTCTTGTTTACAATAATATCCACACCTGCACAATCTCTACCGAAAATAATCGCAGCGTTTAAAGCATCTGATTTAATTATATTTGATACATGATTAACATCCACTAGAATGGCACTACCACCTTTCGATGTATTGTTTAGATGGCTACCTTTAATAGAGCATCTTTTAATTATTCCCTTTAACCCACCTGCAATAAAAAATCGTAAATCTCCATCATTTGGGATAAACTCCTGAATGATAAAATGACGATGCTCATTAGATAATATTTGCTTCAATTCCATAATCGAATTAACTAGATAATTAGCATCACCCCTGGTTCCGCCAGTCGCTTTTGCTATTATAGGGAATGAAAAATCATCGCAATACCGCTCACTAACTAAACGGATTAATCGACGATTATTTCTACAAAACAAGGTCTTTGGTATCGGCACAGAGCGACGTTGAAGCATATACATTTGACTTAATTTATTTCTTGAAGTGGTATTAACAATCTCTTTATCAAAAAAAGGTATTTCATGATCTTTTAAATATAGAGCACAAGTAAGCATCTGTTGCATAGCACTCCCGGCTTTTCTAAAATATACAAAATCATAATCTTCAAGATTCATATGATTTCGATGATCACGAATTTTGACCTTATTGTTAGTAATTAGAAAAGATAAGCTCCTGGCATAAGAAATATAAATTTCAATGTTCTCACTATTTTTTAAAGCAGCTTCTTCTAATAAAAGCTTTAGACTATCAGGATCCGCTAACCCTTTTTTTACTGAATCATTTGAAAATAATAATAAAACTTTATTTATTTTTAACATAAGAGAAATCTTTCATATTATCATAATCTCTATCAGCACAAATTAACATCATACAAATTTCGCCTTAAAAATATCTTTAATGAAACCAATTGAACGATCTATATTATCATTAACGATAATCACAACTACATCACCAGGTTTTGCAATCTTATTTGCAAACATTATCGCCTCATCTTCTCGAACCACTCTTGTAACATTTTTATTAGTCTTAACGATTGCATTAAATAACATCTCAGAAGTCCTACCCTCAACTTGTTTAAATCGGCCAACCTTTTGTTGCGCCTTCCTAAAATAACCGTCTATTTTATCATACACAATTATATCATCATAAAACGTTGCGATTACTTCACCAGTTTCAATGATTAATTCATCAGTTCTATCATAAGCTAACCTAATCACACCGATTACACGTCCATTAGCATCTGTAAGTTTATTAGCTAATTTTGCAATCTCCGATAGAGAAACTTTCTCATGAGCATAATCTGTAATAAGCTTAACTCCGTTGTCCGATTCTAAAATAGTCAATCTCCCACCATACGGATCTAATTTTGAATTACAAACGGCATTTATTAACTCAGTTGAGATAAAGCCATCATTATAACCAATCAAAGCACCAACAATAGCTAATAGATTGTAGATTGATGGCAAGAATAAGCCATTAAACATCCACGTTATATCTGAAAAACAAAAAAGCTTTTCAATACCAGTACCATGCATTAATATAACATCTTGATCTTTGATGGTTAATGCCACACCATTATTCCTAAGATGCTTCTCAATATCAAAATAATCAAAATTAACACCAAAAGGTATAAGGTTTACCCCTTTTTTACATTTACATAAATTTGCACAAACGACATCATCATCAGCGTTAAAAACTGCATAACCGCCTCGTTTTATTCTTGAAAAGACAAAGCTTTTACTCTTTCCAATGTCATCTCTAGTGTTTAAGTCGGAACGAGAGCCTAAATGGTCTTCAAACACATTGATAAATATACCTACGTCATGACTATTATAACCTAAGCCACTAAGAGTGCTACATCCTAACGAAGCTTCAAGAATAGCCACACCGTTAACACCTTCAAAGTTGCGATCTTTATTAGCTGAGATATCCATATCGTGTAAAAGATACAAAAAGCGACCAGGTGCAATAGTTGGCACTATGCCCCATATCAATTGACTAGTAACTCTATCAACGATCAGATTACCGTTTACATATACACCTACAGTATTTACATTTAATACCGTGTTCTCAGAGCAACCAAGAACTAAGGCTAGGATGCTACTAACTGTTGTTTTACCCTTTGTCCCAGTAATGGTTATTTTTTTCATATATATGTTTCTATACTATCCTAATTTTTAGTTTATTTTTTCAAAATAATAAAAAGCTAGACAAATTATACAATTCAACAATATATATGTCAATATGGAGAGACCAAAACTTGACCAAGCAGTTCATTTACTTAATGTTAGATCTAGAGAACAGCTTAATAAGCGACACTAAAGTAAATGTTAGATGCTTATGGCTATGCAGTTTGGATTAGAATTTAATAGTAGACAGATAAAATCCAAGCTAGAATATTCCGTGCTTCTTATCATCCTTAAGTTGTTCAAGTAACTCTTTCTGTTTTCTAGAAAGTTTAATAGGTGTGTCGACAATAATACTAACAATATGTGGACCACGACGATCACTTTTAATATGCGGTACCCCATGGCCCGATAGTTTAAAATCAGTCCCAGATTGTGTGCCTGCAGGGATTCTCATGCGAATATCGCCATCAACCGTTTCAATGTCAATCTCAACACCTAAAGCAGCATCAACCATGCTTATATGCTGTTCAGAGAGGACAATATCACCCTCACGCGTAAATTTCTTATGAGCTTTAACGCGAATATGAATATACAGGTCACCTTTCTGTCCATCACCAATAGCTTCACCATGTTCACGCAAACGAATTGTAGCGCCATCATCAATTCCAGCAGGAACTTTAATATTAATAGCTTTCTTTTTACGTTCTACACCTCTACCACGACAAACCGTACAATTCTTTTCAGGTACTTTTCCACGCCCACCACAAGTATCGCAAGTAGTGTTTTGCTGAATCGGACCAAAAATAGTATTCATCACACGATTAATTTGGCCAGCACCTTTACAAGTTGGACAAGTTTTCATCTCATATCCTGGCTCAACAGTTGTTCCATGACAATGTGAACATTCATCGTCCATTTCCAATTCGATTTTTTCTTCTACGCCAAAAATAGCTTCCTCAAACGAAAGTTGTAACGTAGCTTCAACATCACAACCACGTTTTGGGCCACGATTACTGCTTGATTGTCCACCACCAAAGAATTGTCCGAAAATATCACCTAAACCACCGTCGCCAAAATCAAAATGAACATTTTGACCACCAAATCCACCAGCTCCTGCAAATGGGTTACCTCCAGCTGGACCGCTATTACCACCAACGCCAGCATGTCCAAATTGATCATAACGTTGGCGTTTAGCGCCATCTTTCAAAACTTCGTAAGCCTCACCAGCCTCTTTAAATTTAGCTTCGTCACCACCTTCTTTATCGGGATGATACTTAACAGCGGCTTTTCGATAAGCTTTTTTAATTTCGTCATCAGAGGCATTTTTGCTAATACCTAATATTTCATAATAATCACGTTTTGTCATCTGTTACTATTATAATAAATTAGCACTCTTATTACAAGAGTGCTAATAAATATTATCCTAAATTAACTTACTATTTAGTCTCCTTTTCGTCAATAACTTCACCTTCAACAGGCTCGTCCTTACCATCTGACTTTTTATCATCAGATTCTTGACTAGCTTCTTTAGACGCAGCTTCATACATCTTAGCACCTATTGGCATAATCGTGTCATTTAACACCTTAGCAGCTTTTTCTATTTCATCTTTGTCTTCACTAGACTGATGTTTTTTTGCTTCTTCGACAGCATCTTTGATAACTTTTTTATCATCATCGCTAATCTTATCTTTGAATTCATCTGGCATCTTTTCAGCCTGATATATCGCACTTTCTAAACCATTGCGAACATCAATTAATTCACGCTTCTTCTTATCATCATCTGCATGCATCTCAGCTTCTTTTTGAGCCTTTTCAATGTCATCCTTACTCAAATTACCGCTGTTAGAAATAGTAATACTTTGCTCTTTATTAGTTCCTTTATCCTTGGCGGTGACATTTAAGATACCGTTGGCATCAATATTAAAAGTAACCTCAATTTGTGGAATTCCACGAGGAGCCGGAGCAATACCATCAAGTGTAAAGCGACCTAATGATTTATTGTCAGCAGCAAGCTCACGCTCACCCTGAGTAACATGAATTTCAACTTGTGGCTGGTTATCAGCAGCGGTACTAAATGTTTCAGATTTTGAAGTCGGAACAGTAGTATTGCGTTCGATTAATTTAGTAGCGACACCACCCATAGTCTCAATACCAAGTGAAAGCGGAGTAACGTCAAGCAAAAGTACGTCTTTAACATCACCTGCTAAAACTCCACCCTGGATTGCAGCACCAACAGCTACAACTTCATCAGGGTTCACACCCTTAAGTGGCTCTTTGCCAAAAATTGCTTTTACTTTTTCAACAACTGCTGGCATACGAGTCATACCACCAACAAGAACGATTTCATTAATGTCTTTGGCAGTTAAACCTGCATCTTTAATAGCTTTTACTACTGGAGCCTCAACACCATCAACTAAGTCTTTAACTAAATCTTCTAATTTTGAACGGGTTAGCGTATATTCAAAGTGTTTCGGACCATCAGCATCAGCTGTTAAGAATGGTAAATTAATAATAGTTTCATTAGTAGAAGAAAGCTCTTTTTTAGCTTTTTCAGCTTCATCTTTAAGGCGCTGCATAGCAGACTTATCACCCTTTAAGTCAATACCTTGTTCGTTCTTAAAGACATCGAGGAAATGGTTGACAATTCGGTTATCGAAGTCTTCACCACCAAGATGAGTATCACCGTTAGTTGATTTAACTTCAAACACGCCATCACCTAGTTCAAGAATAGAAACATCAAATGTACCACCACCAAGGTCAAAAACGGCGATTTTCTCTTCTTTCTTACTATCAAGACCGTAAGCAAGTGCAGCCGCGGTTGGCTCATTAATAATACGTTTTACTTCAAGGCCAGCAATCTTACCAGCATCCTTAGTTGCTTGACGCTGTGCGTCATTAAAATATGCAGGTACTGTAATAACCGCTTCAGTTACTTTCTCACCTAAGAAAGCCTCGGCATCAGCCTTTAATTTAGACAGAATCATAGCTGAAACCTCTTCTGGTGAATAATCCTTATCAGCCATTTTAATTGCTACGCTATCACCTTTTTTAGTGATTTCATATGGCATAATATCGTGATCTTTTTGAACTTCTTTGTCGCTAAATTTGCGACCAATTAATCGTTTAACACCATAAATAGTGTTTTTTGCATTTGTGACACGTTGGCGCTGTGCAACTTGACCAACTAGACGCTCACCATTTTTATTAATAGCTACGACACTAGGCGTTGTTCGATTACCCTCAGCGTTTGCAATAACCTCTGGCTTACCAGCTACCATATAGGCAACAGCGCTGTTGGTTGTACCAAGGTCAATTCCAATGATTTTACTCATAATTTATATCTCCTATTTTTAATAATTTATTTCAATTTATCTAATACTATTTTAGCACTCTAATGCTTAGATTGCCAATATCTATATTATATATAAGTTAGCACTCTAATGTCAAGAGTGCTAACTTATAATATTATCCCTAAATACTACTTACAAACAATCCCCGCCACTATTAAGCTAAGATCAAATAGTCAAATAGTCAAAGCGGTCATTAATCAATTTCCGAGACACCGCACAGAAAAACC
>JASGMG010000022.1 GCA_030156575.1 Patescibacteria group bacterium | reverse complement strand
CCTTCTGTGTTAGTGTATTGCATAGCTTCATCCCATTGGTATAAGGCTCCATAGGTTGTACAGTTAGCTTCATCATTGTTATAACAATACTTTTCTATGGTTGAGTTGTTTGTTTGTTCTGTCGTACCTGCTATTTTAGTACCAACATTGAGGTTTTTCTTTGCCCAGGTTTGAGTGCCTATGGTTAGCCAGTTTGAATCAATAGCTATGGCAGTTGAAGTAGTGCTAGTTTTAGTACCTGTATAGCTACCTGTGCCAGTTACTACGACTTTAATGTATTTGCCCATTACACTTGGTGATACTACATAGGTATTGTTTGTTTCATTTGCTATATCTGTATAAGTACCATCTGATGTAGTTGAGCTTTGCCATTGGTATGATACTGTAGCATCACTTGGGGTTATGGTACCTGCTGTTAGGGTTTGAAAGACTTGAGGTGTGCCTGTGATTGAGGAGATGGAGGTTATTGGGATTGTAATAGGCGTGCAACCTCCCACTTGTGCACTATCTCCGGTGCTATAAGAATCGATATGATATACAATCGCTACATCACTTGAACTAACCGCACTAACACAATAACTCTTGCCGTCTGCACTGCCTCCGCCAGTCAAAGTTACGCCATCACTAGGTTCGAACGTTGACGGCACTTCTGCTGGATAAGCATTGTTAAACGTCAAAGCATTTTTCATTGCACTAGCTACGCCACTTAAATCACTTTTTAACTGCGTTTCAATACTGTACTTTCTCCAACCACTGTAACTAACTATTGTGATTGCAGCCAATATACCAATAACAGAAATAATAACCGCCAATTCAACTATCGTATAGCCTTTAGACTGTCTGTTTATTTGTCTACCTAAATACTTATGCATATATTTATAGACATTATAACTCCTGTATGTAGTTAATAACAAGCTTTGCTTTTACCGGCCCAATAATAGCAACAATCTCTTCTTCTGGTGCAGTTTTAAGATTACGCAAACTACCAAATTTACGAATTAATCTTGAACGAGTTTTTGGACCAATTCCTGGAATTTCCTCTAATAGATTCGAAGTTTGTCTAGTTCGTTTTAGAATTGTATGATAGCTAACTGCAAAACGATGAGATTCATCACGAATACGTTGAAGTAATTTTATTATATGAGTTGAATTTGGTAAGTCTATAGTCGTAAACTTGCCACTGGCGCTCATATTGCCACCAAGTTCTATTAATTTTTTATTATTCACCAAAATATCATGATAATTGTTAGCGATAATAATTTGCTCATCACGTTTTGCTAATCCAATAAATGGAACATTCATTTGCTCACATTTATCACGCGCTTGCAACGCTGCATCAAGTTGACCTTTACCACCATCAATCAAAACTAAATTAGGCTTTCCCCAGCTTTTTAAATTATTTTGGCCAAGACGCCTAGCTATAGTTTCGTTCATATTATAAAAATCGTTATTTTGCTCGATTCTCATTTTAAACTTACGGTATTCGCTTCTGTCACTAACGCCATTTTTAAAAACTACCATACTAGCAACCACATTCGTACCACTCATGTGTGAAATGTCATAACCTTCTATTCGAATAGGTAATTTACCAAGCCCTAGTAACTCAGTCAAATCGCGCAAAGCTTCATCTTTACTAATATCTAAGAATTCTTTATCACCAAACATAATGCGTCGCTGTAATTCATTTAAGTCTCTAATCTTGTTACGAATTTTAGCTGCTGTTTCAAAATCATGTAGTTTAGCTGCTACTTTCATATCATTATTCAAACTCGTGATTATAGCGTTACGATTACCTTTTATATAACTTATTAATTTTCGTAAACTAGCTTTATATTCAGCACTGGTCATATTAACAGGATTTAATCCAAGATGAGAATCTAAATCCGGCCTAGAATCCTCTTTAGGTAATTTCGTATAATATGGAAAAACCTTTCGTAAATATCTAAGGGCCTTCTTAATCGCAAAACTATTATAATAAGGCCCAAAATATTCAGCGTCGTCGTCGATTGGGTTTCGAGTAAAACTCACAAATGGATACTTACTCTTTATATCTATCCGAATAAAAGTTAATGACTTATCGTCGCGAAGCAAAATATTAAACTTTGGCATATAACGTTTAACCATTTCTGCCTCTAAAAACAATGCGTCTATTTCACTTTCAGTCTCAACCCAGTCAGTATCATCAATTTCGGCTACAAGAGCTTTCGTCTTTATATCCATATCACGCTGATTTTGAAAATATTGCTTAACGCGATTCTTAAGAACCGCTGCCTTTCCAATATAAATAATCTCACCAGTTTTATCTTTATGAAAATAAACTCCTGGGCTGACTGGAAGATTCTTTAATTTATCTCTTTGCATTTAAACTTATTATATAGTATAATTTGGAATAATTATGATCTCTTTTCGGGGATCCTCTGCTTCACTAGTGCGAAATCTTGATATTCATAGCTAGAAAACTATAAAAACAAAGGAGATTCATGTCAAAAAAGCATTCACCAAAACGCATAGCTAGCTTTCTTTTCAAGCTTTGGAAAATATCGCCAGTATTATGCTCCACAATGGTAATATCACAAATAGTTTTTGCGGTACTAACAACTACAATCGCACCAATATTCGTATCGCAATTGTTAACCAGCATTGCAAACGGAACAGCAAACTTAAATAACAGTATTAGTCTGCTTATTGGTTATGCTTTAATATTAATTATTGGAACTGTTGTTTCAATAAGAGTGACAATCGCTATGGCCTTTATAGCAGAGACAAAAATGCAGTCAATTGTCGCCACTAGAATATTCAGCCATTTAAGTCAGAAAAGCCTCGGTTTTCATGCCAATAAAATGAGCGGTGGTATCGTTTCTGATGCCAGCAAACTCAATGGATCAATCGAACGATTTTGGGATACTTTAATATTTACCGCCATTCCAATTGTTGCCACTATAGTATCCGTTTGTATTGCTTTAAGCTTCATACTTTGGCAATATGCAGTAATCCTTGGGCTATTGTCTATAATAATAAGTGTATTCATTATAAGAGCGCAGTCGTCAATAACCGATGTTAGCCGTCAAGTTTCCGAAAATTCCAGCGCAATGACAGCCTTTTTTGCTGATGCAATCAGTAACATTGCAACCGTCAAGGCCTTTGCTAAAGGGAAAACAGAATTAAATAAATACAAAAAATTAATCGAAAAATGGCGCCAAGCAAACATAGATGAAATGAAAAAAGTTCTGCTCGTCACTGGTTCATTTAGTATAATGATGACAGTTATGAATTTGTGCGCATTTATAGCGGCAATACTTGCTACCGAATATCACATTTTGAATATAGGCTCTATTTATCTAGTTATTAGCTATACTCTTAATGTTGTTTCCGAGTTGTGGGCAGTCTCTAATGCAACCAGAAATTATATTCGTATAATTGGTGATGCTGGTCCAATGATAGACATTCTTGATGAAGACATAGATTTAAAAGATCCAACCAATCCAAAACCGTTTAAATTAAACCATTGTGAAATTAAATTTGATAATGTTACATTTACCCATAAAGATAATAACGATGCTTTATTTGATAATTTTTCACTTACAATTAAACCTGGTGAACAAATTGGTCTAGTCGGACGATCAGGTTCAGGAAAAACCAGTTTAACCAAGTTATTGCTTCGATTTAGTGATATAGATGGTGGCAAGATTCTAATTGACGGACAAGATATATCAGAAATAACTCAAGATGATTTGCACAAAGCCATCGGATATGTGTCACAAGAACCAATGCTATTTCACCGAACGTTACGTGAGAACATCGCCTATAGTCGACCCGAGGCTACTGATAAAGAAATTGATTATGTAGCCAAGCAAGCTAATGCAACTGATTTTATAAAATCACTACCAGAAGGTCTTAATACAACCGTCGGCGAACGCGGTATTAAGCTAAGTGGTGGTCAACGACAGCGTATTGCGATTGCTCGTGCCATATTAAAAGATGCTCCAATTTTAGTATTAGACGAAGCAACTTCTGCCCTCGATAGTGAGAATGAGATGTTAATTCAAGATGCACTTGGTAAATTAATGAAAGGGCGCACTAGCATTGTTATTGCCCATCGTCTCTCAACCATAGCAAGCCTTGATAAGATTATAGTGCTAGATAATGGTAAAATATCTGAACAAGGTACTCACAAAGAGTTGCTTAAAAAGAATGGTTCATACGCTAAACTATGGTCGCATCAATCTGGCGGTTTTATTGAAGATTAAAAAAGAAGCTTCGTTTATTACGAAGCTTCTTTAACGATATATTTTGGTATATAAACTACTCTTCTGAGACTTTTTCTTCAGTAGTATCAGTCTCAACTTCCACATCATCGATGTCGGCATCTTCATCGCCACCAGTAGCCTCATTTGCAGCTTGCAATGCGCTTGGCTCATATACGCTAGCAATAGCAAGCTCCATGTCTTGATCGATATCAGCAAATTCAACACCCTTCGGTAACTTAATATCACCAATAACCAATTTATCTTCATCGGTGGCAAGATCAACAATCGAAACCTCTATCGATTCAGGCAAATCAGCAGGCTTAGCTTTTATTTCAATCTGATCCATAGCCTGTAATATCACTAGTCCTGCTTTTTCAGCTAAGCTTTCACCCTGTCCAATCAATACAATTGGAACCTCGGTAGTAATAATATCATTTTGCTTAACTGTATGAAAAGCCAAATGACGTAGCTCATGTCGTACAGGATCAATATCAATGTTCTTTATAATAGCTAATTTTTTCTTGCCATTAATCATCAAATTAACTGGCGTATGCTTACCTGCAACATGTACAAGCTTGGTGGTTTCTACTATTGGAGATTGTAGCATAATTGGTTTAGCCTGTCCGCCATAGACAACACTTGGGACAAGCCCAGCTTCTCGCAATTTAGTAACTTTTTTACCTTCAAGGGTTCGTTCTTCTAACTTCAACGAAGTATCATTCATCTTATATATCCTATCTCTAGTCATTAATGGTAATTACTAGTACCATTATACCATCCAAGCCTTTTCTATGCCAAAATATCACACTAAAGCATAGTTTTCAGGTATCGACCAGTAAAAGACTCATCTACCGTGGCAATCTGTTCTGGAGTACCAGTAGCTACGATATTACCACCACCATACCCACCTTCAGGGCCCATATCTATTATGTGATCAGCAGTTTTTATAACGTCCAAATTATGTTCAATTATTATCATACTATTGCCACTGCTAACAAGTTTTTGCAAAATAATTAACAATTTTTTAACATCAGCACTATGTAATCCCGTGGTTGGTTCATCTAGGATATAAAGGGTTTTGCCTGTGGCTCGTCTAGATAATTCACTAGCCAACTTAATACGTTGAGCTTCACCACCACTAAAAGTTGTAGCTGGCTGTCCAAGTCTAATATAACCCAAGCCAACTTCAACTAAAGTATCGAGTTTTCTTGATATTGCAGGAACATTTTCAAAGAATTTAGCAGCCTGTTCGACTGTCATATCTAAAACATCACTAATCGTCGAGCCCTTATATTTAATCTCGAGAGCCTCACGATTATAACGCTTACCCTTACAAACATCACAAGTTACATAAACATCCGGTAAAAAATGCATTTCAATTTTAATAACACCGTCACCATGACAATTTTCGCAACGTCCACCTTTAACATTAAAGCTAAATCGCCCAGATTTATAGCCACGAATATTGGCCTCAGGTGTTGAAGCAAACAATTCACGAATAGGAGTAAAGACCCCTGTGTAGGTTGCAGGATTAGAGCGTGGTGTTCGACCAATAGCTGATTGATCAATAACAATAACTTTATCGAGTAATTCTATACCTTCAATATTCTCATGCGAACCAGGAACAACGTGAGAACGATGTAGTCTGGCAGACAGCTCTTTAGCTAAAATATCATTTACTAATGTTGATTTTCCGCTACCACTAACGCCACTAACAACAGTCATAACTCCTAATGGAAAATGTACATCTATATTCTTTAGATTATTCTCACGAGCACCACGGATTACGAGTTCTCGATCTTTTATAATTGATCTACGTTTTTTAGGTACATTTATTTTCTCTACGCCACTAAGATATCGTCCGGTAATGCTATCTTTATCTTTAGCGACTTCTTCTGGAGTTCCAGCTGCAACAACATGACCACCAGCAATACCTGCACCAGGCCCAATATCTAATAAATAGTCAGCATGACGAATAGTATCTTCGTCATGTTCAACAACAATTACAGTATTGCCTAAATCACGCAAATGCTTTAAGGTTTCAATTAAACGATCATTATCACGTTGATGAAGCCCAATTGATGGCTCGTCTAAGACATACAAAACACCTTGCAAGCCCGAACCAATTTGAGTTGCTAAACGAATCCTTTGAGCCTCACCACCAGATAACGTATTAGCGGCACGACCTAATTCCAAATAGCTTAACCCAACATTGCTCATAAAACCAAGACGAGATTTTATCTCTTTCATAATCTGTTGAGCAATAAATAATTCTTTTTCATCTAACTTCAAATCATTTTCAAATAAATCCAAGGCCTTGTCGACACCCAAATTACAAATATCCATAATATTTAGACCATGGACAGTAACTGCTAAAACAACTGGTTTCAGACGTGCACCTTTACAGGTATAACATTGACGTTCTCGCATGAAACGCTCGATATCCTTGCGCATAAACTCGCTATCGGTTTCTTTGTGCCGACGCTCAAGATTAGGAATGACACCTTCGTAAGTTGATTCATAAGTTCGGCCACTACCTAATGATACTGTGTATTTTTGGCTACCAGTGCCGTATAAAATCTTTTGTAAATTTTCTTCAGACAATTGACCAACTGGAACTTGCAAACTAAAACCATGAGCTTTAGCTACTTCACTTAACTTCTTTATATACCAAGCATCACTATTAACACGATTGTATGGACGAATTGCACCTTCTGAAATAGTTAAATTTGGATTAAAGACTAAGTCAGGGTCAACCTCTAGCCTACTACCAAGACCAGTACAAACCGGGCAAGCGCCCTGTGGTGCATTAAAACTAAACAAACGTGGTTCAAGCTCGGGAATATCCTCATTTGGATGATCTAGGCATGCATAACGTTGGCTATAAGCTACTATTGAATCATTATCGACATCAAGAACCTCAACTATGCCATCAGCAATTTCAAGAGATTGTTCAACTGATTGAGTAACACGACCTAACATCTCAGGCGACATAACAATACGGTCTACTACAATTTCAATATCATGTTTATATTTTTTATCAAGTTCAGGAAACTCATCTAAGGCATAGATAACACCATCAACACGTGCTCTGGCAAAACCAATTCGGCTATATTGCTCTGGGATATGAGCAAATTCACCTTTTTTAGATTTTACGATTGGTGCCAATATCATCAATTTAGTATTTTCTGACAATTTCATGATTTCATCAATGATAGTCTCTGATGTGCGACGTGCAACTGGCTTCCCGCAGACTGGACAATGTGGAATACCAATTCTAGCAAATAACAAACGCAAATAATCATAGATTTCAGTGACCGTGGCCACTGTACTTCGTGGGTTACGACTAGTTGATTTTTGATCAATACTAATCGCTGGGCTCAACCCCTCAATATAATCAACATCCGGTTTTTCCATTAGACCTAAGAACTGACGAGCGTAACTAGACAAACTTTCAACATAACGACGCTGTCCCTCAGCATAAATAGTATCAAAAGCAAGCGATGACTTTCCCGAACCAGACAAACCTGTAATAACTACCAACTTATCACGTGGTATTTCTACATTGATGTTTTTTAAATTGTGTTCACGAGCGCCAACAACTTTAATTACCTCTGTCATAACCCGACTATTATACGCTAAATCAGCTATAATTTCAAGATTGAGCAATCAGGCCCAATAAACTTACAGACTAAATAATGCTCTCAGCCCAAAGCTGCAGTTCTTTCAGTACAAACTGCTTATCCTCATCAGTAACCGTAGCTGATAACTTTTGCAAAGACTTTACAAATTCAGGCAAATTCGCTGCAATTTTATCTGAACGCCACTTTTCCCAAGCCACAACCTCATCCTCAGCTAAGCTTTTAGGAAAATTACGAGCTTTATAGTGTAATAGCAAAGAATCTAATCGTTCATCTATAAAATTAGGGTGAAAATCAGCTAATTCTCGCGGACTAGCATTACGTACGGATTCTACTCGCACTTTATCACCACTTGGTAAAAAACCGTCATATAATTGTGCTTCAGAATCTGGTGATTTTTTGAATTCTTCACGATTTTCAAACAACGATCTAATATTTTCAGAGAAACTAGGGTTTTCAAGTAATATATCCCTATGTTTCGTAATCGTCACTTCATCTAAACCGATTCTTTCCCAGCCATTAGCTTGCGATAAAACACCGATCACTGCAACCGCAGGTGCACGATTATATTGCAATTCCTTAACTGGTAATTTAACAAAGTTATCAGCCTGTCTATCTTCCCATTTTGCAAATAGCTTGTCGGCTAATTCCTTTTGATTCATGTTTACAAACGGCGTTGGATCATAACGTAGGTCGTAAACGACAACGTTATTGTTTTTACCAGCTGTAAGAGGAAAAGCCACCGTCGCTTTGTTATATTTAGAGTCAAAACGTCCGCTCACATAGACAAATGGTTGCTTATAGTCCAGATTAACAAGCTTTTTAACCTCATTTTTGTCACGCATCTTTAGCAAATAATCATAAAGTTTTGGCTGTTTCTCGCGAATTAATCTAGTAACAGCAATTAAAGCTTCAACATCACTTAACGCATCATGCGCCTTAAAATGATCAATTTTGTTTAATTTACTAATAAGTTCTAACCGATTTGTTGCCACGCCATTCTCGTCAACTGGCCATTCAATACCGTCAGGGCGCAACGCCCTCGTCATCCGAACCACATCCAGCAAATCCCAACGCGAACGACCATCTTTCCAACTCCACTCGTACGGATCATAAAAATTACGCCAAAATAAATGACGAACAAACTCATCGTCAAACCGAATACTATTAAAACCAACTGCTATGGTATCTGGCGTAAAGATATCATCTGACAAGATTCTAGAAAATTCAGCTTCACCATAACCATCAGCTATGGTCTGTTGAGGAGTGATCCCAGTAACCATTAAAGCCTCCGGGCTAGGTAAAACGTCATCATTTAGTCTTACAAGCATGTTTACAGGCTCTCCAACCTGTTTTAGGTTCATATCAGTCCTGATGCCAGCAAATTGCATAATACGCGACTCACGCGCATTTAAGCCACTAGTCTCAAGGTCATAAAAGAAAAAAGTTTTAAACATTAATCTAATTATACAACACAAAAATGTAACTAGTATATATGCAATTAAGTGCCTATTCTAGTTTATGTTTACATAAGTTTGACTATTAGTTAATAAAGTCCTAGAATATAACTACTTCGAACCACCATAGTAGAAGTGAACTTTTACAAACGAGTTAATAATTTATACTAAATTCATTTCCAATAGGTCGAGTAGTTTACTTGTAGCGAAGTTCACTCAAAAAACAATTAAGCTACTCGGCTTATTATGTAAAATGATTTTGTTTGCGTAAAATCAATGCCGATAGGATAGGTGGTTAGCCATGATATATGAACATGAAATGATTAGAGAATTTAGGATAAATCCTAATTTCCCCAATTTAATTAAAGAGAATGTCATAATCAACAGCGCGGTTAGAGAAATTCAAGAAATAGATGCGCTCATACTAGAGAGCGCGATTGAGTACAGTTATAATTTATTAGCTGCTCTAATATGTGCAGCTATCAAATGCCCCGATAATGAAGTTACCGGCAAGATAGAAACTAACGACAATAATCTGAAAGTGACACTGGTCATAAGATCCACTGAACAAGCAATAGACGCCACAATAGATGCCACAATAGATGCCGCAATATCGACAATCCTTTGTTGCCCATAGTATTATATCCGCAGAAGATCATTATCTTCTGCGGATTAATTAACTCGTTTGTAATTTAGATATTTGTAATTTATTGCTCTAAAAAGTTAAAACTATTATCACTAATACAGATAACGCTATTACCCTCGGCGCCTCTACGTCGTAATTCGTGAGCGATTCCCATTTTTTTCAAAATATCACGTAATCGGTTAACGCCTTCATAATTACTAAAATCAGTTCTACGCGCAAATTTTTCTACCTTTTCGCCGGTAACAATAAATTGGATTGTTCCATTTTCATCTTCAACTCGTTCAACCGCCCAAGCTTCGGCAATTTTTTCTTTACCTAGTGAGATTGTTTCTATATTTTCATCTTCGTTATCAATGTCAGCAATAACCTGACGAGATTCAACGACTTTTTGGCGTAAAGCTCGTAGAACTTCTGTTAAACCTTTGTGAGCACTTGATGATATAGCAAACACAGGTACCTTTCCAGCCACTTTTTTAACAGCATCAATCTGCATTTGGATTATATCATCATCCAAACCATCCACCTTAGTTAGCGCAATAATTTCGGGACGATCAGTTAAGTCTAAATTATAGTTCGCAAGCTCCGCACGAATCGTCTTATATGCCCCAGCTATATCATCAGTGTATACATCTATCATATGCAATAAAACCGCTGTACGTTCAATGTGACGTAAAAACGCATCACCAAGACCTTTACCTTCGCTAGCGCCCTCAATTAGCCCTGGAATATCTGCGATTAATAAACTAGTTTTATCAACATCAGCCACGCCTAGATTAGGCTTTAAGGTAGTAAATGCATAATCGGCAATCTCGGGTTGAGCATTGCTGACAACTGATAAAAATGTCGACTTACCAGCATTTGGAAATCCAACCAGACCAACATCAGCCAATAACTTCAATTCTAACTCAGCCTCAAATACTTCGCCCATCTCACCCTTCTCAGAAATACGAGGAGTTTGACGAACCGAGCTTTTAAAATGAGCATTACCAAACCCACCATCACCACCTTTAGCGATAATAACCTTTTGTCCATCTTCAGTCAGATCAGCAATAACCTTGCCATCTTTACGAACAATAGTTCCCATTGGCACTTTTACTATTAATGAGTCTCCAGCCGCACCATGTCTATCACGCTTTGATCCATCTTCACCAGGTTTTGCCTTTAGTTCAGGTTTAAACCTAAAATCAACTAAGGTATTTAGATCATCAGTAGCTTCAAAAATGACATCACCACCATTACCACCAGCGCCGCCATCGGGACCGCCCTTCTCGACATAAATTTCGCGACGAAAACTGACGGCCCCATCGCCGCCTTTACCTGCGCTAATAAATACCTTGGCGGTGTCGACAAACATATTAATTATAATTATAACAAAATCGCCTCTGAATTAACAGAGACGATTAAAATAGTGTTTAAAAATATATTAATGGATGTATTTATACAACACAGCTTGCCCAGCGGTTATACTACGATCGTTAACTACATTCCATCCACCATAGGCCGAGTTATTCATTTCACTAATAACAATATCACCATTAGAGCTAACGCTTTCTACAACTGCTACATGACCTAACCATCCCGATTCGTCTACTAATACTGCACCAGCAGATGGAATATGATCAACTAAATAGCCCGTGCCTTGAGCGGCGATTGCCCATGTATTAGCATTGCCCCAGAAACTTCCAATAGGTGAGCCTAGCTGTACGCGTCGTTCATACGCATACCAGGTACAATTTCCTATTGCATAACGATTACCAACTGAGCCAGATCTGAAGTAATAAGATGATGACGTAGTTTTAGTGACAGCAACAGCAACAGGAGCAATATATCCAGGTTTTTCATTGTCAGGAAGAACGGCATTTGGAAGAACAACAACGATACCAGTAGTTAACCCACTAACGTCGAGATCGTTATATAATACCAAGCGTGTTTTATCAACACTGTATTTAGTAGCTATAGAATCAATAGTATCACCATCTTTAACAGTATAAAGCACTCCATCAACAGGCAATATCTTCAAAATAGTTCCTTCGTCAACATCATTAGAGGTTAAATTATTAGCCCATTTAATGGTCTGAGCTGATACGCCAAACTGAGAAGCTAATGAATCAACTGTATCACCAGCTTTAACCGTATAGTCCACTATAGACCGACTAGTATTGTCAGATTCAATAATCTGGGGTTTAGAGTCATTAACTCCACTAACTGACTGAGCAAAATCACTTTTAGTTTGAGCTGAAACGGCTAAGTTAGCCACAGAAGTGGCAACTGGCAAATTAACAGTTTGGGCAACACCGGCTGCAACACCAGTTGCAACTACATTATCAACTGAGGTCTGATCAGTGGTATTAGAAGTAGTGCTAGCTACACTAGCAACAACAGTTGAGCTTTTAGGCTCGTCATAACCAATAGACACTATTGCAATAATAACCGCAAAAAGACTTGCATAAACAGCAATAGTAGAAGGCTTAATTTTAAACGCTGATTTACGACGACTCCTAGCTACGGCTCGCTGATTTACGGTAGCCGACCCATGAGATAAATTCGCATTAATCTGATTACTAATTGATTTTCTCCCGCCACTTATATTACTACAAGGGCTCTACCTTACTCTGTCTTTCTTCTCTTTATGAGAACGGGATACAATTCGACTTTAATATCCTTACGACATTTATCGGTAAGCTCATTTATAATTCTCGTTTCCCACTCCAGGACACAGGTTTTTAACCTCTCTAGCAGACGAAAACATAAACGTGCTATCAGTCAGTATACCAATTATTGTCAGATAAAGTCAAATTTTATGCACTTACTCACTACA
>JASGMG010000021.1 GCA_030156575.1 Patescibacteria group bacterium | reverse complement strand
TGTTATAACAATGATGAAGCTAACTGTACAACCTATGGAGCCTTATACCAATGGGATGAAGCTATGCAATACACTAACACAGAAGGAGCTAAAGGTATTTGTCCTACTGGTTCACATATACCGAGTGATAATGATTGGAAAGTACTTGAGATGCAACTTGGGATGACACAAGCGCAGGCTGATTTGGATAGTGCTTGGCGTGGGACTGATCAAGGAACGAAGATGAAGGTTGATGGTAGTTCGGGATTGAATATACCGCTTGCCGGCTATCGTATTACAGGTGGGTCGTTCAATTATCTGTCGTCGTATGTTCTCTTGTTGTCTAGTTCAGAGTCGAGTTCTAATGCTCGAATTAGGTTTTTGGAAACAAATCATACGACAGTGGCTCGGAATGCATATACTAAGGCTTACGGCTTTTCGGTACGATGTCTCGGGAATTAATAAGAATTACTTTGTCACTTTACTACTTTGACCTTTAATTACCAACGGACGGGGATAGAATAAAAATTATAATTTATTTACAAATATAATTTTATAACAAAAAAGTTATAGGACTTATTAAAGCTGATGGTAGCAACTGTTAGTTAGGGAGTGGGGTAAAAGATGACAATGTACTATAATTTGCCAGTTTACACAGAGTTATGGTTTGTTGTTATATGTATTTAAACTAACTAAAGAGTTTAATCGAGAATATAAATATACAATTGGCGAAGAGTTAAAAAAAGAAATGACAGCCATGATAATCAATACTTATCGAGCTAACGATAGTAAGTATTGATTAAAATATATTGTATTGACTAGAGAAAATATAGAAGTAGCTAGATTGCTGTGAAAGATTTAAAACATTACATTAGTAAAGATCGCAAAGCTAAACCTTGTTATTGAAGAATTATCTAAGCTAACTGATTTTCGGTGTATTGTTTTGATAATTAATTAATGGTTACTTTTATTGTTTAATGCTTCAATATTAATTTTAAAAAATGCTACAATTTAAATGTGATAAACAGCATCTTTCATTCGTTAAATCGTCAAAAAATAATTACTGCAACAAAAGGTGGTTTAATAATTTTATCTGCATATTCTTTAATGCAATCTGACAACGACTTATCGTCAAAATTCGTTCAAGAAGCCAACTTTTGGTATTTAACCGGAATTAATGATCCTGATTGGCAGGTAATTATTGACGGTACTCGTAACAGATGCTGGTTAGTAAAGCCAAATATTAATAGTTCTCAACAGGTATTTGATGGTAGTTTATCTAATGAGTTGGCTTCTAAAATTAGTGGTATTGATAATATTATTTCTCAAAATGAAGCTATGGATATGTTGCGTAATTTATCAAGGATCCATAGTGTTGTTCATACGATCGGTAAGCATCCTGATGCTAAATATTTTGATTTTTGTCTTAATCCAGCCCCAAACAAACTACGAAAAGACCTAGAGCGATTATTTGGTGATGTTCGAGATTGTCGGTTGGAGCTATCTAAACTCCGTGCCATAAAGCAACCAGAAGAAGTCTCAGCGATTAAGAAGGCTATTAAATTAACAGTTAATGCATTTAACGAAGTTAAACTTAAATTGCCGACATTAAAGTACGAATATGAAGTTGAGGCAGAATTTACTTATTGCTTCCGTAAGAATGGTGCTATAGGATACGCTTGTGATCCGATAGTAGCTAGTGGTATTAATGCTTGTACTTTGCATTATGATTCTAATGATTCAAAACTTAGAAAAAATAGTTTATTGTTGCTTGATATTTGTGCTCGGCTTAATGGTTATCCGTCAGATATTTCACGAACTTATGCAATTTCTCAACCTACTGAGCGTCAAATTGCGGTTCATGATGCTGTAGATTCGGCTCGTCAACAGATAATTGCAATTTTACGACCTGGTTTATCTATTTCTGATTATCAGAGACAATCAGATGAAATTATGAAAGACTCCTTAAAGAAACTAGATTTGTTGTCATCTTTGGACAGTTTTAGAAAATATTTTCCACATGCAATTAGTCATGGACTTGGTGTTGATGTGCATGACTCGCTTGGTAAAACAAACATATTGTTACCTGGTATGGTTCTGACTGTTGAACCTGGGATATATATACCAGATGAAGCGATTGGTGTTCGAATCGAAGATGATATTTTAATTACTGACACTGGACATACTAATTTAAGTGCAGGATTACCTACAAGCTTGTGATATAATTATTAAAGTTATATGAAGAAGCAATTTTCTGTTTTTATCGTTCGTTGGTTGGCTAACTCACTTGGCTTGTGGGTTGCTGTTAGATTATTAGGCACGGGATATAGTGGGGTTGATGTGACCATTGGTATAATCGGCTTCTTAGTCGCTGGGCTAGTTTTTTCGGTTATTAATAGTATCTTGAAGCCTATTGTTGTTATATTATCACTACCTGCAATCCTATTAACTCTTGGGTTGTTTATGTTGGTCGTTAATGGTCTAATGGTTTATTTCTCGCTTGCGTTAATGCCTGGTATCTCAATGACACTGTTTAATTCGATATTAGCAGGGATTATACTTAGTTTGGTAAACTATATAGTAAGTAACATATTAGATTTAAAATCATAAGGATAAATATGAATATTGATAGCATTTTACAAATTATAACCATTATTTCAGCAGTATTAATGGTATTAATGATTTTACTTCAACAAAGAGGTGCTTCGTTAGGTGCTGGATTTGGTAGTTCTGGTGAACTATATACAACTCGCCGTGGAATTGATAAAAGCTTGTTTGAAGCGACTATTGTTTTGGCTGTGATTTTTGTATTTTCAATACTAGCTGGGCTGGTTATGCCCACGTTTAGTTAGGTTATTGTATGACAGACGACAAACGTGACAAATGGCGTCGGTTACCAAAAGTCAGTTTTAATCATAAAGACATAAAAAAACGTATGCGCAAGGTTGAAACTGCAACTATTAAGCATGCTCATAAATTTGTCATTAAAAGATGGGGTAATGTTCGTGAAGTCCAACGTAGGGTAGTGTTATGGATACTTGCAGTTGGATTGTTAATTGCCGCGACTGGATTGCAACTTATGTGGTATCAGCAAGGCTATAGAACTACTGCCACTGGCACTGATGGAACCTATGCTGAAGCGGTATTAGGCCCGGTTGACACCTTAAATCCGCTATTTGCTAGTTCTAGTGCAGAAAAAGCGACTAGTTATTTAATGTTCTCTCGTTTGCTTAATTATGATAATACTGGTCATCTAGGTTATGATCTTGTCAGTAACATTAGAGTTAATGACACAAAGACTGTTTATACTATAAGTATTCGTCCAGATGTAAAATGGCATGATGGCTTTGATCTAACTGCTAAAGATGTTATTTTCACGATTGGTCTTATACAAAATCAAAATACCCGTAGTACAATCAGTGGCTGGACTGATATCAATGCTAAGCTTATCAATGACACAACATTTGAGCTTACGTTAAAATCTACGTATGCCGCTTTTGAACATGCTTTAACATTTCCTATTCTACCAAAGCATATTTTAGGCGAAGTCTCACCAAGCAATATTCGTGAAAATAGCTTTAGTCAGGATCCAATTGGAAGTGGCCCATTTAAATTACGTTTTGTACAAGATGCAGATTCTAGCTCTGGCCATAAAATAATATATATGGCTAAAAATGAAGATTATTATAGTGGCATCGTTAAGCTTTCACGCTTTCAGCTTCATATTTATGACACTAATGACGCGATTTTACATGCTTTATCTATTAATGAGGTTAATGCCGCTGCTGATTTATCAATCTTTGATATAGATAGTGTAGATACTAAACGATACGATGTTTCGTCTAAATCTATTCAAAGTGGTGTTTATGCAATTTTAAACACTCAAAGCGCGTTGTTGAAAGATAATGCGTTACGTCGGGTGTTACAACAAGCAACTAATACTAACGAGATCCGTGATAAGTTCTCTACGAAAGTGACATCTTTAGATCTACCATTTACTAATGGTCAGTTAACAGGTAATGTCCCAACCGTTATGCCATTTGATCAAGGAAAAGCAATAAAGATGTTAGATGATAATGGCTGGAAGTTAAATGGCCAGAATGTTCGTGAAAAAGACGGTAAACCTTTAAAACTATCAATAGTGACAATTAAAGATGACGAGTTAGAAAAGGTTCTAGAATTATTAGTTGGTCAATGGCGTGCTATTGGTATTGTAATTGATACTAAAGTTATTGATTTATCTGATGTTTCTCAAAATGCAGTTCAAAACGTGTTACAATCTCGTAATTATGACGTTCTTTTGTATAGGTTAAATATCGGAGCAGATCCTGATGTTTATGCATATTGGCACTCTTCGCAAATTTCAACTCAAGGATATAATTTTGCCAATTATTCTAATGTGATTAGTGATGACGCATTGTCTTCTGCACGTACGCGTGTCGAGCCGGCTTTACGCAACGCTAAATATATTACATTTGCAAAGCAATGGATTAATGATGTTCCTGCGATTGGTTTATATCAGTCAACAGCTCAATACGTTAATAGTAATAATGTAAAATCTTTTAATGGTTCAAATGTTTTAGTATCGCCAGTTGATAGGTATGGTGATGTTGTTAATTGGTCTGTTGGCAATAAAAATGTTTACAAGACACCATAATGTAATAAATTGAAATAACTTTGTTTGGTGCGACATACGCAAGTATGTTTGAACCGCTGACAATTATAGCCGATTATCTCTTTAATAACAAATTAGAGGGTGTCTTCAGACTACCAAAACTAACAGCCAAAGAGTTTAGACTACAGGTGTTAAATCGGGCGTATACCTACTAGTATCATCATTACTAGCTTAGGCTTTGAACTAAGATATAACGATATACTGTTATATTGAAGTTATATTTGTTAGAAACATGACATATTGATTAGCTCGTCAGTATGAACACGGGTATATACCCCCCATACCAAAACACGCCTAATCTGTGGGCAGTGTAAACGCACTACCTACCTAAATTATTGCGTAGGTCAAAGGGTCATTTGCAAACAACTGTTATAGACGCCAGGTTCAATTACTATATTGATACAGATTAACTATTTACCTTGGGAGTTGCGTATATTAGTATTCGTAAATCCCCGCTTTGCCATTGCTTCATCAAATGTTTTATCCATATACATAAGGTCACCAATCCAGCCCATCAATAAATAGTTAGCGGTAATACTGCGTCCAAGCCAACCCTTAGCATTGCCGAGATACCAGCGGTTAATTGGTAGCACAAAGCTACAGGCAGTTAGTATTTTATAAGTTTTTCGGTCTTTCATAGAAGACGCTCCTTTCGGTTAAGTTACTTTAACCGTCAGAGGGGTCTTGAATAAAAAGGGACACCGCCAACGGTGTCTAGCCTGTTTGTTCCGCAATAAGTTTTCACCTACTGTTTCGGGCGATGCCCCTTTCTAAGGTGAAACCAAAACGGAAAACCGAGTTGTGGTTATTGCGTATTAAACAGACTAGACATATATATTATATCAAAAAATGTAGTCTAAACCTTGCCAATTCAAAGACTGCGAATAAATGGTATAATATAGTCAATCTAGTTGGTAAAAAGTATTATCTATTTGTAATAGGAGGTGACATGGCGAAACAAGAATGGTTAAAGTGCGATATGCACATGCACTCATATCATTCGAAGCCAAAAGACCATGCGCGTGTAAAACAAATGACCGCTCAAGAATATGTCGATACTCTATTGCAAAAAGGCGTAAAGATATTTAGCATTACCGACCATAATGTATATTCTAGTGCATATTATGGTGAAATTAAGGAATATATAAAAGATAAAGACATAGCGGTTATTAATGGCGTCGAGCTCGATGTTTATGTTGATACAAAAAACGATACTTATTTTCAAATGGGCGTATATTTCGATGGTAGCGTTGAGGATAAGAACCTAGAGGATGTCATTGCAACGTTATACAAGGACGACAGCAAGCCAAAATTTGTAGAGATATTAAATAGTGTTGCGACGCTAGGTTGTAAATTTATTATCATACCCGAAGGGGACAAAGCCAGGGGGATAACAACAATACTCAATAAGGTATCTCCTGAAGAAATAAAAGAAATTAATAAGTACGCTATGTACAAAGTGTTCAACGCTTTCGATGTTACAAAGAGTTTTGACGAAAAGTCTATTAATATCTGGGCTAATAACTTCTATAAGAAATCTGTGTCTTTTGAGAATATCGTGAGGGATAAAAATACACAGGAGATGGATGATATAACGACAGAAGTATATAAGAAAATTAAGGATAGTAATCATGAGCTAAAGTCCGAAGAGGCTAAAGATATATATGACTACGCTATAAAATATGGTCACTATTTTGCATATTTTACTTTTAGCGATTGGCATAATGCAGAGGTTTATAAACCCGAGATTAATAATTTTATTTTTGGAAGTATAGACCTTTACTTCGAAGCGTTTGAACTCGCCGTACTAGACCCCGTATCAAGAATTATAAAAACTACTGAAGATAGCATTTCTATACCTCCAAATATCCTAAAGCAAGTTGGTTTTAGCATTGGAGGCAAGAAACAAACAATTAAATTCTCGCCAGGGCTAAATGTTATCATTGGGAAAAGAGGTAGCGGAAAGTCGCTGCTATTGGCAGCAATAGAAAATCTGAACGACCAACAGAGCACACTCTTAAAGAGCTATGGAAAACTAAACATAAGTGATATTAGTGCAATAGATTATAACGACATTGAAATAGGAAGCGGTCAGCTCTCATCCTTAGCGGTCTTAAAACAAGACCAAATTACAGATATATATAATAATCCGAGCCTAGCCAATAGTAGTATCAGTAGTTTCTTCCCTCACATTGAACCTTATGACAAATCTTATCTTGAAAAGATTACTGCTGTTGCTAGAAAAGTTACCCCATATAATAAAAATTATAAAAACCTGACCTCTATTTTAACTACCCTTAAGAATTTTGATTACTTTTCTTTCAGGCAATATCCAGACCTTCAGTATGATGACATTGTAGACAGGTTCGAAAGCACATTAACTGATATAAAGACCCTAATAAACGATATAGGTAGTTTAGGGCTTAATCCTGAACCCTTATTACGAGAAGAAGAGAAACTAGAAAAAATCTATAATGAATACGAGATAATGCTAAGCAAATACAAGTCGATTATAGATACTAACAACAACAAGATACGAGATATTCTATCTAAAAGAAATGCAAATCAAAAAGTTATATCCGAACAAAAGAATAACTTAGAAAAGATATTATCCGATATATATAGTAATTTTAGTATTTTGCTAAATCTAAAAAAATTGGAGTATCTTCTTGATAATGCAAGGTTCGATAACCCTAAGTTAAGAAAAAGAAAGAAAGGTAATTATTTATTCATCGCGTCCTATAGCGTCCCAGAAGACCTAATGGATAGCATATGGGAAAACCTCACATCGACAATATCAAAAGTCAAAGGCGATACAGGCGATATTGATTTAATTAAGAAATACGTCAATGGAGAAAAATTCTTAAAGTCTGGCCTTTCAAATCTTTCGAGTGATTTATCGCGCTATATCAATGATGATATCTTTAAGCCGAAAAAAGGATTTTATAAAGTCGCACTCTCGTTTGACGAAAAAGACATAGAAACCCACTCTGATTTAGTTAAAAATATCGAGAATAAAAATATCCAAGATTTGTCTACAGCCTCTCCTGGGATGAAGAGTGTTGCATATCTCGATATGCTGTTTGACCTAGGTGAGGCAATTCTGCTTTTTGACCAGCCAGAAGATAATATTGATAATGACTACATTAGCAAGACCTTAGTGTCAATCATAAAAGATAAGAAGAAGACCAAACAGCTTATTTTTGTTACTCACAACCCCTCTCTCGCGGTTTATGGTGACGCGTTTAACTACATATATGTTAAAAATGACGGAGAGATTGTCTACGATAATTACTTTATTGAAAAAGCCGAAGATAAGGAGAAAATAATGAATATACTTGAGGGTGGCAGACCTTCGTTTGCAAATAGAGATAAAAAATATGGCAGCATATTAGGGGAGGAAGAATATGGAAATAGTTAGAGAAAGCGGCAAGATTATTTTAAAAAATAGCGATGGAATAGTCGAAGAGTATAATTTTAAAGATAATATTGACTTGAAGAAACTCGTGGAATTACTACTGGGGGACAACTTAACTCATACATTTACACTTAAAGATAAACTAGATGATAAGACAACCGAAGAAGAGAATTTAGTATCCGTAATAAAAGATTTGATTGATGACTATAACAGCAAAGTAACAGAGTACGGGGAATTTATTGCGGAAGAGAAAGCTGTCTAGGTTTCAACACCGCCTAGAGCACACTTCACGACAGGAGTTGTAATTATCACAAATGGATGAAGACCGACCGATACCACCAAAAATGCTAGCTATACTCAAGAGAGACTTCCCCGACGTACTTGATGATGACCATACAATAATCACTCCGCCACCACTAGACCCAAAAGAGCCACTCTATCGTTTCAACTATAATGCGAACACTCGCTACCTAATGCTTAACAAGTGGGTTATCATAAAACAATTTCAACTTGGTAAGCGCAACGATGAAATATTCGATAAACTATTCAAGAAAAAGGGGTGGGTTAAAAAAGTAAAGCTATCGTCACCTGACCGAGCTAGCCAAGTCATTAAGGTCGCAGGTTTACCTAGAGCGTTGAGTAACGCTGTCTTTGATAGCGCAGATAATGGAAGAACTCTAATTATGCACACTGTTATTACACGCGAGCGAGCTAGTGATTTTCATATAAATCAAAAAGAGATAAAAGACTACACGGATAAAATGCGCGATAAACACCACGCTCTGTTAGAAGCTAATAAGCGAAAGTAAAACACTACACGATTTGCGACAGATAGCCATCGTTTTGCGACGATTGGTGTATGAAAACGCTAACCGTAGATAAGCTAGAAAATCCCGCTGATGTGCTGGTGGAGTTTATTGAGGCGTTAGCAAAAATGAAAATTGACCCAAAGAGAGCCGAAGCAAACAAAACGTCTATGACCACGCCAGACGGTTCTATAATTACCTACTAATATACTAATGTTGTAAAATAGATAGTAATGGCTAATTTGACGGACGAGATGGATGTTACAAAACTACGCTTTGTTCTGTATGCTCGAAAGTCCACCGAAGACGAGGGCAGTCAAGTTAATTCCATAGATGACCAGATACGTCATTGTATGGAATACGCTGAGAGCCATAACTTAAGAGTAGTAAAAATAATTAAAGAGGAAAAATCTGCCAAAAAGGCTAATAACCGCCCTCTGTTCTTAGAGATGTTGTCCGAGTTCCCAAAACGTTACGACGGACTTTTGGCATATCACCCTGACCGTATCGCTCGCAACATGCGAGACGCTGGCATAATCATAGATATGCTTAACCCCGATAATGCTCTTATCAAAAATATGGCATTCCCTACCGTTCAATACGCCAATGACAGTAGCGGACGTCTGACACTGGCAGTTCTATTTTCGCTCGCTACGCAATTCTCCGAGCATTTAAGCGAAATGGTAAAGCGTGGCGTTGATACTAACCTAGATAAGGGCATATCGTCTGGAACTCCTAAATGGGGCTATACTCGTAGCGATGTTACAGGATACTACGAGCAAAATGAGTTTTATAGGTTTATTCAAAAAGCGTGGATAATGAGAACCGAGGGCGAAACACTAGAAACTATTGCTAGATATCTAAAGAGCAATGACGTTCACCGTATGACAAAAATTACCCGTAAAAACAAACGGACGAGGCGTATAGATCTAGACATAAACGGTCTTAATAAGATGTTTAAGGATAGCTTTTATTATGGCGTACTGGTTCAGGGAGACCAATTGGTAGACCTCCGTAAGTTGATTAACTTTGAGCCAATGGTACTCGAGGACATTTACGATAACGTCCAGACAGTGGGTTATAAAAAGTCTCGTCTTAAACCGCGAGGCATAAAAACGGACGTTTTCTATCCGTTTAGAGGTATGGTATTTTGTGGTGTTTGCCAGAGTGATAGCCCTATGCGAGTTGGCAAGAATAAGAGCCAAACAGGAGAACACTTTTTGTCGTATCGTTGCGATAATAAACATTGCCAACGAAAACCTAAGAGCGTCCGAGCAAAATATATACTTGAGCCACTATACGAGACATTGAAGACTTTACAGTTTACCGATAAAGAATACGAGAAATATAGCAAAAGATTAGACGAGTTAACAGACAACAAAGTAGAGGAACTACAGATTGAGCGTAGGAGCTTAAATGGGCGTAAGACTAATCTACAAAAACGGCGTGATGATTTGTCCCGTAAACTAATTAACCTAGATAAGCGCTCGCCAGCATACGGCACAAACGAACAAGACTTGCTAGACTTACAAAATGAAATCATAGACCTAGAGACCGATATTAACAAAATCACTGCTAAACTAACCAATTCGAGCAAAATCAAGCTTACTAAAGATGAATTTTTGAACTTAGCTAATTCTGCTTACAATAAGGTGTTAGCTGGCTCGCCAGTTGAAAAAGACATAATATTGAGAAAAATGTGTTTGAACCTGACCCTAGATAACAAAAGAACCCCCACCTTTATCTGGCGAGAGCCTTTTGCGACGCTTATTGAAATGCGTCAACATTCTCTTGGTGCGCGCGAGAGGACTTGAACCTCCATGTCCCAAAGGACACTAGCACCTCAAGCTAGCCTGGCTACCAATTACAGCACGCGCGCATTCTATTACATTATATCACCAAAACTTGACATACGTGGGCACGTCAAGTTATTATATTTAAGTTATATGGGCGCTTAGCTCAGTTGGCTAGAGCACCTCGTTTACACCGAGGGGGTCGGGGGTTCGAGCCCCTCAGCGCCCACCACTAAAAACCCCGATCTTTTGGTCGGGTTTTTTAGTGTTAATTTAGCGTTAAGGTGTTTTAATATTGTATTTTTTGCTATTTCTGCTATAATTTACAAATAAGTAAGGAGCCCGAATTAGAATCGGGTATATTTTAATGAAAGACGCAAAAAATATACGAAATGTAGCTATTATTGCTCATGTTGACCATGGCAAGACTACTATAGTTGATGGATTATTGAAACAAAGTAATACTTTTCGATCAAATCAAGCTGAGATGGGTCAGTCTTTGATTATGGACAGTGGTGATCAAGAGCATGAACGTGGAATAACTATTACAGCCAAACAAACCTCTGTTTATCATGGCGATTACAAAATTAATATTATTGACACTCCTGGGCATGCTGATTTTAGTGGCGAAGTTGAGCGTACTCTTAATATGGCTGATGGAGTTTTATTGGTCGTTGATGCTCAAGAAGGCCCAATGCCTCAGACTAAATTTGTATTGTCAAAAGCACTTGAACTTGGGTTAAAGCCAGTTGTTGTTATTAATAAAATAGATAAACCGGCTAGGCGGATTGATGAAGTTGTTGATGAAATCTCTGATTTGTTTTTGGAGCTTGCAGTTGATGATAGCCAATTACATTACCCTGTTTATTATGCAATTGGTCGTGATGGAAAAGCTTGGACTGAATTACCTGAAAATATCGGTGAGCATGCTGATTTGAACCCAATTTTTGATGCAATTATTAATGATATTCCAGCTCCTACGGTTGACGCCGAAGGTCCTTTGCAACTCCTTGTTACGTCTTTACAATACGATTCATTTCTTGGAAAATATGCAATTGGTCGTATAACTCGTGGTGAAGTTAAAAAAGGTATGCCTATCGTTTTGATAAAGCGCGATGGTGCAAAAATTAATTCTCGTATCGATAAGGTATTTGGTTATCGTGGGCTTAATCGTGAAGAAGTAGATAATGCAATTGCTGGTGATATTGTAGCATTAACTGGTATTACGGAAGCTCATATTGGTGAAACTATTGCTGATAAAGAAAGTCCAGAAGCCTTGCCAACAATTGATATTGAAGCACCTACGATCAGCATTTATCTTGGTCCAAATACTAGTCCAATGAAAGGTAAAGAAAGTAAGTTTAATACTTCGCGCCAAATTGGCGATCGTCTAAAGCGAGAACTTGAAACAAACGTAAGCTTACGTGTTGAAGATGACGGTATTGGATTTAATGTTTCTGGTCGTGGTGAATTACACTTATCAGTTTTGATTGAGACTTTGCGACGTGAAGGCTTTGAGTTTGAGGTTGGGCGTCCGCAAGTTGTTACTATCCAAGAAGATGGTAAAACTATGGAGCCAATTGAAGAATTGTTAGTTGAGATTTCACCAGAGTTTTTGGGTGCAGTTAGCCAAGAGCTTGGTACTCGTCGTGCCGAAATGATTAAGCAAGAACAAACCAGTAGTGGTACTTACCGTGTTACTTACATTTTACCAACTCGTGCTTTAATTGGTCTTCGTAATTTACTTCTAACAGCTACCAAAGGTACTGTTATTATGAACACACTTCCACATGGTTATCAGCCACTTGGTCCTAAACTAAACAAGATTCGTAATGGTGCGCTTGTTGCAACTGACGCTGGCGTGACAACTCCTTATGCACTTGAAATGGGCGAATCTAGGGGCGAATTATTTGTTGGGCCTGGTACACAAGTTTACGCTGGTATGATTGTTGGTTTATACCAACGGAACGATGATCTAGAAATGAACGTTTGTAAGGCAAAGCACTTAACTAATATGCGTAGCTCATCAAGTGATGGTACTGTTCAGCTAACTCCCTTTACGGATCTTAGTCTTGAGCAATGTATTGATTTTATTGAAGATGACGAGTTATTAGAAGTTACTCCAAAAAGTTTACGACTTCGCAAGCGGTTTCTTGATCAGAATGAACGCAAAAGGGCTGCTAAGAAATAGCGCAATACTCTTGCCCAACCCAAACCGCCCATGCTATAATTTCTTCAGAAAAGGAACTTCTAAGTATTAATAAACATTATGTATAACAAGAGCCTAAATTATGACAAAACTAGTTCCGCCTTCACCATAGTCGAACTCCTCATAGTCATAGTCATCATAGGTATTCTTGCAGCTATTACTCTCGTTAGCTATACTGGCATCGCCAGTAGAGCTAACATAGCTAATATACAATCAGACCTATCTAATGCATCAAAAAAGCTATCTATGTACTATGCAGAACATGGTACCTATCCAACTAGCCTAGATACTAACAACTGTCCAAC
>JASGMG010000020.1 GCA_030156575.1 Patescibacteria group bacterium | reverse complement strand
ACAATATTCATTGTCTTCTGTTGGTAGTGTAGGACACCAATTGGTTGATGAACTTAAACCAGTTGTAGTTGGATAACTACCATAGGTAGCATAGTACATGGATAGCTTTTTTGATGCATTGGATAGGTCTGATTGTATAGTAGCTATGTTAGCTCTACTGGCGATGCCAGTATAGCTAACGAGAGTAATGGCTGCGAGGATACCTATGATGACTATGACTATGAGGAGTTCGACTATGGTGAAGGCGGAACTAGTTTTGTTATAGTTTAGGTTCTTGTCATGCATAGTGTTTGTTATATATCTAAGAGTTCCTTTTCTAAAGGGATTATAGCATGGGCGGTTTGGGTTGGGCAAGAGAAGTAATAAAAAATGCTATTCCTGCATATATTTTGCAGCACGACGAGCAATCTCAGCTGCCTCGTCAGTTGAAACAACTAATACTGGTTTGCTATCGGCTATAGCGATGTTGGCATCTAACGGCTCGAAAGTTTTGTCGTTGACTTCTTTATCGCAAACAAAACCAAGATATTCCATATGACTAAGAATTCGCTCACGAATAATACTTGAACGTTCTCCAATTGTTCCAGTAAAGATAATACTATCAACGCCATTCATGCTAGCAGCCATCTGTCCAATTGATTGTTGAATACGGTAAACAAACAAATCAAGTGCAAGTTTTGCACGCTTATCGCCTTTTTCCTCACTAGCAAGCAACTGACGAATATCATTTGAACTACCACTAACGCCAAGTAATCCACTCTGCTTATTAAGATATTGTTCGAGACCATCATCCGTTAATCCAAGTTCACGCTTAATCGCAAGCGCAGCCGAAACATCGATATTACCACTTCGTGAAGCCATTAATAAACCTTCAAGTGGCGAATATCCCATAGTTGTTTCTACGCTCTTACCATCAACAACTGCCGTGATGCTACTACCGCTACCAAGATGACAAATAACAGTCTTAGGCGTAAGCAATGACTTACTAGTTAAATAATGAACGATTGATCCAACTGAGATACCATGATATCCATAGCGTTTAATACCAGATTCATCAGCAAATTTAACATCAATACCATAATACCAAGCATGATTAGGTTTAGTGGCATGAAAAGCGGTATCTGATATCGCAATAAGAGGGGTCGATGGAAAATGACTTTTGATCTGTTTAATTTCGTTCAAAACAGTCGTGATGTGAAGCGGTGCTTTTTGCTGAATTGCTTCAAGAGTCGATTCAACTTCATCAGTTAGCAGTTCGTCTTTAGTAAAACGCATAATCGGCGCAACAACTCTAATGCCAATAGCTGTTAATTCGTCAGTGTCACTTATAATTTTATGTTCATGTAACAATGGCAAAATATGGCTAGATACCCCACTTAGATCTGCATCATCACAATTAATAGGATATTTATCACCGTTATATTCAACTTTTCCAATAACTTTATTGTCTTCAAACTCAAAATTTACATTGGCACGTTTTTCTCCGTTGGCAAATAATCCATATTTACGGCTAGAGCTACCTGGGTTTACAACAAGTATTAATGATTCTGATGACATATTATTATCCTCGGTAACTAAATACCTAATTTTATAATTTAATACTTATAATTTTATCACATTATTGACGAGTGACTTTTACCATAGCATGACGAATTGGTCGTTCACCAAGAGTGTAACCAGCTTGCATTTCTTCGGAAATAACTTCTTTCTCACCTTCAGCCTCTTCATCAAATAAAATAGCTTCATGAAGATCTGGATTAAAGATTGTCCCAGGACTAGCTTCGATACGTTTTAAGTCCATACTCTCAAGCGAACTTTCAAGGCTCTTTACTAAACCAGCAACACTTTTTGCCCATTCATTATCCTTTAAATCTTCAGGCATAAAATTAATAGCTCGTTCAATATTATCAATAACTGGTAACAGTTTTAGTATTGCATTTGCTTGGCCTGCCTCACGAGCAGATATTTTATCTAACTCACTACGTTTTCGATAATTTTCAAAATCTGCACGAGTTCGTTGCAAATCACCAGTTAAATCAGCTAGTTTGGTCTCGATATCAATTTTAGATTCTTTTTTAGATTTATCCTCTTTATTAACCATCTATTTTATCCTCAATTATTTTTATAATACTTCCTCTAGCATCGCACCTGCATGGCGAACAAGTCGCATTACTTTTGCGTAACTTTGACGAGTTGAACCAATCACCCCAATATAACTTCGATCGCTATATGGCGAACGGAAACGACTGATAATCAAACTAACACCGCTAGTTTTACCAATTGGGTTTTCTGCACCAATATAAACATTTAACGGTTCGTTTGGAGCTGCTTCACGTAGCCATGGCTCTAAATTATCAAGTAATCTAGCGACTGACTGAGCATGGTTAGCTTGAGCAAACTCAGGCTGAGAGAACAGGTTACCGATACCGCTCATATACAATTCATCACCGATAGTTGCAATGCCTAAATTATGGGTTAGATCAACTAAGCTATCAACAGCACTTCGAATCGCTCTATCGGCATGATCACAATGGTTATTCACTCTCGCCTCAATCGCTCTCGTACTGCGATCAGGTAAAGAAGGTAAAGTCTCATCTCTTAAATCGTTCAACATATTAACATAAAAACGATATCCGGTATCAGTTGGGATTCTACCAGCACTAGTGTGTGGCTGAGTTATATAACCCATTTCTTCTAATTTAACCATTTCACTACGAATTGTAGCGCTAGATACGCCAAATAGTTTTGCTAACATAACACTACCAACTGGCGCCGCAATTTCGGCATGTTGTTCAATAATAGCTGATAATATCTGAATTTGACGATCTGTCATGCTCATATTATATCGTGAATTAGCACTCTGTGTCAATGAGTGCTAGATATCGCGTTTTATAGCATCAAGTAAGTCACGAGCTCGCAACCTAGCCTCGTCATCGCCACGACCAAAAATATTATTTTCATGATGAGCTATTTTGTCAGCCACTTTAACCGCACGATCAATATCGTCATTGATAACGAAATGATAATGAGGAACACTTAAGACATGTTCAAGTTCGTTTATGGCAATCTCCCGGCGATCATTCCAATCTTTATTAAATAATTCAACTGATTCGTATCTGTTTCTAATTCGTTTTTGCCAAGTTTCGTAATCAGGTGGAACGATAAAAATCGCCGTCACACTACCAGGAGCTATGTTATAAAATGATGAGATGCCATTAACTTCTATATCGCTAATTGAAATTTTATTATCTCTGCTTGCATCGGCAAGTTCACCGACACTAACTCCATAATAATTACCGCCGTAACAGTTAACCTCGATCATTTTATGATTTGCCAGTAAATCAGCCATTTGATCAACTGATACAAAATGATAGTCTTGCCCATCTTTTTCCATTACACCATTATTAGCACGAGGTTGCCTAGTTGTATGTGAAATGATTAAACGATAATCCGAAGAATTAAGCAATCTCCTTACAATAGTGTCTTTGCCAGCTGAAGTTATACCAACAATGAAGACTGTTTTAGCTTTTCGCACCACATCAATACCAGATTGATTAATTTTATAGTTTGTAGCTAACTGTTCTATTTTCATTACTTAATTCTAACACTTTAATCACGTTTTAACATCACAGTAAAAGCTTCCGATGGAATATCGACTTTACCAAAACGCTTCATACGTTTTTTACCCTTAGCCTGTTTGGCAAGAACTTTTTTCTTACGAGAGACATCTCCGCCATAAAGACCAATTGTGACATCTTTACGATAAGCTGATAAGTCAGCCCTGGCAATAAATTTACCCCCAATTGTGGCTTGTAATGAAACTTGAAAATTTTGACGAGGAATTACATCTTTTAATTTATCGACAACTTCACGACCAAGTCGCACAGATTCACTGCGATGAGCCATAACACTTAACGCATCAACTATATTACCGGCAACATAAAAGTCAACTCGTACTAAATCCTCAACTCTATATTCATCAAGCTCATAATTGAATGAACCATAACCACTAGTTATTGACTTTAGCTGATCATAGAAGTCAGTTAAAAGATTGGCAAGGGGAGCTTCAAAACTAATTAAAGCTCTTTCATCGATATAGCTAAGGTTATTTTGCAATCCACGTTTATTTATAATTAATTGCAAAACAGCCCCAATATAAGATTTTGGAACCACAATTTCGCCCTTTATCCACGGTTCTCGAATTTCCTTTATTTTACTAACATCAGGCAGATCACTTGCACTTTTGATCTCAATTTCTTCTCCATTCGAAAAAACAACTTGATAATCTGTCGATGGATTAGTAACAATAAGATCTAAGTTATATTCACGCTCCAACCTTTCACGAATAATGTCCATGTGCAACAGCCCAAGGAACCCAATTCTAATTCCAAAACCAAGTACTGGCGAATTTTCAAGTTCAAACTGTAAAGCTGAGTCGCTTAAACTTAATTTCTCAATAGCGTCTTTAAGACTTTGATAATCATCATTGCTAACCGGAAAGAAACCAGCATAAACAAATGGCTTTACTAACTTATAACCTGGTAGTTGCAAACTAGTATGGGCTCTTTTAGTAGTTACAGTATCGCCAACTCTAGCATCGCGAGTTGTTCGTAGGTTAGTAACTATATAACCAATCTCCCCAGTTGCAAGTTCATTGCTAGGTTTCATAGTAGGCTCTAAAAAGCCAACTTCAAGTGCAATACCTTCTGCGTCCGTAGCCATCATTTCGATAACATCATTCTTTTTAATCGAACCGTCAACTATTCGAACATATAAAATTACACCACGATACTCATCATAATAACTATCGAAAATAAGTGCCCGCGACGAAGCCTCTTTGTCTCCCGTTGGCGATGGAATCCGATCAACTATTGCGTCCAAAACATTATCTACACCGACACCAGTTTTTGCACTAATTTTCAAAATATCATCATCCTTACAACCAAGCAAATTGATTATTTCAGCACTAACTCGTTTTACGTCAGCAGCCGGTAAATCAATTTTATTTAGAACCGGGATTATGGTTAGATCAACTGCCAGTGCTAAATATACATTAGCTAAAGTTTGAGCTTGAATACCTTGACTAGCATCAACAACTAAAACTGCACCTTCACAAGCTTGAAGCGATCGACTAACCTCATAACTAAAATCAACATGACCTGGCGTATCGATTAGATTTAGCTGATAATCGATCTGCGACTTTGTATACTGCATGCGAACTGGAGCAAGCTTGATAGTAATTCCTTTTTCTCTTTCCAAATCCATGCTATCCAGTAATTGCGACTTCATATCACGTTTTTGAACAGTATTTGTCATCTCAAGCATACGATCGGCCAATGTTGATTTACCATGATCAATATGAGCGATAATACAGAAGTTACGAATCTGACTTAGCTTCATTTATTCTTATGTCCAATATGTAATATTTTTTTACCTTGTAAGATTATTTGCTCAGCTTCTTTTAGTTTGAACAATTTACTAGACAATAGATAAACCAAAAAGCTAATTATAGTTATAATAATAAACTTAGGGAAGCTAGCTAATAAGCTCTGATCTGTTGCACCTAATGGCATCAAGCTAACACAGATATAAGTGACAACAGCCATGAGACAGGTTGCAAATACCATATTAACAATTGCTCTAATAAAATCACTGCTAAATAAATTCTTAATAGTTCGAGACATCATTATAAATAGAATAGCAACTTCAACCATCGAAACTATCGAAGTCGCTAATGCTAAACCATAGACCCCCATATCTAACACCATAGACAACCAAATTGCTAATATAATATTAAGACTTATAGCAAAAAATGATATATAAAGAGGTGTTTTCGTATCTTGTTGAGCATAAAAACTACGTGCTGATATGTGATAAATAGAGCGAAATAATATAGCAATAGATAGAACGCCTAATATGCTAGCCATTAAAGGATCGCCACCATTTTTAATGAAATTAATCAAATATCCTCGACAAAAAAAGGTTATAGCAGTAACTGGTAATGCCAACCATATAATGACACGCAACACAGCTTGTAACTCTTTTTTAAATAAGTCAGGTCTACCTTCACCTAACCTCTCTGCCATTTTTGGAAATGCTGCGGTACTAATGGCCACTCCAATCAAATTTATCGGCATATATGACAAAGCTGAAGCCTGTTGGTATGCCCTAATCGTACCAGATGCCATACGTGATGCTAAGTTGGTTTCAACGATTCCGTTCACATAATCAATACCTTGATCTAATGATCTAGCCGGTAATAATGACAAAACTTTTCTAAAGCCACGATTACGCCAATATATTTTAAATCTATAATCGAATCCCATACCAAACAAACCTAAACAGCTAACCAGTAGTTGCATAATCGCTCCAAGTACAACACCTAAAGCAACGCCCATAATACCACCTTCAAATATCTGCCAACCAAATATATTAATACCATTAGTAAAGAATACAGCACCAATAATAATTCCTATATTATAAACGGCTGGTGCTAAAGCAAAGAACGTGAAACGACCAACAGCCTGTTGCATGCTAGATATTACAGATGTTATTCCAAACAAGAAAGGATTAACTGCAATCACACGCATCATACTAACAGCTAAGGCCCGACCTGATTCGTCAAGTCCAGGACCGACAACATATCTAACAAGCGGTTCAGCAAAAATAATTATTAAAATACTTGCAACAATCGTAATAATTGCCATTAGATTTAATACACTAGTAGAAAGTTCCCATGCAGATTTTTTATTACCATCCGCTAAACGTTGATTAAAAACTGGAATAAAAGTAACGCTCAAAGCTCCAGAAACTAAAATAAAAAACATAAAGTCAGGAATAGTGAAAGCTACAGTATAAGCATCGATACCTTGAGGATAGGTACTATAATATAATCCATTTAGCTGACGGTCACGAATCAACCCTAAGACACTGGATAGTAAAGTCGAACCTGCTAAAAGTGTTGCCGCTAATTTAAGTGGTAACTTTATATTAGCTCGAGCTACAGTACTTTTTATTCGTCCCATATCAGTTGAGTACCAGGCTTAATAAAGCTTAGCCTCCTCTGGTAAGACAGTGTCTTTAAGAATATCAACGACCCTATCTTCTTCTAAGGTTTCTTCTTCTAACAAAGCTTTAGCTAATTTATCTAAGCTAGCGCGGTTGCTAACAATAACAGATTCTGCCCGTTTTGCCGACTCTTTTATTAGTTCCGCTACCTCTTTATCAATTTCTTTTGCAGTATCATCACTATATGGTCGCTCATGTGTCATACGATCGAACACCATTCCACCATTATCTTCATGGAAAACCTGATCTCTCAATTTAGTTCCCATACCTTGTTCAATAATCATGTCTCTGGCGATTTCAGTTGCTTTACGTAAATCAGACCCAGCACCTGTAGTAATATAATCTTTACCATATATTATCTTTTCAGCAACTCGACCACCAAGAGCTCTAGCTAATATATCTTTAAACTCGATTATACTAGTATAACTTTTATCTTCTGGTGGCAAAAACCACGTCACACCACCGGTCACACCACGAGGAATGATAGTTACTTTATGTACAGGATCACTATCTGGTAAAACATGACCAACAATTGCATGGCCAGCCTCATGATAAGCAGTTAGCTCTTTTTCTTTATCATTCATGATTTTAGCTTTACGCTCTGGACCTATCGCAATTTTCTCAAACGCCTCTGTCAAATCAACATTACTAATTTTTTTGGCACTATGCCCAGCTGCTATAATTGCAGCCTCATTAGCTATATTAGCTAAGTCTGCACCGGATGAGCCAGCTGTTTTAGCTGCTAACGCTTCAATATTAACGGTTGCATCAACTGGCTTCTTTTTAAAGTGAACTTTCAAAATAGCGGCCCTGTCCTTACGCTCTGGTAACATAATGTTAGTACGGCGATCAAAACGACCTGGACGAAGCAATGCAGGATCAAGAACGTCAGCTCGGTTAGTAGCAGTTAAGACGATCACGTTAGCGCCAGTTTCAAACCCATCCATTTCAACTAATATTTGGTTTAAAGTCTGTTCGCGTTCATCATGTCCACCACCCATTCCACTACCACGCCTACGGCCGACTGCATCAATTTCATCTATGAATATGATCGAAGGTGCATTCTTCTTAGCTTTAGCAAATAAATCACGAACACGACTGGCGCCAACTCCAACAAACATTTCAACAAATTCCGAACCAGAAATTGAGAAGAAGGGGACATTTGCTTCACCTGCAACAGCACGAGCCAAAAGTGTCTTACCAGTACCAGGGCTACCCACTAGCAAAACACCTCTTGGGATCTTAGCACCCAAAGCTTCGTATTTTTTCGGATGCTTCAAAAAATCAACAACTTCTTGAAGATCTTGTTTTGCCGAATCATTACCAGCAACATCACCAAAAACAACCTTTTCTTTGTCTATACCATATAATTTAGCTTTTGACTTACCAAACCCCATAGCCTGGTTATTTTGACCTTGAGCCTGGCGCATTATAAAAATAAATACTGCTAATATTAAAACCATCGGAACAATAACCGTAGCTAGGCTAAATATGAACTCGCCTATAGTTGAAGGAGCTAAAACACTAAGTTCAACCGAAGCATCGCTCTTCAAACCTTGCTCTTGAATACTACTATCTTGTTTAGTAGATATTTCGGTCGGTTTGTCACTGCCCTCTGGAGTTACCCTTACCTCGTTGCCTTGTATCTCAAGTTTAGCTATCTTACCATCGTTAGCACGGCTAATAACACTCGAAATTGGCACCTCTTTAAGGTTATTCTTTGGTGATAAATAAGCTACTCCCAGTAATACTCCAAAGACAATAATAGCCCAAAATAAACCCAATCGGACGAAATTACCAGGTTTCTTGTTGTTAACATTCTTTTTAATTGCCATAAAAATTAAGTGTTCCTTTCAGTCTGTCGTTTTGCTTGAATATATGTTATCTACTTTAGCAGTTCAACTGTAAAATTACGAGAGGTGAAACTAATTACTACATCATTACCTGCATAATAAGTTTTATTTGGTAAAGCTGTTTTAATGGCATACAGAGTATTAATCAATTGAGGACGGGTTAAACGAGCTTTTACAACCCGTCTTAAACATTCAGCACCAACAGAGAAGTCTAAACTTATAAAAAAATATCTACTATAAATTGGCCCATCACCCACTAAATTAAAGATTTCACTGTCAATTAGTCTTTTTAGTCTTTTTTGTTCAATCCACAGATTCAACAGCTCTTGTTTCCAATGATAATTCATCTTTTTTGTTTGTTTACGAATTCGATTTCGCAAATATTTATCACTCAAATTAGTACTATCCTCGTGCCATTTTAAATTATGTTTATTTGCGTAATCTAGAATTTCTAATTTAGTAACACAAGTTAATGGGCGAATTACATCAGAATCTAAGACTGCTAATCCCCGCCAACCAGTACCACGTGATAAATTTATAGCAATAGTTTCAACAACGTCATCAGCATGATGTGCTGTAATTAATTTTGCATTATATTTATTGGTAATTTCTTGTAGAAAATTATATCGATATTTTCGTGCTAATGCCTCACTTACATCTGGACCAAGCTCTTCACGCTTAGTCTCAAACCTTAAATCATATTTATTAGCCAATTCGGCAACAAAAGCTGCATCCATTGCCGAGTCGTTACGAATCCCATGATCAAAATGAGCTACAATTAATTCTAAATCTAATTGATAAGATAAAATATCCAATAAAACTACCGAGTCAACTCCGCCACTAACCGCGACGACATAGCGACCTTTCGGTACTAATATTTTTCCAATCATCAAAATACCCTCTTAGAAACAATAACACCCAACCAAATACCGAAAAAACCACCAATCAAGCCACCAAGTATAGTCCAGCCACTAAAAATATCAACATTGAGTAATAGAATTGGTAAATAATTACCTACCAAACTAAAGACAATAGTAAAGAATATGATTATGGTTCTGTTCATATAATTATTATACAGCTAAGTTGATATCTCTCTAGAAAAACAACTTATAGTTTGTTACAATTGTCTAGTATACAACACGGTAGCGTAGCTCAGTTGGTTAGAGCGCGAGACTCATAAGCTCGAGGTCACAGGTTCAATTCCCGTCGCTACTACCAAAGAAAAACTCTCATTATCAAATATGAGAGTTTTTCTTTGGTAAATATTAATTAAAAGAGTAACGTTATTTATCTTTAGTTATTTAGAGTGTTCTAATAAAATTAGTTAATGTCCTTTATTCTTAATAAGGTAACTTTCACAATTAATCTATAGATACAGTATATTCTACAGGTTATAGGGTATACTATACTATCATGAATACATGGGAATCTGGACGTGAATCAAATTTGTTAGATGATATTATTAACGGACGCAAAACTATCGAAGGCCGTCTATGCAAAGATAAATTTGCCAAATATAAAATCGGCGATGAAATATGGCTTCGTCGTGATTATCGAGATAACGATGGAATTCTACATGATGGCGAACCACACGTTGCTTTAGTGAAAATTGTAGATATTCGCCACTACAATACGTTTATCGAGATGACAACCTCCGAAGATTTCAGGAAAGTCATCCCTAACGCGAAATCTGCACAACAAGCATCACAAGAATACAACAAATACTACTCAGATGACGATCAAGCAAAATTTGGAGTATTAGCAATTGAAATCATTTTTTTGCATTTATAAAAATATTGATTTTAGTCGTCAAAATCAATTAAAGATAAAGCGGCTTCACGTCGAGCAACAAAATCACGTAACTGTTCAGTGCTTCGTGGCTTTTCCCAAGAAGCTAAATCTAACAAATCACTTTTAGTGACACTCTCGACTCTATCTAGTTCTGTTTCCATTTTCTTGATTCCTTTTTTGTATTTGTTTTATTTTTATTTTTATTGTTTCGTAATATTATTTAAGCATAAAGACGATAAAAAAGCAATACCTATTAGCTAATTTAGATTAATAACTTTGACGTTATAGTGGTGGTTATGGTATAAATTATAATAAGGAAACTAAAAAATAAAAATATGAGCATAACTGCCTCTTTCGCAATAATTATCTTAGCCGCATTGATTCATGCCAGCTTTCAACTAAGCATTAGCGTGCTGACTCTGTTTAGTGGCCACATGATAAGCGCTAGGTTGACGCAAATAAGACTGTCCCGTATGATAACTAGTTTTGTACTTGGAGTTGGTGTTATGACTGTATTATTGTTGTCATTCATATCATTACTACTCTTATCGATATTTGGCACTAACACTCCACAGATAGTGTGGGCCTCTACTTGCGGGTTATTAATTGGTTTAGCATTCTCAGTATGGATATTTTATTATAGACGAGAAAAAGGGACTACCATATGGATACCTAGAAATATTGCCAGATATCTAAACGAACGTACAAAGTCTACCAAACTCAGTGCAGAAGCTTTTGGGCTAGGACTTGTTAGTGTTATCGGTGAATTATTATTCATAATCACACCATTAATCGTAAGTGCATTAGTTCTAATACAACTACCCACGTCATGGCAATTAATAGGAATTATTGTTTATGCCGTAATATCACTATCGTCATTAATTATCGTCTGGGTGCTAATAGGTAGTGGACACAATTTAGGTACGATTCAAAAATGGCGCGAAACAAATAAATACTTTTTACAATTTGCCGCTGGAACTGGTCTTGTCATATTAAGTTTTTTTATATATGTCTACGAAATCTTAAACAATATCATTGAGGTGTTTTAACATGACTTTAGCAGTTGACATTATTAAACGAGGTGGCAAAAGACAAACAGAACAATTTATGCATAAAAAGCTATATACCAGTATAGTAGCCGCTTGTTTAAGCGCTAGAACGCCAAACGGTCAAGCCGAAGCCACGGCTAACTTAGTTTGCGAAGATGTAATCGTATGGTTACAACAACGCCCTGAGGTAACCAGTCACGACATTAGAGTAGTTACGACCCGGTGCTTAAAAAAATATCAGCCAGAAGCCGCTTATTTATATGAACAACATCGCATAACTATATAATTCAAGGAGAGAAATACTATGACAAAAAAATATACATTTGACTATGACCTTATCGTTATTGGTAGCGGTGCTGGCGGTAGTGCAGCGGCAACAATCGCTGTCCGTGAAGGTAAAAAAGTTGCCATAATCGAAGCTGATGCCTTCGGTGGAGATTCACCAAACTGGAGCGACGTGCCAACTAATGCATTATTACACGCAGCTAACTTATATGACGAAGCTAAGCATGGTTCAAGGTTCGGATTACGCTCAGCGACATTAGGATATAATTACCCATCCATACGAGCATGGAAGGATCTAGCTGTAAAACGTACCGGGGCTGGTGGTAATCGGCGTTATTACGAGAACCTAGGTATTAGTGCATATAACGGTATAGCCCATTTTATATCCCCAAACGAGATTAGTGTCAATCGACGACATTTATCAGCAAATAACTTCTTAATAGCAACTGGTTCACATTGGGACATTCCAGACATCCAAGGCCTAGACACTATAAAATATTTAACACCAAGGACCATATTAGAAGCTATTCGTCCACCAAAAAGTCTGTTAATTATAGGTGGTGGCGATACTAGTATCGAAATCGCACATCTAATGTCAATTTTTGGCACTAAAGTTTACATTGTCGAAAAAGCTGAACGAATCTTACCACATTATGATAATGAAGTTGGTACACTAATTGAACGCATTCTAAATGAACAAAAAGGAGTGACTACTTTAACCCATTCAAGGGTCGTATCAGTTTCTAAAGATGGACTTAATAAACGAGTCATAATATCCAGAGCTGGGACTGAAAAATCAATCAGAGTCGACGAAGTTTTGGTCGCTACTGGCCGTATACCAACAGTAGATCTAGGATTAGAAAATGCTGGAATTAAATTTACTGCAAAAGGAATCGAGGTTAATGAATACTTACAAACTAATATCAAGCATATTTTTGCAGCAGGTGATGTTCTAGGGCAAGATAATCATACTCACACCGCATTATTAGAAAGTCACGTAGTAGCTAATAATATATTAAGTCGCAATAAAATAACACCCGACTACACAGCTACTCCAGAGGTTATTTTTATTAACCCTGGCGTCGCGACTGTCGGGCTATCCGAAGATGACTGCTTGAAACGTGATTTGTCTATCAATAAAGCAATTTCACCATTAAATATGGTCGCTCGTAGCAACACATCAGATTTCCGCGATGGATTTGTAAAAATTATCACAGATAAAAAAGGCGTCATACTTGGTTCAACCATAGTTTCACCAAACGCTGGTGAGATGATTCATGAATTAGCTCTAGCGGTTAAATATCAGCTTACTGCTAGCGAGCTAGCTAGCACACCACACGCTTTTCTTAGCTGGGGCGAGGCTATTAGGGTTGCAGCCGCTAAATTGAGCTAAAATATCTCCATGATCAATCAATCAACTGATTTGACTTATATAACTAATTATG
>JASGMG010000019.1 GCA_030156575.1 Patescibacteria group bacterium | reverse complement strand
TGGAGCCTTATACCAATGGGATGAAGCTATGCAATACACTAACACAGAAGGAGCTCAAGGTATTTGTCCTACTGGTTCACATATACCAAGTGATAATGAATGGAAAGTACTTGAGATGCAACTTGGGATGACACAGGAACAGGCTGATACCACGGGTTGGAGAGGGACTGATCAAGGTACTAAATTGAAGCTAAATGGAAGTTCTGGATTAAATGTGCCGCTTGCCGGCGGCCGGTACACCGATGGGTCGTTCATCTACCTGTCGTCGAACGCCGTCTTGTGGTCTAGCCAAGAGTCGAGCACTAGTGCTTGGAGACGTGTCTTGAGCTCTGCCCTCGCGACTGTGGACCGTTCCACGAGCACCAAGGCGTACGGTTTTTCGGTACGCTGCCTAAAGAATTGACCACTGTTTTAATTATTTAATATCTCAACCTCAGTATTAAGCTTTAGCTATTTTAAACAAAATAATATAATATAGATATAACTATGATGAAAAAATATATTCAAAATAAGCTTGAGAAATATGTCCGTAAATATTTTGCAAAATATCCAGATATTAAATTAATTGTAATTACAGGTAGTGTTGGTAAGACAACTACTAAAGTTGCAATTGCAACGGTACTATCCGAAAGATTCCGTATAAGATTACATCGAGGCAATCACAATACTCACATGAGTGCACCACTGGCGATGTTAGGAATCGAATATCCAGATGATATTAAAAGTATGAAGCAATGGAGGGCTGTTTTTAGGGCTGCTCGTCAACGAATTAAACAGCCAGCTGATGTTGACGTGATAATTCAGGAACTCGGTACTGACCGTGTTGGCGAAGTTCCGCATTTTGGAACTTATCTAGTACCATATATTAGCGTTGTTACGGCAGTTTCGCCAGAGCATATGGAGTTTTTTCATAATATAGATACGGTTGCTATGGAGGAACTATCTGTTGCTAATTTTTCTCGACTAGCGATTATTAACAGAGACGATATTGACGGTTCTTATTCGAAATATTTGACTAATTCTAATATTAATACTTACGGAACAAATGCTAGCGCTGAATACTATTATGCTAACGAAGGTTATACTCCAGAGGATGGATATAATGGTAAATTAATCGCACCAGATTGGGAAACCCCATTGCCGTTTAATGTTCATGTATTAGGTGAACATATGATAAGGCCAGTGGTTGCAGCTTGTGCAGTTGCTATTAAATTAGGAATGACTCCTGCCGAGGTTGCTGCGGGGTCTGAAAAAGTTCGTTCATTACCTGGCCGAATGAATGTACTTCGTGGAGCTGATGATACTATTATAATTGACGATAGTTATAATTCTAGCCCGCTTGCGGCCGAATCATCACTACGAGTGCTATATCAAATGACCGTACCTCAGCGAATCGCAGTTCTTGGTAGTATGAATGAATTGGGTGATATTTCACAAACTGAGCATGAGGCTTTGGGCAAATTATGTGATCCAAATCAATTAGCTTGGGTTATAACCGTTGGCGATGAAGCTGAGAAATTTTTAGCACCAGCCGCCAAAGCACGTGGTTGTCAAGTAAAGAGTTTTAAAACTTCACTTCAAGCCGGAGCGTTTGTTCATAGCGTGATGGATGAAGGTGCTGCTATCTTGTTTAAAGGTTCACAGGGTGGAGTTTTTCTAGAGGAAGCCGTTAAGGTTATTTTACATTCAACCAGTGAAGAGGAAAATCTAGTTCGTCAATCACCAGCATGGATGGCCAAAAAAACTGCTTTTTTCTCAGAAAACCCTTAGTCATATTATGTATCTTATACAGTAGGTGCATTATTTGATATACTAAATAGTACTATGAAGCGTTATAATCCTATTGAAATTGAGAAAAAGTGGCAGCAAATCTGGGAACAGAATGAAACTTATAAAGTTGATTTTAGTGATCATACCAAGCCAAAATACTATGCGATGAGTATGTTGCCAGGAATTACTGGTGCAGGTATTCATACTGGGCATGGTCGAACTTTTCAATTTAGTGATATTAAAGTTCGTGCTAAACGTCAACAAGGATATAACGCTTATCATCCAATTGGCTGGGATTCTTTTGGATTACCAGTTGAAAACTATGCTATAAAGCTTGGTAAAAAACCACGTGAGGCTCATGATGAAGCTTTGGTTAATTTTAAGCGTCAATTAAAACGTTTAGGTTATAGCTATGATTGGAGTAAAGAGATTAGTACGGCTGATCCAAGTTATTATCGTTGGACTCAGTGGATCTTCAATAAATTATTCGAACATGGTTTGGCTTATCAGAAGCAAAGTCCACAGTGGTGGTGCGAAACTGATCAAACAGTACTTGCTAATGAGCAAGTCGAGGGCGGTAAATGTTGGCGTTGCGGTAATCAGGTTGTCAAAAAGAATTTAAAACAATGGTTTTTTAAGATTACTGATTATGCCGATGAGATGCTAGAAGCAACTGATGACCTTGATTGGACTCCAATGGTTAAGACTATGCAAAAGAATTGGATTGGTCGTTCGGTTGGTGCTGAAGTGGAATTTAAAATTGAAAATCATGATGAAATTATAACAGTCTTTACTACTAGACCTGATACATTATTTGGCGCAACTTTTATTGTTCTAGCTCCTGAGAATGAATTAGTTGAAAAACTGGTAAATACTGATACAGAAGACTTGGTTAATTCATATATTCAAGAATCTGCTAGGAAATCAGAAGTTGAAAGGATGAATGAGTCACGAGAAAAAACAGGAGTATTTACAGGTAGTTACGCGATTAATCCGGTAAATGGTGAGAAGTTACCGATTTGGGTGGCTGATTATGTACTAGCAGGTTATGGAACTGGTGCTATTATGGCCGTTCCAGCACATGATGAGCGTGATTTTGCATTTGCAGAAAAATTTAATTTGCCAATAATAAATGTGATTGCTAAGGATTTTGGCGAAATCTTACCTGATGCCCAAGATGTTAAAGGCTCGGTAGCTATTATCTATGACTATGTTACTAAAAAATTTGGAGGAGTTAAACGACCTTCATCTTGCGGATTATGGCTAAATGGTGGTGGGAAAAAACCTGGTGAGTCATTTGAACAAACTGCAATTCGTGAACTTGCTGAAGAAACTGGATTTACTACTTTTCAACGAATTGAGCCTTTAGGTGAGCCAGTTTATTCATATTATTTTAATGACGTAAAAAAGGTTGCAAAACGTTCTTATGGACAAGGTTTTCTGTTCTATGTCGACGCAAACGATAAAGGATATGATTCCTTAGAAGACCATGAAAAATCATTTAACCTTGGGTGGTATGATTACGACGAGCTTGTTAGTGGCGTTAAACTAACAGATGGCGGAGTTGATCATTGGCTTGAAATGTTAAGTTTGGCAAAAGCCATAGTTGATGGTGAAGAAATTAAGACTTTATATAACGGCGAAGGTATTCTAACTAACTCTGGTGACTTTGACGGTATGTCAACTAGTGAAGCTCGTGAAAAAATTGTGACTTGGCTTGAAAAAGATGGTACTGGTCGAATAAAAACTACCTACAAAATGCGTGACTGGTTGATTAGCCGTCAACGCTATTGGGGCGCGCCAATTCCAATTATTCATTGTGAAGATTGCGGAGCTGTTCCTGTACCTGACGACCAATTACCTGTGATATTGCCAGATGTTGATGATTTTAAACCTCATGGAGGTGCTACGTCGGCATTGGCTAGTGTAGCTGATTGGGTAAATACAACTTGTCCAAAGTGCGGCAAACCAGCTAAGCGTGAAACAGACACTATGGATGGTTATGCTTGTAGTAGTTGGTATTTTCTTCGTTACCTTGATCCGTTTAATGATAAACAAGCTTGGGATCCAGAAAATGAGAAATATTGGGGCCCAGTTGATTTTTATAATGGCGCTGATCATGCTGTAGCTCATCTTTTGTATTCACGTTTTTGGATGAGGTTCTTCTATAAAATTGGCTTGGTTTCTACATCAGAACCATTTAAGCGTATGATGTATAACGCTTATATTATGGCGCCTGATGGTACAAAAATGAGTAAGTCAAAAGGTAACACTATCGATCCACTTGAAATTATGGATAGTGGTTATGGGGCAGACAGCCTTCGCGTCTATGAGATGTTTATAGCACCTTATGATATAGAAGCTCCTTGGGATACTCGTGGCGTCCCTGGCACACACAGGTTCCTTAATCGTATTTGGACATTAGTACAAGAATATATAGAAGCAGATGAAGTTATTTTAGATGATTCAATTGAAAAAGAAATATTAGCTATCGCTCATCGTACTGTAAAGAAAGTTACTAAGGATATAAACGACGATAAATTTAATACTGCAGTTTCAGCTATGATGGAGGCAGTGAATAGCTATTATAAATTAAAGATTAACTCAAAAATTGGTAAATCATCAGCTTGGAAATTTGCAATAGAGAGTTTATTACAAATTCTATCCCCATTTGCGCCTCATATAACTGAAGAGCTTTGGAGTCAGATTGGACATAGTGATACGATTCATGTCGATCATTGGCCAGAATGGGATGATAAATACCTACAATTGGATATAAAGACTATTATTGTCCAAGTGAATGGTAAATTACGTGCAAAACTTGAGATTGATTCAAAAATATCAGACGAAGATATTAAAAAGATGGCTTTAACTCAAGATAATGTAATAAAGTTCATTGATGGTAAAGAGCCAATAAGAGTTGTTTATGTTCCTGGCAAATTAGTCAATATCGTTATTGCTACTTGAGATATACTACTTATTTTGCTACAATAAATATAAGTTTTATTATAATAACCTAAAAGGAGTTCTTTTTTATGGGACAACCAAAGAAACAGACTAGCCCACGCAAGACCGGTTTACGACGTAGTCATTTACGACTTGAATTAGCTCGTCGTGTTAACAAAACGTCACCAGTTAAAGCACGTACGACTCGTCGCGAAACTGGCAAGGCACTTGCTAAGTAAGGATAGCTAAAAATAATCACCTTAAAACATAATAAAAGAAAGAATTAAAACGTTATGGCATCTAACCGCCACCTCGGTCGCATCGTTGCTTTACAGACATTATACGAACATGAGTTTCGTATACAGTCTGGTGATAAAACGGTAAATATAGACGATATCTTATCCAGTAATCTACATAGATATGATAATGCAATTGAGGATAAGGAGTTTGTTGAAGCGCTTGTTAAGGGTGTTTTGACTGAGCAAGTTGATTTAGATATTAAGATTCAGCCAATTGCACCAGAATGGCCAATTGATCAGATTGCTCGAATTGATCGAAACATATTACGTATCGGATTGTATGAATTATTGCATCAAGCTGAGGTTATTCCTCCAAAGGTTGCGATTAATGAAGCAGTTGAACTTGCCAAGGCGTTTGGTTCTGATAACTCAAGCAAATTTATAAACGGTGTTTTAGGCACTGCTTACCGTACGCTTGTGGAGGGCATAGCCAATGACAGCAGCACCACGATTTGATAAATTCAAGAAATACTTTACTAAAAAGAATCAAATTCAGGAGATAGTTCGCGAACCAACAGCTGGTGGTATTATTTTTCGTCGCGATAAAACAGGGGAAGTCGAAATATTATTAGCTCAAGATATTAAGAATCGTTGGACTATACCAAAGGGTCATATCGAAGAAGGTGAAACCGCTGAGCAAACAGCTAAGCGTGAAATCGGTGAAGAAGTAGGCTTAATGGATGTCAAAATAATAGGTTGGTTAGGTAAGGTCCATTTTCGTTATCGTCGTGTAGATAAACTAGTCTTAATGACTACGCAAATTTATTTAGTAAAAGCTCTTGGTGATACGAATGCAACTGAAAAAGATCATTGGATGAATGATCTCAGATGGTTTAAATTCAGAGACGCTCTTGACGCCATAGAGTATGATGACATTGGTAAATTAATGTTACTTGCAATGAAAAGAATTAGACAGGAGAATTTATGAGCGGAATGCAAACAGCCCCATACCAAGATTTTGCTAGGGAAAAGATAGGGTTCGAATTTAAAAATATTCAACTTTTAATAACAGCTTTAACTCATCGAAGTTACGTAAATGAGCATAAGAAAAGTGTAAACGAGCATAACGAAAGACTAGAGTTTTTAGGCGATGCTGTTTTAGAGTTAGTGGTAACAGATTTCTTATTTAATAATTATTCTGAGCAAGAGGGAATATTAACTAGTTGGCGAGCTGCTTTAGTTAGAACTGAGAGTATTGGCGCTGCTGGGGTAGAACTTGGCTATGAACCATTAGTTAGAATGAGTCGTGGTGAGAAGCATGGAAGTGATCGTGCTCGTCAACAAATACTTGCCAATGCCTTTGAAGCTGTAATTGGGGCTATTTATCTTGAACGTGGCTATGATGACGCCGCAAAATTTATTCAAAAGCATATAAATAGCAAGCTAGATAGTATTTTAGAAACTGGTAGCTGGCGCGATGCAAAATCTCATTTACAGGAATTATCTCAACGAATAGATAATCAAACACCTCAGTATCGTGTAATTGAAGAAATTGGTCCTGATCATGATAAAATGTTTACTCTTGGTGTTTACGTTGGTAATAATCTAATGGGGCAAGGTAGTGGGCCCAGTAAGCAAATAGCTCAACAACAGGCTGCTCAAGCTGCGTTAGAAGAATATGCTAAACGTGGTAACTGATTGACTTATACCTTAAAACAAGGTAAGATTGGTCAAGAGTAAAATCAATTTTAAAGATAAGATAAAAGGAATTTATAAATTTATGCTATCAATCCGCCTACAACGTGTCGGACACAAAGGTCTTGCGATGTATCGCATAGCCGTTCAAGAATCTAAACGTCATCCATCTAGTGGCCGTGTTGTCTCTTATGTTGGTAACTACAACCCTCACACTAAAGAGTCGAAAGTTCAGGTTGAATTGGCTCAAAAATATCTTGATAATGGTGCACAGCCAACTCCAAGGGTTGTTAAACTTCTTAGCGACGCAGGCGTTAAAATGCCTAGTTGGGTTAAAAAAACTAACCCTAAGACTAAGTCTATTAAAAATTCTGAAAAACTTCGCAAAAATCAAGTCGTCGAAGGATAAGTCTTTTATTACATCAAAAGCGTTAACGTGATACAATAATATTACGTTAATATTAAAGATTACCAAATTAGGCGAAGGGGCAGTATGTCAACAATAGACCAACAATTCATAGAATATATCGTTAAATCATTAGTAGGTCATCCAGACGATGTTATGGTAGAGCGAATGATTGACGAAAAAGGTGTTTTACTAACACTAACAGTTAATCCAGAAGATTTAGGACGAGTTATTGGTAAACGTGGAGTAACCGCACAAAGTTTACGCACATTATTGCGTGCACTTGGTACTAAAAATGATGCTCGTTATAATTTAAAAATTGAAAATAACGATGAACAACATAAGGTGTATGATAATACTACAACATCATATGATCAAAATAACAATACTGTCGAGAACTCGACAGATGAACCTGTGGATAACGCTAGTGATTACTCAAAAAAGACTCGTGAAGAGCTTGCAGAACTAGATGATTTAGATATATAATCATAGATAGTTACAGACAAATTATCTGAACTGCGAGAAAATGACAAAGCTCTATGCGAGCAACAATATAATTGTTGAGAGATTTATATGTCAGAGAAACCACCACCTTTAGGGGTGGTTTTTTTGTGGTTATAGTTTATCATGGTAACTGATGAGAAAGATTCAAGTTATTACTTTATTTCCTGAGATGTTTGATGGTGTCTTAAATAGCGCTATGATGTGGAAAGCTCAAAATCAGCAAGTAGTGGATTTTAGCATAATTAATTTGCGTGATTTTGGGCTTGGTGCTCGTAAACGAGTTGACGATACTCCTTATGGTGGTGGTGATGGGATGCTATTGATGATAGAGCCTTTATTTAATGCAATAAATAGAGCTAAATTGAATTGTTCTGATGCTAGGGTTGTATTAATGACGCCTCGTGGGCTACGTTGGAAGCAGTCTGTGGCACAATCGTGGGCAGATAGTACTAATAACTATATCTTCGTGTGTGGACGCTACGAAGGCGTAGATGAGCGTATTTTGACATTAATCGATGATCAGGTGAGTGTAGGTGATTATATCTTAACGGGTGGAGAATTGCCCGCTATGACAATAATTGACAGTATAGTACGTTTAATACCTGGGGTTTTGGGTGGTGAGAATAGTGCAACAATAGAGAGCTTTAGTGATGGCGAGACTCTTGAATTTCCTCAATATACGCGGCCAGAGGTATTTAATGAACTTGAGGTGCCAAAAGTGCTACTTAGTGGTAATCATGCTGAAATTGCTAAATGGAGAGCTAAAAACTCCATTAAGGCTGAGAAAGATATTTAAAAAGAGTAAAACGCTCCGATATAGGAGCGTTTTAAAGTTGTGGTGGAAATATCGTAGAGCGATCTATCACAATAAAGTTTTTAATTTTATGTTTATTTTTGTAACTTTCGCTAATAGATATTTTATTAGAAAAACAGTAATAACACAAGCGAAATAACAAAAAAGACAACATTTGTGATTATTTAGTTTAAGCAATATACTATTCATTATATGAATATATTCGTAAAAGTAACTCCTGCACCAAAACCAAAGACCAATGAGTCACAACAAATCGCATATTTTTATGCTTTAATATTGATTGTTTTTGCTTTGTGTCAATTATTTACTTTTGATAGTTTTTTAATTCTATTGAATAGCTTTGGATTGCCCGGTGGACTTGCTACGTCTAATTTGTTAGGTGGAATTATTGTGATTAGTGAAATATCCGCTTTACCGTTTTTATTGCAAATGCGTCTTAGCCCGTTGATGCGTACCATTAGCATGGGGCTTGGCTGGCTAGTTTCTTTAATATGGTTTAGTTTGTCGTTGTGGCTATGTTTGACTACTGATGTCAATTTAAATATAGGGTTTTTAGGTACTGTAGTTGATTTAATTTTTGGATGGTGGACAGTCTTTACTAGTATATCGTTTGGAGTGATGGCAACTTGGGCTAGTTGGGGTATGTGGCCCTTTGTAAGGCTTAAGAAGATTACTTAATAATTGTATTTTCTGTAGTAAAAAGTTAATATAGGACTATTAAGATAAGGTATCTAGGAGGCGCGCATGATATCAGTTGATGAAATTGAAAAGACTATTGGAGATTGGTTAAAGCCATTGCCACATTTGCCTAATATTTGGCGAAAATGGCTAGCTAAGAATATTTGGTGGATTGTTTTAGTCTGTGTGATTCTTTCCGCTATTGGTGCACTTACGCTATTTAACAGTGTTTTTATTACACTACCATTTATTTTTACTACAACTAGTTATCTTCATCATTATAGTTGGCTTAATCATGATATCTTTTGGGTATTTAGTTCATTAGTATCACTATCATTTACCGTAATTACTCTTGTTGTCTCAGCGATGGCGATTAGTTCATTGAAATCTATGAAAAAGAATGGTTGGAGCTTGTTGTTATTAGGCTTGGTTATTAATGGAGCTTCTGTAATTGTTGGTATTATTATTAAATTTAATATATTAAATTTTATACCTAATATTGTATTTGCTGTAATCGGTTTCGCTTTTACTGCATATCTTTTGTATGAAATTCGTTCATATTTTAAAGTTGAAGCAAAAGTTATTAAGAAAAAATAAGATAGTACTTGAGTAGACGTCTTGATTAGTGTACAATTTGTATTGTTAATGGGATGTCGCCAAGTGGTAAGGCATCGGCTTTTGGTGCCGACATTCGGGGGTTCGAATCCCTCCATCCCAGCCAAATTTTAACAATACCATCAAGTAATGAATTATCGCTACTTGATTGATTATGAAACGACTCCGTAACAGGGGTCGTTTTTTGATTTTTCTCTTGATTATTTTCACTGTTGATGGTTATATTACTCATCCTCTAACTCCCCAAGATTTCTCTTGTTTTTAATGATTTATTGGCTATTACCTGTGCTAATTCTTTGTAATTAACAGATACAAATCCGTTATTATAGGTAATATTCTGGAAAAGTTTGGTTATCAATACTCGCTTTTGTTTTATACTGCGAGTATCATATAGTTCGGCCGCTTTCTGGGATAATTGGGTATAAGCTATTATCTTTTTACCTTTATCGTTTAACGCACTTTCAAGTTTGTCTTTCTCGGTTTCAAGTTCGGAAATTTGTTCAAGGAATGTATCATGTTTTGATTGATAAACTTCGCGCGAAATATCACCTGAAAGTTTGTCATCATATAAGCGTGAGTCCATGAGCGTGAATCGGTTTATTTGGGATTCAATGGCTTTGATTGATTCCTTGGTTGATTGGTCTGTTGATTCGTTGCGTGCTTTTAATTCATTTAAAGCCCAATCTACTACTTCGGGTTTTGGACAAATTAGATTTTCTAACATTCTTTTGATATCCTCCTCGAGTCTATCTTCTCTTATTGTTTTATGACCCTTACATTCATTGCGCAAGCGTTGGCATGCGCCGTAATAACGTCCTTTTTGAAGTTGCCATGTAACGACGCCTTCGCATGTTTCGCAAGTTATCATATTCTTAAATAACGGATTATGACGCTTATAGACGGTTGGTCGGCCTCCGTGAAGCTTTTGTTGAACTTTATTAAATAGCTCTTTAGTTATAAAGGTTTCTTGATTGCCTGGATATTCTTGTCCTGAATATTGGATAATGCCGATGTAGTATTTGTTATCGAGCATTTTAACTACTTTGCTGTGTTGATATGGTCGTCCGCCACGAGTTACGATACCCCGACGTTTCATTTCTTTTGTTACAGTTACGGCTGATTCACCTTCACGTAGAAATAGTTCAAACATTTCTTTAATAATGCGCCATGTATGCGGGTTTGGTTCGTGTAGTCGTTTGCCATTCTTTATTACAGTATGATAACCAATTGGAGGTGTGCTTGGTGACCAGCCTTGAGACAGCTTTTCTTTCGTGCCTTTCATAGATTCTTCTCGCAGGTTGTCGATGTAATTTTTTGCCATGACAACACGGATTCCCCAGTTTAGCCATTCTTGTGAGCGTGAGTTTTGATGCAAGACTAAATTGTCTTTGACGAAATGAACTTTACGTTCTTTATCGACTAGTAACCAATCATGAGTCTCAACAGCGTCATTGAGGTTACGAACGTGTCGATCGACTTTTTCGACTAGTAGATGTTTAATGTCGTTTTCTTCAATATAACGCATTGCGTTTTGAAAGATTTTACGTTGCAATGATTTGCTAGCAGTTTCGGCTATCTCGAATGTCTTCAAGACTTTTAGATTTCGATCGATAGCATAGTTATTAAGTAGTTTCTTTTGAGCTGGTAGCGAATAGCCTTCGTCCTCCTGACGCTTGCTGGATACTCGGGCAATGCTAACAGCTTTCTCTAAAATCATCATCGTTTCCTATTAGTGCATCTATAAATTCTAGTAGATCAAACCCAAGCTCTGTGGCCTGTTCATTGCTTAGTTCGTGTCCGATGGCGTTTTGCATAATGACTTGTAATGATGGAGTTGTTTCGGTTGATTTGCTTTGGATTAAATCTGATTGTTCTAATGTTGCCATCGCTTTTTTGCCTATCTATTAACTAACCTTATATAACTATTATATATCCTTATCAGGATAGTTTCAAGCATATTTTGTTAGAATTCCGATATTCTAATCAACCAATCTATTACTTATCTGTTATACTTTGCTTTTTATTTCTTTTCCTTATACTATATAAATATAGAAAAGAGAAATTAGTTTAAGTGATTCAGAGAAAGTTAAATTCAGATCAGTTACGTTTATTACATGTATTGTATAGTTTTAGATTTGGTACTCGTTCTTTAATAGCTAGTTATTTAAATAAACCTAATAATACTTCACTTTATTCACGTATTAAAATTCTAGAAAAATATGGTTATTTAAATAAAAGATATGAATCTAGTTATAAATTAGCAGGACGTGAGGCTGAATTCTACATAACTCATAAAGGCGCTCGACTGCTTCGTGATGCTAAAATGATTGAGGCTACGGATGCTGAATTGTTATCGGTTTATAAAGACAAGGATATTTCAGATTCGTACGTTCAGCAACTCACTTTGCTTTTTAACATTCGTAATTTATTAACTTCTAAATATGAGCTGCAATGGTTTACTGGACGTGATATTAAACATCTTGATTATTTTCCCAAGAATCGACCCGTCGCATTTATTTCCTTAAAAGCAGACAACAAAGTTATTAGATGTTTTGTGGAATACATCCCGATCGGTACGTCAATCAGCGCGATTCGCGGAAAATTAAAACATTATAGTGCTTATTTCCAACAAGACGTATGGGGCGAAACTGAAACGACTTTTCCTAAAATAATTTACATTGCCGAAGATGGTATGACTGAACAAGGTATTCGTTATCATATAAAGAAAGAGATGTTTCGCGCGGATACTGATATTGAGTATTTTACTACTACTAAAAAAGCTATTCTTAATATAGACATTAGTGATAAGATTTGGACTTCGATAGAAGATCCGAATACCGTTTTGAGCTTAGAAGATATCTGAGCCTTTTACCGTCCTGCTCAGGACATGATAAAATCACTCCTCAATAACAATATCTTCAATCAAACTGGTGTGAGATACGCTATCTGTGATATTACCAGACTTGTCAGTCCAAACCTGTACATAGAATGGCTCGATATACCAGCCATTTGCCTTGGCAATCTTAATCCAAAACTCTCGATGCTTTTCAATCTTGATTTGCGATAATTTCATAACTTACTCCTTTATGCATAATTTTGATAAGCCTTTTACCGTCCTGCTCAGGACATAAATTGGCTAGTACTCACTAGCCAGTAGTACAGTCAAAACTCGCTCACATGCCGGATCGAGCGGGTCATGCCATTTCTGTAAAGCCTGGTCGTAATAATCTATCTTCCAGAAAACCTTTTCACCACCCCAAACCAAACTACCAAAATCACGTTCACCATACGGATCGTTATCTTCTGTAAAATCCGTATAATCTCGAACCGCCTGAACTAATCCAAGCATATCCCTAAGATTGAATACTCCTTGAGTAATCGAGAATGTCTCGTCTTTACGAAACTGATCGTTTAACTTTGCTATTTCAGCTGATGTTTCTTCGATGGTCATAACCACCTCCTTTTCTAATTTCGAGTGGTTCTATTTACGACCACTTCACAACAAGGGGAGCAAAGCAAGATAGGTTCATCAAGGTGGAGACTTGCTACTACCTTGATGGTTCTAGCTTGCTTTGTATAATGAGGAGGCAGTGGGAGGAAGAACCTTTAATTGCAAATAGATTAAAGAGTTGAATAAACATAAAAACTAATGTTTACTTGACATATTACGATATATATGCTAATATAAAAGTAATTGGCCTAAACTACCGCCAATGAATGTTAACAGATTAGCTAAAACTTCACTGACATTCAGTGGTTATAATTTCGGACAGACAAGGCTAAACCTTGTAAGTTCGACTAAATGGATTTATCGCCATTAAAACGATAAAGGTCAAGCGAGCGAACCAATACGCAACGCAGGTGATAACTAATAATCATGGTCTTTAAAATGTAGTCTTTGAATCGAGTGGCGAAAACGCCTTAATTATTTACGACTCGATGATGAATGAGGTATAGAAAATGCGTAAGGAATATATAGTTTCAAAAGAAACAAAAGAATCAGTAATTGAATCAATTGTAAATAGATTAGTTACTGAAATAAAACTGGCCGTGATTCTAGAGGAAACGAATGGAATACTCTATTCTAAGAATAGAGTAAAATCTATTACAAAATCCTATGAGAAAGTTTTAGACATTTCGCAGATTCAATCAGTAAAACCAGTTGTAACGACATTACGTAACGGCGAGAAAGCAATTAAAGAGGTACAGTTTACCGCCTCGGTTAATGGCGGAGTTTTGGCTAATTACACAATTGGCAGAAAATTTCGCAAAATGGCCAGCAAGCCAACCTTGTCCTCGGAGCAAAAAGAAGTACTTGAAAATAGAAAAATAGAAGCTTTGAAAAGGGAACGTTGGAATAAAACACACCCCCTTCAGGGTGGACTTCCTCAATAATTTTAGCCACGGTTACATGTTCAAAAAAGATTACAAAAAAGACACCCCCAACTCGCATAACATCCAGTTATGTCAAAGTTGGGGGTATTTTTTATGAGGTTTTTGAGCAGTTTCAAGTCCTACTCAGGACTACTCGAACTCAGTCGAGATTACTCTCAACTATCTCAGTCCAACTGATCAAGCTGAATGCACGACCGATTAAGTCTTGCCAAAGACTGTATTCACTAACTACTTCATCTAGTTGTGAGTGATAGTATTGTTCAAGCCACTCGGCTTTTTTATATATATCACCATCAAGCTTCAATGCCTCACAAAGTATAGAGTAATTATACTCATCATTCGTAATCCACAGATTACCGAGCCACGTCTCGTAGTTACTCCACCCATTGTAGGGAATACTTGATTGGTTAATATTGTTTGAATTATTCATTCTGTTCCTCCTTTACTTTTATGTAACGGAGTCAGTAGAACAGTGCCGCATGGCAAGACTGTCAAGTTGGAGCGCCCCTGACGTTTACCAGAGAACGAACGAGCTTGATAGTTTTGCTCGGTACGTATAATGAGGAGGTATGTAAAGGGA
>JASGMG010000018.1 GCA_030156575.1 Patescibacteria group bacterium | reverse complement strand
TGGTATATGTGAACCAGTAGGACAAATACCTTGAGCTCCTTCTGTGTTAGTGTATTGCATAGCTTCATCCCATTGGTATAAGGCTCCATAGGTTGTACAATTTGACTCGGTATTGTTGTAACAATACTTTTCTATGATTGAGTTGTTTGTTTGGTTAGTTGCGCCAGTTATCATGGTACCTATGTTTAGGTTAGTCTTAGACCAGGTTTGGTTACCTATGGTTAGCCAATCTGAAGTAGTTAGAGTTGGTGAAGTACTTTCAGTTACTTTGTAGGCTATAGTTCCTTTGCTAGCTGTTAGTCCATATGATGTTCCAGTTGTATTAATTAAAGCAAGGATATTACCAGAGCTTGGTTTAATACAATAGTTAGTATCAGGAGATGGACTAGTTGATCCAGTTGGACAGTTGTTAGTATCTAGTCCAGTTGGATAGATACCATGGTCTACATAGTACATAGAGAACTGCTTTTTAGCATTAGATAGATCAGATTGTAAGCTGGCTACGCCAGCTTTACTTGTTATACCTGTATAAGAGACTATTATTATTGTTGCTAGGATACTAATTACTACTATGACTACTAGGAGTTCGACTATGGTAAAGGCTTGAGAGTATTGCTTTGGATATTTTAATTTAATTTTAACCATTATTAGTTATTAACCCTTATAAACTATTAACTATCGCTATTAAACCTATTTTAACATAAGCTATTAAAAAAGAATTAAGAATCTAATTTAAATAACTTTTATCTTTGGGTTTAACAATATCATTCCGATGAGCGCCTATATCAATTGGGTATTCACCGTTAAACGATGACAAATTAAGTTGACTCGCTTTTAATCCGGTCGCACGAACCATTGCGCTAATTGGTAGATAACCCAAAAAGTCACAACCAATTTGTTCCTTAATTTGGTCAATTGTTAAGACTGCAGCAGCAAGCTTATCTTGATCAGGCGTATTAATACCATAAAAGTCAGGATAACGTATCGGGGATGATCCAATTAATACGCTGACCGATTTTGCGCCTGCTTTTCGAACTTTATCTACTACAATCGGTATAGTAGTAAGCCGAACAATCGAATCATCGATCAAAATAACATCCTTTCCATTGACGGCCGCCTGTATAACATTATGTTTACTACGAACAGCTTTATTACGTTCAGATTGAGTTTTCATCATAAATGAACGCGAAATTAACTGATTTTTATAAATTGCATGACTAATATGAATATCTTGATATTTTGCAAAACCATCAGCCATTAGATATGACGTTTCAGGGATTGGGATAACTACGGTGTTCTCTTTGTTTTTAACGCAATTAGAATATAACATCGCAAGTTCTTTGCCTAGACGAAAACGAACGCCACTGACCGATTCTCCATTGAATACACTGTCAGGCCTGCCGAAATATATATATTCAAATATATCAAAATGAGGATTAGATTTAGCTAGTTGTCGCGCCTCAACAATCTTTCCGTCTTTAATAACAACCATTTCACCAGGCGCAACAGATCTAATGTATTCAGCCTCAAGTGAGTCAAGCCCACAAGTTTCCGATGAGATTACCAAACCGCTAGCAAATTTGCCTATCTCAAGCGGACGTATGCCGCAGTGATCTCGAAAAGCAACTAATATATCGTCATGAGCCGCGACACACGAAAAAGCACCTTGCATAAGGTTGTAAATATTTTCTATTGCATCAGGTAAACTTGAACGATTTTGTTGCATCGAATCAACAATCGCTATACCTGCTATCTCAGAGTCGTTATAATTATCCAAGTTCACACCAGACCCACTTAAGGCACGCTCCAAATTTGTTGTATCTGGTAAATTACCATTATGTGCAAATGCAAACCTATGCAAAGGATCCGTAAAAGGTTGCATGTGTTTTGTCGGGTCACCATTAGTGGCATAGCGATTGTGACCAATCGCAACCGAGCCTGCAAGCCTAGCAATCTTATCTTCGGCTAAAACTCCTTCAACCGAACCTCGATTCTTATATTCACAGAGAATTTTATCTTTACCACCCGAAGCAATACCAGTCCCATCACGACCACGATGTTGCAATGCAGCGAGCACTTCCCGAACATAAAGTGCAGCATCTTTGTTAGCGTTAAATAAAGAGACGCCGACAACTCCACATTTTTCGTGAATTTCTTCTTTCATACAATTAGTATAACAAGATTTTTAAGTTTCAAATCACTATAATAAAACTCACCCTAAATTAGAGCGAGTTTTATATTCAGCTGCTGCGCGCCCACCCGGGGCACGTTTTTGTTATATGATATGTTTGTTTTTATCAGCGCAAAGGTTGCCCCTATTGCGCACCAGCCTTTATATATATTATCTCATTGTTTAAACTTATGCTAGCTTTTTTCTTAATACTATGATTAAATAATAACGTTCAGAAGCACACGCGTATAAAGGCAAAAGGCGAGCGCTTACCTCTTATGGGTAAATTCTCTTCTTCGCAAAAATCGCAGAAGCGGTCGATCTGACGATAACATATTATGAATCAGATAAAGAAGAAAAGAGTACCCTATTATATGGCACAACAAAATCTATTCATTGGTAGCCTAGCTTATGCTACTACTGATGACACACTAGCAGCACATTTTGCACAAATCGGACCAGTATCAAGCGCACGAGTAATCACAGATCGCGATAGCGGTCGTTCAAAAGGCTTTGGCTTTGTTGAATTTGAGAACGAAGCAGATAACCAAAAAGCTGTTGATCAGCTTGATGGTAAAGAACTTGATGGTCGCGCAATTAGCGTTGGTCTAGCACGTCCAAAAGAAGATCGACCTCGTCGTGACTCTAATGATCGCGGTGGAAATGGTGGCGGTAACGGTGGTGGTTCATTCCGCCAACGTAGCTGGTAATTATTACCAATCTCGATTAAAAATTTAATACCTCATCTTTAAATAAAGATGAGGTATTTTTTATGGCTGAATAAAACACTTGACATAATAACAATCATTACTGTATAGTAAACTGACTAGTCAGTATATATTAATTTGAGGAAATTTATTGTGTTTAAAGAATTTATTAATGAAGTAAAGAAAGCTACGTCTAGTACGTATCTAAAAATAGCCCTAGTTGCCGTTATGTTAGTACCCCTACTTTATGGGGCTATCTATCTAAAAGCATTTTGGGATCCATATGCAAATATAGATCAAGTACCAGTTGCCGTTGTGAATCTAGATAAAGGATATAACGACAACAATAAGAAAGTAAATATAGGCGATGAGTTAATTACTACTCTAAATAATGACGACAACTTAAAATGGAATTTTGTTACTGCCGACGAAGCCCAAAAGGGGTTAGACCAAAAAAGATATTATGCTTCCCTTACTATTCCGACAGACTTTTCCGCCAAGATTTATTCAATCGACAGTGACAAGCCACAGTCAACGGCGTTAATATATAGATCGCGCGAAGCAACTAATTATCTAGCAACAACTATTACTAATAATGTTTCTAGTAAAGTTACAGATACACTATCTCATAAGATTACTGCTAAATATCTAAGTAATATATTCCTAGACTTAAAAGACACAGCTACTGAGCTCACAAAAGCTAAAGATGCTTCAATCCAATTGGTTAAAGGATTATCTTCAACAAATAATGGAGTATATAGCCTTCACACCGGCTTAGCTAATTTAAATCTAGGTAATGATCAAATTAAAAGCGGACTAACTACACTTAATAACAAACAAAACGAATTTACTAACGGATTAGCCTCTGCAATTACAGGTACTGATCAATTAAAAATTGGCGCGGAAAATGTATCGGACGGAATTACAAAAGGACAAGGAGCACTAAAAGCATATCTTATAACTAACCCATCGGCAGCTACCAATCCATACATAATAGGGCTATCTTCAGCTCTTACTGCTTCAAATGCTGGTCAAGCTAAAATAATATCAGGACTCGAAACGATGACGACTCATTTGAGCTCAGCTAAAAATGGTTCAGCTGCTCTAGCTGACGGCAGTAAACAATTATTGAGCGGTTCAAACGATCTTAGCGATGGAATATCGAAACTATCTAATGGGACAACCGAACTTTCAACTGGACTAACTAAAATAGAAGATGGCGCATCAAAACTAAGTGATAGTCTCTCTGATGGCGCCGACAAAGCTACAGCTAAGTCTGATGACAAAAAAACCGCCGTGCAAACCAATATAATGTCTGAACCAATCACAATGGATACCAATTCATATGACTTAGTTTCAAATTATGGCTCAGGGTTCGCACCGTATTTTATATCGCTCGCATTATGGGTCGGAAGCCTGCTATCTTTCTTTGTAATTGACTTTACAAAAAAGCCTAAATCAAAAAAAGAAACTATAATGAAGTCTACTATATTAGCAGTTCTCGGTATTACTCAGTCCACAATACTAGGATTAGTATTGCAACATTCATTAGGTTTATCGGTAGCAAATCCATGGCAATTTTACGGATTTATTGGACTAATTTCGTTAACATTCATGGCCTTAATTCAACTATTAATACAACATCTAGATAACGTTGGTAGATATATAGCAATCGTGCTTTTGATATTACAACTAACCTCAGCTGCCGGCACCTTTCCGAAAGAAACGTTACCTGCATTCTTTCAAATAGTTAATCCTATATTACCTATGACCTACAGCGTTTCAGGGTTAAGAGATATACTATATACAAATGAATTATCTAATTTATGGATACCCCTAGCTTATTTTGTTGGTATATTAGTAATATGTTTAACTACTAACTTGATTCTAACTAAAAACTTATATAAGAAAGCGTAGATATGTCGATAAATAAAAAGAATAGTATATTAATTGCAGCAATAAACATCTTTGCTAAAGAAGGTTACGATAATGCAAGTGTTGATGAGATTACTCTAAAAGCAAATGCCGCTAAAGGAACTTTTTACTATTACTTTAAATCAAAAGATGATTTATTTATATCACTAATTAGTACAGGTATCGACAAATTGTCTAAACAAATGATGGAAGAATCTGATAAGTTCTCTGCTCCAATAGATAAAGTTGGCGCAATTATAGAATCTCAGTATAACTTCTTTAATGATAACAATGACCTATGTAAAGTACTATTGTCAGAAATATGGCGTTTTGAATCTAAGTGGAAACAAAAGTATGAACCAAAAAGAGATAAATATGTTCATGCGATGAGACAAGCAATTATCCAAGGACAAAGCCTTGGTACATTTGACAAAGAAATTGACCCAAAATCAGCATCAATCGCGATCTTTGGATTAATCGCTACATCAGCTTTAGATCAAATAGTTTCTAATAATAAGATTATAAGTGAAACAACTAATATGATAAAAAGAATGGCTATAAATAGCTTATTAGTTATTTAATCTCTGGGTATAAAGTAGACCTTTTGTCGTCTCGATAATAAGCAATCCATTCATCATTTTCTGCCAGTTCAATAGTTTCGACAAAAAATCCTTTTTTAAAGCCACCCTTTTTGTTATATTTTATTTTTTGAGCAACCTTGATTTGATCTGAAGTTATATTACACAAGTCCATCAAATCATTAATTACCTGTTGGATATCAGCAATTTCAGATTTTATATTTTCAATTGAATCATCTATCTGTATTTCTTTAGCTTCTTCTATGATTTTCTTTATTAATTGGTTTTTGTGCTCATCTGGTGAAAGTTTCTTATACTCAACTATCTGACCTAGGCGACTATAGTCAACCGGCAACTTATCACGAACTAATTTATTTAACTTAAATTTTGGCATCTATATTAACTCTTAAGTATTTTAATTAATCTATCTTCATCAATAATTTCAGTGCCATATGATTGAGCTTTTTCAATCTTACTTTTACCAACTTTTTCACCAATAACTAAATATGTAGTATCCTTAGCAATTGCAGTTTGAAAAATTCCACCAAGTTCACGAATTTTATCAGCAGCTTCGTCACGTGACATAGTTTTTAATGATCCAGTAATTACAAAGCTAGTGTTAGTTAGTCTACCTGATGATTTTTCGAAATAAGGTCTTACCCCTAAGCTTTCAAATTTCTCAATCAGAGCTTCATTATCAGGATCAGAGAACCAAGCAATAATACTTTCAGTTACTATTTCACCAATTCCATCAACTGCACGTAACTGATCAATCGTAGCTTCAGCAAGTGATTTAATCGAACCGAACCTATTAGACAAATCAATCGCAGTTTGAGATCCTACATGACGAATCCCTAGGCCAAATAAAAAGCGTGATAACTTTGGGCTTTTAGAATCTTGAATAGCATGTATTAATTTCTTAGTTGAAATATCAGCAAAACGATCTAATTCAATAACTTGGTCAAAAGATAAATTATAAATATCAGCCAAATCATGAACCAGTCCACCATCAACAAGAGCTTCAACATTCTTTTCACCTAAAGTGTCAATGTCAAGCGCGCCCTTACTTGCGAAGTGTTGAATTGATCGTTTTAACAAGACTACACTAGTTAGACCCTTTGCCCGGTACACAACCTCACCTTCTGGTCTCTCAAATTCAAGATCGGGAAATTGCTTAACAAGTTCTATCTCAAAATCATATTTAGTCGAATTATTGGGTCGTAAATCAGTAACCACAGAATCAACCTGAGGAATAATATCTCCCGCCTTAAATACAACTACTGTATCTCCGATTCTAATGTCTTTCCGTTCGATCTCGTCAGCATTGTGTAAGCTCGCATGTTTTACGGTACTACCAGCAACAACCACAGGGTCAAACACTGCTACTGGTGTTGCCGCTCCGGTGCGCCCTAAGCTAATAACAATATCACGGACAACAGTAGTGGCTTGTTCGGCCGCATACTTATATGCTACGGCTGCTCGAGGTTGCTTACCGACAACTCCTAATTCAAAGAATTGATGACGATCATTAACCTTTACAACCAAACCATCTGTATTAAATGACAAATCATTGCGCAACTTATCCCACTTTTTAATATAATTAATAACTCCATTAAGATTATTAAAGACATCAGCTTCTTCGTTTCGAGCTAAGCCTAATAAGCTAATCGACTGATATGCGAACATCCAAGTTGAAATCTCATCAGGATTATCTCGCAATAAATCATAACCCCTAAAGCTTAATGGACGACTAGATACAACGCTTGGATCTAATTGACGAATACTTCCCGCAGCTAGATTACGTGGATTAGCAAACTCTACTTCACCAGCCAATACTCGTTTTCTATTTAATTCTTCAAAATCTTTTTTTAATATAACAATTTCACCACGAATTTCCGTCCTACCATTTAGAAAATACTCATAACCATTAACCTCACGTAGTTTTAGCGGAACATTTCTAATCGTACGAACATTTTCAGTTACATCTTCTCCAATAAATCCATCACCTCGTGTTATTGCTTGAGAAAAAACTCCATCCTGATAAATTAATGAACAAGCTAATCCATCCATTTTTATATCTGTAAAGAATTCATGTTTAATATTAGGCAAAAGCTTGTCCATGCGTTTTACCCAATCAATTACATCATCATAATTAAAGACATCATTTAAACTTAACATCCGTGTTTTATGTGTTGCTTTTTGAAAACCATCAAGCAGACTGCTACCTACTCTTTGAGTTGGACTGTCTGATGTAATTAATTCTGGATATTCTGATTCAATTTGTTTTAGTTCACTAAATAAACTATCATAAAGCGCATCACTAACAGATGAATTATCGAGTACGTTATATTCATAGCTATATTTTTCAATTAGTTCACGTAATTCTTTTACTCGTCTTTTAAGCCGATTCTGTACCATCAGCAACAACCTTTCGGTATAACAAATATATATAACTAGAAGTCCAAACAATAGTTAACGCACTAAGTATCAACATTATAATTGGAACCGTTGGAATCCAGTCAATAGCAGAAACTAAACTCTTAAGCCAAGAGTCAAGTAATATAATTGGGATCATAATTAGAGCCCAAGCTATTAATTGTATAAATACCATCCAAACTAAACGTAATAATATACGCATTCGACGACCAATAACGAGATTACCAGCCGCTCTAATAGCCTGCATTGGATACATTCCTGGTAAGGTAACTATAATCAAAGCAAATATAGTTCCTGTTAAAAGATATAAAGACAATATTGACAATAGCCCAGCTACTATCCAAAATAACATAGATTCGACTCCACCATATAGTAGTATGGTAACAGAGGCAGCACTGTAACCTATCAAGGCAAAAGCAATAGGTATTAGCTGAATTAATATAACTAAAGAAACGGCGAAAGTTGAAATAATGGGGGCGCCAGCGTTATAAATCCCATCTCGCATCCTTACCTTATGCCCAGCTAATATATTTCTTAGTAACCAAACGCTAGTTAACCAAGTTAATAATGTAATTAGGACAGCGTATAGTTGTTGTGTGTCAGTTAAATTGTTCGACATACCACCTGTTATTGCGCTTAAATACAATATGCCAGCCTGACCTATACTACCCCAATTGCCAGCAAATACATCACCACCATATGTTTTTAATAAATCAGCTACAATAGCATAAGTATCCTGTGAGGCTATACCAACCAATAGAGCGGTTAGTACTGCATATGTTATAGCGACCGATATAAAAACTTTACGATTCTTCCAAAGCGTTTTTTGAACTTGCACTGTGAACGTCCAATAACCAGGCAACTCTAATGAACGGCTATAGTCACGTCGTCGAGTTAAACGAAAGCTACGATGAGGACGATGTTTGAGATAAACTAACACTCTCTTCTTTATAGTCTTCATGATTTAAAATTTACCAGAGTTATTACGTAATCTAGCAATACGATCGTCTAGTGGTGGATGAGTACTAAACATCTTACTGACAAAACTTGGTTTTAACGGATCGGAAAAAAATAAATGAGCCGAAGCTGTATTTTGTTTTTTCATAGGTCGACCACTTTTTTTCAATTTTTCTAAAGCAGATATCATAGAATCTGGGTTTCGCGTTGTCATAGCACTGGTTGCATCAGCTAAATATTCACGTTGGCGACTAACTGCCATTTGGACTATGGCCGCCATAATCGGAGCTAAAATAATTATAACTAGGCCCACGATCATAGCAACTGGCGAATTGTCGTTATCTCTATCACCGAATAAGAACATACGAAAAACAATATCGGTTAAAATTCCTATTGCACTAACCAAGCCAAATGTAATCATACTCAAACGAATATCATAATTTTGAACATGTCCCATTTCATGAGCCATAACAGCCTCTAGCTCATTATCATCCATCAAATCAATCAATCCTGTAGTAGCCGCAACAATTGCATGTTGCGGATCTCTACCTGTAGCGAAAGCATTTGGGGCCGGATCGTCAATAATATATACTTTCGGCATTTGCATACCGGTTGTAATTGCTAAATTCTCTACTATCCTATAAAATCGTGGATTATCTCGCTTTTCAATTTGTTTTGCACCAGTCATAACTAAACTAACTTTGGTTGCAATAAAATATTGCAACCAAGCATATAAAGCAGCGCACACAATCACATAATAAGCTATATTTTTATTACCATAATAATAACTAACAACCCAACCAATCGCACTAATAATACCAACAAATACAGCCATAATTAATATAGTATTACGTTTATTAGTAGCTATTGCTTTGTACATAAATTAATCAACCTATTAAAACTTTACGTCAACTGGTTTTTCAGCAGCTTTTTGTTCAGCTTCGTCAAGTTCAAAAAAGTCACGGTTTTTAAAACCAAACATATTAGCAATTATATTACTTGGAAATATTTGAATTTTAGTGTTCAAATCACGTACTCCGCCATTATAAAAACGACGAGAAGCTTGAATTTTATCTTCAGTATCAACAAGTTCCTGTTGTAATTCAATAAAATTCTGGTTAGCTTTTAGATCTGGGTAAGCTTCAGATACTGCAAAAAGACTTTTTAAAGCTCCTTCAAACTGATTATCAGCTACAGCAGTCTCCTTAACGCCTTTTGCATTTAAAGCATTAGCACGAGCCTCTGTTACGGCCTCAAACACACTCGACTCATGAGATGCATAACCCTTTACCGTTTCTACAAGATTTGGAATTAAATCTAATCGTCGTTTTAACTGAACGGTAATATCGCTCCAAGCCTCATCAACACGAACTTTTAAAGTTACTAATGAGTTATAAACAACTCCTAAGAACAAAGCTATTACCACTACTACTGCTAAAATTATCCACAAAGCTATCATTATTTATTCCCCCTTAAGTTTACAGATCTTTACTTTATATATACTTATTATAGCAAGAATTATAATTTTTTAATCAAATCTTTTGGTGATGTAATTATCTCTCTAAATAAAATCTGGCGACATATTTCATCGTTGTCGTTGCTAAATGCATATATAGGTTTATCTAGAGCAACAGCGTAACCGATTTCAAGAGTAGTACTCACGCCAGAATAACTATCTTTGTTATAGACATAAACCACATCCGCCATTCTAATCTTAGCAAAATGACCATGAGTCAAACCAAGTGCGATATATTTTTTATAATCGTCAGACAAATTAGTCCATTCTTCATGGCCTTGATGAAGAATAGGTTCAAAAACATCAATATTCTGTTTTTTAAGTTCATTAGCGAATTCACGAATTTCTGTTTTAAAACGACGACTTCCACAAAGCACAACTGACTTCATAATTGAATGACTCCATTATTTATTACCAATATAAAACAATTTCTAAAAATTACCTTGTGTTGGTGCGCGGAGCGGGACTTGAACCCGCACGACCGAAGGTCACGACATTTTAAGTGTCGCTTGGCTACCAATTACAACATCCGCGCAAGTGCTATCTTCTTATTTTTACCCCTATGAGTAGGTTGAAGACTGTGACAATTTGGGCAAAGTATACGTAAATTATCTATACGATTGTCGTCATGAATACCGTTTATGTGATCTAGTTCTAAAGGAATACGACCATCTTTAGACACTCTCGCCCAACCACATAATTCACATTTAGGTAATTTTAAACCACTTTCATATAATCTATTCTTTAGTTTAAAACTCTGAATCTTACTACCAAAAATAAGTAACTCTTCTATTGGGAGACGAGATTTACTATGATATGTAGTTCCTTTATTCCAAGTCATACCTGTAAAATGTGCAACGTCAAGTTTTAAATCTTTTATTCGAGATTGAACTTGGGTATAGTTACCACCTGCAGGAATCAAGCCTAACTTAACAATTACAGACCGGTAGCTCTTTGCCATAACTACCGCTTCTTTTAATTGATTATCAGTCCATGATCGTTGTCTTGGCATACATTCAGTATACACCATAACATCGTTTACCTAAATAACGCCTAATTGTTAAATATTTTGGAGGCACGTGTGGGAGTCGGACCCACTTAAAAGCTTTTGCAGAGCTCCACGTAACCGTTCCGTCAACGCGCCATTCCAAAATTTATTATACCAGATAAGGCAAAGCCTTATTTATAATTATACTAAAATTTATGTTATTTTGACATTAATTCTAATAATTTAGTTTTTGAAGTAGCCCCCACACTAGAGCCAACTATCTGACCTTCTTTATAAACTAGAAAAGTAGGTAGTCCATTGACACCCAATGACTGCACCATTTCCATCTCAACAGAAGCATCGAGTTTAATAATTTCAGCCCAATCTTTTGTTTCTTTGTCTATAGTCTCTAATATTGGTTCCATACCACGGCATGGAGCACACCAAGGCGCCCAAACGTCCAATAAAACTGTTTTTTTTGACGCCAAAACGTCTTGCTCGTAAGCAACTTTAGTTGTTGATTTCATATTCCCCCTTTTCATAATAATCATAACAATTAATATTGACATACGCAATATGTAGCGTCTATACTACGGACTAGACACAATATATGGAATAGGGAGAAACAAAGTGAAAGAAACAGTCCAACTGATTACGGACCCCAGTGAGGCCGAACGACTTATTGAAGTGCATAAAATTGGATGTGAGATTCCAGTAGCAGCAGAGTCTTTACCGGAACCAAAATTGAGCGAAAATGCAAAATATATTAGCGACACTCGTTATTCACGAAAAGATAGTGACGGTAATGCTGTCGAAACGCCAAAAGACTTAATGTGGCGCGTCGCTTACAATATTGCTACCGCTGACCGGCTTTATGGCGCTGACAAGAAGCAACACATCAGAACTGCAACAAAATTCTATAAATTAATGGCATCTCGTCGTTTTTTTCCAAATACACCAACCCTATTAAATACAGGTAAGTTAAATCAACAACTTTCAGCATGTTTTGTTTTACCCGTTGAAGATAGTCTAGATGGAATCTTGCAATCTGCTACTGACATGGCAAAAATTCATAAGTCAGGTGGTGGAACTGGATTCTCATTTTCTCGCTTACGACCAAAAAACGACAAGCTATCAACATCTGGTGGGACAACAACCGGACCTGTCTCATTTATGCAAATGTATAACGATATTACATCATCAGTTCGTCAAGGTGGTGTGCGCCGTGGTGCAAACATGGGAATATTACATTATAACCATCCAGACATTCTATTGTTTACAATCTATAAACTTGATGAATTTTCATTAACAAACTTTAACATATCTGTAACAACCACTAAGGAATTCTTTGAACAAATTGAGATAGATAAACAAATTCTTGACGATGATTATGAAAAAGAATTTGATTTTGACGAACTTGTTGATGAAGTCCGCAAAGCCCACCAAACCCGTGACATGGATCTAAAACAAGTTAGACTCGATAGCGCTGTCGCAAGGTTACGTGACTGGTGTAATGAAGACACACCAGGTTATGGCTATGGCCTAATTAACCCTCGCAATAACGAAGAAGTTGGTCGTCTAAATGCAAAGAAAGTCTTTGATATAATCACCAGATTTGCATGGCAATATGGTGATCCTGGAATGATTTTCATCGATCGCATTAATGAATCACGTGCAAACCCAACACCACTACTTGGTCAAATCGAAGCTACCAACCCTTGCGGAGAACAACCTCTATTACCATATGATGCTTGTACCTTAGGTAGTATTAACCTTTCCCAATTCGTAGTTGGTAAAGATCTCGACTGGGAGGCACTGCGCAAAACTACTCATCAAGCGATTCATTTCTTGGACAATGTTCTAGATATGAACGATTATCCAATCGATAAAGTTCGCGATATGGTACATCAAATTAGAAGAATTGGTCTTGGGATCATGGGATTTGCCGACGCACTACTAGACATGGGCATTGGATACAATACAGACGAAGGTGTAAAAGTTGCCGAAAAAGTAATGCAATTTATTCAAAAAGAATCTGACATAGCATCAAGTGAGCTAGCCGAGACTCGTGGAACATTCCCAGCATTTAAAGGCTCAATTTATGACAAGCCTGGCGAAATTCATCCACGAAATGGTGCTAGAACAACAATTGCTCCAACAGGAACTATTGCTATGCTTGCCGATGCTTCAAGCGGTTGTGAACCTTTGTTTGCACTCACCTATGCTAAGAATACTATTGAAGGTAAGCGTATGTTCCAAACAAGCCCATATTTTGTAACTGCACTCAAAAAACGTGGGCTATATTCTGAAGATTTGCTTGAGAAAATCCAAGCAAATGGCGGATCAATTCAAAATATAGATACGATCCCTGCTGATTTAAAGAAAGTTTTTGTTACTGCCGGCGACATCAAACCAGAATGGCATTTAAAAATCCAAGCTGCTTTTCAAAAATATGTCGACAATGCTATTTCAAAAACAATTAACTTTAGTAATGACGCAACTATAGAAGATGTTCGAAATGCGTATCTAACAGCTCATGAAACTGGCTGTCGAGGTATTACAATTTATCGTGATGGAAGTCGCGACAAACAAGTTCTTGAAACAAAGAAAGAATCATCATATTATGACAAGCTTTCTGAAGTCTCTATAAAAGAAGATGAAATCGAAATTGAGGCTCCATTATCACGAATGATTCGATTAAAACCTAGACCAGAAGTCTTGAATGGTCGAACTCATAAGATAATGACACCATTAGGCAAAGCTTTCATCTCAATCAATGAAGATCAAGATGGCAATATATTTGAAGTGTTCATTAACGTTGGGCGTGCTGGATCAGATGTAACTGCAGATGCTGAAGCAATTGGACGTTTAATATCACTAACATTCCGAATCCCATCAGATTACTCATCTAGCCAAGTTGCTCAAAAGGTTATAACACAACTTCGTGGAATTGGCGGGTCAAGCTCAACAGGATTTGGAGTCGATCGAGTACGATCACTTGCCGATGCTGTAGCCAAAGTAATCGAACAACATCAAGCTACTAAGGTTGTAATTGAACCAGCTCACAATGAGCAAGCTGAAACAGCTGAACTTTGGACAGCTCCAAAAGTAAGCATAAGTGTTGCTGATATGTGTCCTGAATGTGGATCAGCTAGCCTACGCTCTATAGAAGGTTGCCAAAAATGTGAACTTTGCGGATTTAGTAAATGCTAAAATAAGCAAATCAATTAAAGTATGCGGTCATAACGACCGCATATTTTAATTGGGACTTATAATCATTAGATCGATGTCTTGACTATTATGACTCTGTTTGTAAACTGGCAAATTATAATATGTTGTCATCTTGGTCCACCTCATTTTAATCAATAAACTATTTACTATTTTTTTAAAACTACCCAGACGAACA
>JASGMG010000017.1 GCA_030156575.1 Patescibacteria group bacterium | reverse complement strand
GCCTCAGATAACTTTTGATATTCATTTTCTGGATCGATTATAATAATTTCGCTACCGGTCATCATACTACGTAACGCCTCTAATTTGACTGTAAATGATTTACCAGCTCCTGATTTTGCGAAAACGACCATATTTGCGTTCTCTAAACTAAATCTATCAAAAATAACTAAACCATTATTGTGCATGTTTATACCATATAAGACACCTGTTTCTTGTGTTAGATCAGCGCTAGTAAATGGAAAGCTAGTGCTAATTGCACCGGTATTCATGTTGCGACGAATTTGTAACTGATCTGACATTTGTGGAATTGTACTATTAAGACCTTGTTCTTGTTGGCTACTCGCGACTTTACTAAATACCATTTGTTGACCAAATATAGTTTCTATTTTATGTTGTACGAAGCCTAATTCATCTAAGCTATCTGCATATAGTGTCACGTATAATCCAAAACGGAAAAACTTTTCAGCGCCAACTTGTATTTGATCTCGAAGTTCTTCTGCATCATTAATAGCGGCTTCTAATCCAGGATCTCGGGTTATCCCCTTCTCGCTACTTAATGATATTGATGCTTGTAATTGAGTAACTTTTTTACGTAAATTATTTAGTACAACTTGGCTTTCTACTGGATATATAAACATACTAACATCTAATACTTCATCGATATTAATAAGTGAGCTTAACCAACCTGTGTAGATCTGCCTAGGGTAGCCGTATACATATACAGTTCGGCCATATTTTGTGCCTAATCGGAAATATGAAGAATGAATCTCTAAACTACTAGGAGCAATTAAATCTCTAAGAGTTGTGACACCTTTTAAAAATGCCTGTTCTACTTCAACTTGTTCACGAGCTCGTTGTTGATTAGCGATATCAACCGCATCTAGTTCTTTCTTACTCATTAAAACATACCTTCACTTTGATTATTAGGTGCTTTATTCTCACCCTTTTTAACATAAATAGCAGTTGCTTCTTCGAAATTACCCAGTGGTTCGCGTACTGCAGTATCTGGATTGTAGAAGTTATAATACAGTTCACCTAGCTCTTTAGTATTTAATTGAGCGCTTTGTACACCTAGCTGAAATAGACCTGCGATTACACTATCAACTCGATTTTTGATTTCAGTTTTTGCTTTTTCATAAGTTTCGGAATCGATTTTTGTTACAGTATTTTTTGATCGTGATGATATCTTACTAAAGAAACCTTTACCTTGTTCAATTATATTAGCTAAATCGCCTTGGGAGTAATAAGGTATAGTTATAAAGAAAGACTTGTCCATAATATTTGCTTCTTGGGATAATGCATCTATAAAATCAATATAATCATCCATTAGTACATTTAGTAGCATATTGTCTTGATCACGACGTATTTTGACTAACTTATCTATGTAAGGACCAATATCTATACGCTGTGATCTAACAAGAATTTGTATAGGATGTGTCAATGAATTAATAAAGTTCTGATAACTAAATTCAACACCTTCGCGTTCATTACTACTCATAAGATCAAAATTAATTGATTTACATGCAACTACAGCTCTAAATGATCCGTCAGCCATGATTATCATGTTGTCGCGGATTTCTGACAATAAAAGACTGTTTTGTGTTGAGTTAGGGTTCTTTGGCTTTTGTGGAGCTGGTTGAGGTGACGAGGCAGAAGTGGCACTGCCAATAGTTGGTGCAACTGGTGCTGGGCCAGAAAATTGGTTGTTTGGCTGCATATTCTCTCCCTACTTTACGGTTACCTTAATGGTATAAACACTTCATCTTGCTTTTCTCGAACGCGATTTGCTTCTCTTGCAATTGTTTCGATCGTCAAATCATTATTGTTTGCAAGGTTTATTATATCAGCAGATACCATGTTTTCGCTAGTGTTCGACAAAACCTCTTCTGTTGGTTGTTTTTCTATTTGATCAGCTTCTGATAGTGGTTGTACAACAGATTGTTGTATGTTATTTGGGTATGGGCTATATGTTAATGAGGGGGTTGGTGCTGGGGTAGAAGGTGGTGTTAATGGTTTAGTAATAGGTGCAGGGTTATGATTCATCATATTAATTATTTCTTTGTGATGATTTGTATCGCTTTGATCTAATTTAAATTTAAAGTTTTGAGCTGTAGTATTGTCATTATCTAATACATCTTGAGTTTGTTGGGCTTCAAAATAGACATCACTACTAACAGCACTATTAGGTGCTTGTACTCCAACTCCACGAACAGCCCAACCTCGGCTATCTACAATGTCTGCTAGATAGCTAAGACGTCGCTGAGCTTCGTTCTGAGATAGGTCTTTGGTCAATTGTACTTCTACTACTTTTGGTACCGTAATTTCAATTAATGAATCGATACCATCGGGATCCCAAAGTCGCTTGTGTGGTTTTAAATAAAAAGAAACCAATGCCGCCATGAATATTTCCATAGGTTGGTCTTTGCGTAATGGTAAGGCTAAGGCGCCAAAAAATACAATAACAGGAAATGGAATAATAGCTAGTGGAACGAATAGTTGCCCCAATCCCCATGATCCCATAATTGCTAATGAAACAATGATTAAATATATAAATTGACGAAAGCTAAATGGACCGATCAACTTATCATCAGCTTCTACGTCTTGAGGTACTTTGTATACAGCCATTCTGGTTATATTATAGCAGAGCTATATAAAATGAGTATTCTATTGCGTATTGTTTTAATTATAGATACGTTATTTGGCGATGTTATCTTTAGCTTTTTGCTTCTGGTCTTCTGCCTGGGTATCTAGCATATACAGCTTCCATTATTTTATTAAATTTATTTATCTCACGTGGAGCTACTTTTTGTTTAAGCATAGGGTCTTCCAATGTTTCAGCTAATGTATCTGCCATCGCTAAAGCATCTTTCTCGTCGAGTTCATTTATCAAAGGTGCAGTGTTTGGATCTAGTTCGTATTCTCCGGTTGCTATATTTTTTCCAGTTAAGAATTTATATGTTAAGTCTAATTCGTCACTATCCATATCTGCATATGTATTCATAGAATATTTCTTACCCATAAGTGCCGCTTTGAGTAGCTCTATTGGTGGAGTGGTCATCTCTCCGCGTTTAAATTCGTCAAGTACAGAACCTGATACCATTTTTAATTTATTAGAAGATCCTGCGGTTGCTGCTGCGAAAGCTTGTTGGAATTTACTTATATCTTCTTCTAATATAGACCCTTCTTTAGGATTGACTAATTGTTCGACAACTTCTTCTACTGTTGGTAGGTGCCCTGATCTTACTGCATTATTTATAGCTGCTTCTATATCTTCGCTACTTGCATCGTCATTGTTCTTGAGCTTTCCTTCTTTTATTACTCTTATATAATCCTTAACTCCATATCCTTCGGCTGTGAATGATGATGCGGCAGTAGTTACGTTGTCAGACCTTACTTTAGCTACACCTGCTCGTGCACCTGCTAATATACGGGCTATTCCAGGATCGCCTGCGACACCAGCTGATCTAATAGCTTCTTGACTCGTTTTGCCATTAGCATCAGTAGCAATAATTGTTTCTGCTACTTGTTGGTTTTGAAGATTAGTTGCTGCTGATTCAGCAGAGCTTATTATATTTTTTTCAATTACATTTGTATGTAATTCACCCATTACGTCTCTGCTTATTCTTTGAGCTCCTCCTGACATTCTGTCTAGAGATTTCTGTGTGCCGTCATATGTAGCTGCTTCTGCAATATCTCTTTTGGTTTCTCCCTTTGCTTTATCTAGATCTCCTACAGCGGCAGTGTTACGTGCTCTAACTTGTAGCATACCATTTGATCTTTCTACGCGCTCTTCGGATTTTTTTGTTGCAGTATCAGCCATGGTTTTTGCTGTTTCTGTTGCAGCCCTTTGATAGTCGAAAGATTTATCGTTTTTTAGTTTCTCGTCTATTTTTCCAGTAGCTTCATCATGTTTTAGGTTACTTTCATACTCTCGTTTATGTAAGTCTATGTTCTTTGGATTGCTTAAAACTCGAGTATCTGATTCTTTCGAATTGATTGCAGTGCGTCTTTTTGCGGCGTTTAAAGCATCGCTTGATTCTTGAAGGTCGATTGTTTTTTTGCCAGTTGTGTTAGTGATTTTATTTTCTAAACCTTGATTTTTAAACTCTTCGTTAGCGGCCTCTGTTTTAGCCTCTCGATAAGCTCGTTTTGTAGCTATAGATCTAGCAGCTCGTCTAGTGAATCTCATTTTTTTATTAGGGTTGGCATTTAAATAGTTAGCTTTAGCAAGTTCTCTATGGCTACTCGCCCAATCGTTTAGCGGTTTACGTGCTTTATCGGCAATTCCTCTTAGAGCTCCGTTTACTTTGTTTAAAATTGATCCGCCTTTGCTGGCTAAAAATGGTAATGAGAATAATGGCAAGCTTAATACAAGTAGACCTATTATATTTTTTAGCCAATCATTAGCTCCATTCTCACCCACTATTGCTGAGGCAGCAAATCGTGAACCACCAAACACTATTGATGCTAGTGGGTATAACATTAGCATTGAAATAAGTAAATCTTTCCATTTTTTAAACCAAGATTCAGTATTTGGTAATAAGTAGGCGATAAAAGCTAGTGGTGCGATGATGGCTAATATTGGTATTATTGCTTGGCGAAAAATAAGAGTAAGAACGGCAGCTAATAGACCAAGCATACCCATCAGAGCAACTGGCAATAATAGAAGTAATAAGGCTGCTGGGCCACCAGCTATAATGATACCCGCTATTGTTACAGCGCCTCCTGCCCCGGCTGTTAATAGTATATTAACAATTGCGTTCCATGATGGTAATACGAATATAGTTGGGGTTATACTAAGAATAACAGTGTACAAGCTTGATCCTATTATGTTAGATAAATCGACTAGAATTTGGACTATTATGAAGGATAAATTAACTAATATTGCCCCTACTATTAATTTCGGTAACAACTTTTTTATTCCATAATTACTAATACCGGCACTGCTTAATTGCGAGAATATCATTATTAGAAAAATAATTACAAAAACGACATTTGAGATGTTGCGAATAGATCCCCATGCCATATATATAGTATTGCTATCTCCTTGCTCTAAAGGATTTACTTTTAATAAAGAAGAAACTAAATTCCACATTAGATTATTTAAATTAGTTAATATGTCAATAATTGGGCAAATAAGCCAACCCAGCGATGCTACGCTGGCACTACAGGTTGGATGATCTGAGATCGTAGTTGTGTCATTAGCTTCTTCTATTATTGCTTTGGATTCTACAGGATGCGATTGAGACCATTTTATAAAGGCATCTGCATAACTATTCATTTTATTTTTTATGTTATAGCATGTCATACCTTCGTTAATTCTTAGGTGTATATAAGTTTGATAATCTAATGACCCTAGATAACTACCTGTTTTTATATCCGCGGTTCCATCATCTTTTGTATAAACCCATTTGACATCATTGTATGCTTTTTTGTTAGTTTCGGGTCTATTAATATTATCAGGTTCAGTGCTGTCTATGCCTTTTATGCAACTTTCGTTAAGTGAATGACGATAAAACATATATAGTTGAGCGTCAGTTAATGCCGGTGTTTTACTGTTATACACCACTTCTCTTATATAATTTTTAAATCTTGAAGCTATTATTGTAGAACTTAGGGCAGTAGTAAAATTGTCTGTCCCTTCGGGATTTGCGCAATCTTCTATTGGTTGGCTATCTAAGGCACCTTGATTTGTTCTTGCAAAACCTGACTTGCACAGAACTCTTAATTTATCATCTTCAAGTCCCCAGTGTGCAAGAGCTCCATTTATTAATGATGGGTTTTCACACCCGACTATTCCATCTTCGCCAATTTCCATTGGGTCACTGTCCGTAGGGGTGTCTCTCATATAAACACCCATCCACTCTGTTGTTCCTTTGTCGAACCACTTACCACTCTTTGCGTCGTCTGCATTTAAAATATTAAAAACAGATGAGCCCGATAAATGAGCGGTTTCCATGCATTTCGTTATTGTCTCGTAATACATTAACGATTGTATTTGCCATGTTGCGTCTTGATTGTCAGCTATGGTCACGGCAGCTACGTTATTTGTCTGTAATATGGGCACTATTATAGTAGAAATAAGTAATATTATTAATAATAGAATTGATCTAATTCTTGAATTTCTTTTTATGCATCTATCATTGTGTAACGATATAATTTCACCGATGATTTTTTTACATTTAAATAACAACATAGATGACTCTATTGAAGCATAAAGTCATCTATATTTAAAGAGTGTAATTATGTGTTTTAAACTTGTAAATTTAAAAAAATTTAGTTGTTTCTCTGAAGTTTTATGTTTGATAATTTAGCTATACCATCTTCATCTATAAATGTTCTAGTAACTTCTGTGGTATCACCAGCCACTGATTTATAGTCTGAAAGCTCTTCTCCGACCCTGTTTTCTTTTTCATTATCGTAATCTCTTCCTGAGCTTATTACAGTAAGAGAGCCGTCTGAGTTTGTAATAGTTGACTTAATTTTTAATAATTCGCTACTGCGAGCATATCCAACCTTGTCCAAAGGGTCATTTTCTTTACTAAAAGTTAGATAATAATAATATACCGTACTTCTGTGAATTTCTTTCATATTTTCAACCCAAGTAACCATTTCTGAATTTGATTTCCAATCTTCAGCCAGTAAGGCTTCTTCGAATATAGAATCGTATTTTGCGGCAGTTTCCGTAGCATATTTATATAAGTTACGACTATCATAGGCTGCTTCTGCATCTTCTATAGTAGACCCAGAATTAAACCAAGCGGTGATGCGATTATTAATGTATGTGTCCATAAATTTTTCTGGATCGGATAATAATGACGAACTAATTTCTGTGTTCTCTACGGTAGGTAGTTCTTCAATGTCATTATCTATTATTGATTCGCTTGATGTGCTAGTTGTTTCTTGTTGTGTTGATTGAGTTTCTTCTATTACGGTAGTCTTAATCGCTTCTTTCGGTTTTTCATTGTTTAAGATACGTTCGACTCCAAATCCGAGAAGTACTAGTGCTGTTCCGCCAAAAGCTATAAATTTTTTACTAAAACGATCTTTTGTTTGTTTTTTGATTTCTTTTGTGCTAGTTTCCTCATCATCTACTTTATTTATAAATGGTTTATTAAATTTCTCTGTATGTTGCATTTGTATCTCCTTGTACGCTTATATGGTTACATGGAACTTTTTATTGATAATGCTATTTATACACTAAATGTTAGAAAAAGCAATAGCTATACTGGTTTATTTCGCCATGGGGCTTGCAGATTATTGCGTTTTACCGTATTTTAATAGATAGATATGAAGATAAAACAAACAATATTAGCTATGGTTTTACTATCGATAATAAGTTGTTTGTCGGTATTCTCTTTGCCTGCGTTTGCCACTACTTGTGCTGGCGTTGAAACATCTGTTATATCTTGTGATGGCAAAGAAACGACATCTGATTTAAAAGAAACTGGTCTTTGGCAGTTATTATTGTTGGTGATAAATATATTAACAGCAGGGGTAGGAATCATGGCTGTGGCTGGTGTTGTTTATGGCTCTATTCTATATTCTAGTTCTGGTGGTAGCCCAGAACAAACTAAAAAAGCTATTGGGATTATAATTAATACATTTATTGGAATAGTAGCTTATGCTTTAATGTATGCATTCTTAAACTTTATAATCCCGGGCGGTTTATTCACATGATAAATTTAAATCTTATTAAAAATTGGTTTATTGCAATATCTATTGCAATGTCGTTTGGTGGTGTACTACTAACAACGATGGCTCCAGAAACGGCATATGCTGCGGATAATTGTAATAGTAGTTTTTTAGGATTTCCTACTTGGTATAAAGGATTGACTAACGGTGATTGTAGTATAAAGAGCCCTGGGTCTGGTGATGATTTAACTAAATTTATTTGGCATATTGTACTTAATGTTGTTGAGATTGGTCTGGTTGCGGCTGGTTATATTGCTTTCTTCTTTATTCTATATGGTGGTTTTAGGTTTTTGACAAGCAATGGTAGCTCTGATGTTGTTGCAAAGGCGCGTATGATGATTTTAAATGCGATAATTGGTTTAGTTATATCTATGGCTTCGGTAGCGATTATTAATCTAGTTATTGGTATAATAGGATAATGACACATTTATTAACTAACTTTGCTCAATCTATGAACGCTAAAATTGATTCTGGTGATATTAAAAATCTACCTGCTTTAACAGCGGATCAGGTATTGCACAATGGGTTAAATATCTTTTACTTTGTAGTTGGTGCTGTGGCGGTTTTAGCAATTATAATTGCAGGCTTTTATTTTGTAACAGATGGCAGTAACCCTGCAACTGTTACGAAAGCAAAAAATATTATCATATATTCCGTAATGGGCATAGTTATAGTCATAGCTGCTTTTGCCTTAACACAATTTGTAATGGGGAGTTTTTAAATGAAATATATAAAATACGTAATGTTAGTTTTAGGAATTGTTTTTCTTAGTGCCTCTATCCCGGTCAATGTTAATGCTGTTAGCGCTTGTGATATAGATCCAAATAGTGCGATCTGTAAGAGTAGTGGTGATACTGTAGAAGGTTTCTTAAAAAGTGGAATTAACTTGTTATTGTATGTTCTTGGCGCCGTAGCTGTAATTATGATAATAGTTGGTGGTATTTATTATGTAATATCTGGTGGCGATTCTGCTGCTATTACGAAAGCAAAAAATACAATACTATACTCAGTGGTTGGTTTGATCGTTGCACTATTAGCCTATGCAATTGTGAATTTTGTAATAAGCCGTTTTGTTTCCGCTCCTAATGCGGGAGTATTAACGTTATTTAAAAGTCTAGTTTAGGACTTAACAATTATGTTAATATCTGGTATAAATATAGCAAGAACTAACGAAAGGAATAAAATAAATGAAAAAAACAATTAAAACGTTACTTACAGGGCTATTAGCTGTTCCTGTGTTAGCGTTAGGTGTGAATCTGATTTCACCAGTAGTACAACCTACTTTCGCATTAACAATACAAGACGGCGCTGATTCTGCTAAAAGTGACGACCAAGCAGCTTCATTAGATGGAAATGATGGTGTATTCAGGACTATCACTAATATTGCCCTATATGTTATCGGTGCGATAAGTGTTTTAATGCTAATCTACGGAGGTATACGTTATACTATTTCTGGTGGTGATACTGCCGCAGTAACAGCTGCTAAAAATACAATATTATATGCGATTGTTGGTATAGTTGTTGCATTACTTGCTTACGCAATTGTAAACTTTGTAATTACAAGGTTAATTCCCCAGTAAATAAATTAAAATATATAATAAATACAGCCCATAATTATGGGCTGTATTTATTATTAAGATAAGTTTCTTATTGAACTTGGATCTTTTTTGCTTGTTCTTGTCGAATTTTGTTAAAGCTAATGGTAAGTATTCCATCTTTTAGAACTGCTTCAACTTCATCTTCTTTTACACTAACAGGTAGTGCTATTGTACGATTGAATTCGCCCCAAAAACATTCTTGAATGTGCCAGTTAATTGCGTCGACATCGTCACCACTATTTAGTGTGCCGCTTATAGTTAAAATACCATCACTGATACTAACGTCGAGCTCTTCTTTGTTAACCCCAGCTGTTCGTGCTTTGACGACTAGCTTTTCGTTTGTTTCGTACACGTCTACTGCTAATTGACCTGGAAATTCTTCTTCAGAATCATCCCACGTTTCTTCAGCTACAGCTGTAGTTGTACTTGTGTTATTTGACGCCATGTTGTCGTCATTTAGGAAAGCTGCTGTCAGCTCATCTTCGATTAATAAATCATCGTTTTGTTTACGGGCCATGATATCCTCCACTTTTCCCTAGGCTCTATTGACAAATAGTCTCTCACATTATAACGAACATATACAGTATAATCAACCATAGTAGCCCCTTATACGTAAATAATACAATAATAGATGCAGTACTTCTGTTCATATGTTATTACTACTGTTGTAGGTATGGGAAATGAGTACTTTATTCTGCGGTGATTGTAAATATAACATCACATCTGAGCTAAAGATGTTATTTATTATATGTAATTAACTAGCTACTCTATTGTGCTTATGTAACACCTGTAAAATATTTCATGGAGTGGTTTGAGTCGCTAATAATAGAGCAGATGCTTTACAACGATTAATAGAAAATTACAAGTTTAGCGTGAATGAAATCTACACGCGGAAATCTCGGTGATTTAGTTGACTATTATATGGTTAGTTAAATCTTACATAATATTAATGAAGAAGCGTATCTGAGTTGTATTAATTATGCATTAAACTCTCGACTGATGCGACTGTATCTGTTATTATTGTCAATGTCGTTGATTTACGACATTTTATGGAGAGGTGCCCGAGTGGTTTAAGGGAACAGTCTTGAAAACTGTCGTGTCAGTAATGGCACCGCGAGTTCGAATCTCGCCCTCTCCGCCAATAAAATAATGACCTTTTCGGTCATTATTTAAGTTTAAACGTTTGTTCCACCAGTTCCTGATCCGGGTACTAGGGTTGTTAGTATAAAATTAATTGCCGCATAAGCCAATAATGCGACGACTAAACCAACAATCGCGTATAATATCGTATTCTTGGCAGTAGTCACTGCTGTAGAGTTACCACCAGAGATTACATATCTTAGCCCGCCTACTATTAACATAATTACACTGAGTGCCCCAATTATAAACAATAAGGTGTTAGTGATAGTTGTAAATATGCCACTATTACCAAATAGTTCACTTGGTTGATCGTTACCTTGTGCAGCGCTGGCTCCATTTTGTGCTGGGCCAATTCCGTAAGTGGGTACAGGAGACACGATTGCTAATAACAACATACCTAGGATAGTTATTATTGTGCATATTTTAGTTTTAATTAATAATTTCATTGTGATCCTTAATTGTTAAGCCATATATCTTGTATTATAGCAAATATATAAAAAATAATCTAGCTCTGTTACTCGTCTTTATGATACAATAAATCGAGTACGGAGGAGTACCCAAGTGGCTGAAGGGGACGGTTTGCTAAATCGTTAGTCTGGGGAGACCTGGAGCGGGAGTTCGAATCTCCCCTCCTCCGCCAAGCATAAGCGCTATGACATTGTCATGGCGTTTTTGTTTTAATTAAAATTCTCACCTAATGAGTACATCGATTTACTAGTAATAGAAATATCAATAGTATGGATTGCAAACTACCTACTAGATTAATTTGAAAAACTGAACTAAACTTAAAATACAAAAATGTTCCAAAAACATATAAAATATGCAAAAAATACACAAAAAATCTTTACTTTGGAACAAAAACGTTATAAAATGCAGTGGAGGTAATAAAATATGAAACTCGTAAGCTTCAGTATAAATAACTTCAGGTCTTTTCTGTCCGAGCAATCGGTTGGCTTCGATATTGACGATACTAACGTAGATATATTTGTGGGGCCAAATAACTCAGGAAAATCGAATATCCTGCAGGCAATGGCTGTTTTTAAATCGTTTGTCCAAAGTTCAACATCTTTTCAATCTCCAAGAGAGCTTTTTACACCTTTTGCTTTTAACGAAGAAGCTGAAAACATGCCTACTACATTAAGTGCGGAGATGCAGCTTGATAAGTTTATATACTCCTATAGTTTCTCTGTTCAGAATAGTAAAGTGATAGCCGAAGTTCTTAAGAGATGTAGGCTTAACTCTAACTCTAAGAAATCATATACAACTCTATTTAGTCGACTGTCTATGGATAAAAACAGATACGAAGGATATGGTTTTGATAGCAAAATACTTAAAGCTACGAGAGAAGATTCGCTAGTATTAACTAAGGCGTTTGAAAATAATAATAAGTACGCCTTAGATGTATTTCATTGGCTAGGTCATTTCCTATTTGTTTCTGGTAGCCTCGAGCAGAATAGTACGGCGAAACGCATTTCAGAAGATGATGGATTCAAGACAAAAGTACTCGATTTGTTGAGACGAGCTGACCTTTCAATTCAAGATTTAAGTTCGACAAAAATAAATATGCCAGATGATATATTTGATCAACTACCTGTCTATAAATCGGTAAAATCAAAGCTTGATCGAACTGCGTGGGACGTTAGGACAACCCACATGGTTTACGATTCTTCAGGGAAAGTAGTCAAGACTCGAGCAATGCCAATAGGGACAGAATCTATGGGAACTAGAAGGATATTTGAATTGGCTTCCCCGATTCTAGATTCTTTAGATAAAGGGAATATATTGTATATTGATGAGTTTGAAACTCATCTTCATCCTAGAGAATGTGAATTCCTTGTTGAATTATTTACTTCTAAAGAAAACAGCAATAATGCACAGTTGATACTTAATACCCATAATGCTCAGCTTTTAGATCGAGTCGGTAGAGACAGCATTCACCTAGTTGGTAAGAACAGTCGGGAGGAGACTATTCTTGGTAGGATTTCGAAGGACATACGAACAAACGACACGCTGTTAGAAAAGAAATACACAAAAGGTGTGTTTGGCGCTGTGCCAAATATTCAATGGTAACAGAGTGCTGTTCGTCCTGATATGTACCGAAGGCGACAACAGTGAATCGGAATGTTTAACCGCACTGGATGCATCACTGAAAAACGGGCAAGTACCTCAAGAAGTTATAAGATTTGTTGAGGTCTTGCCTATTCCATTAGGTGGCAATCAGGGGCATGTAAAACTTGTAGAAAAAGCGAACAAACAAGTTGAGACAATGGAAAGGGATCCGAATTCTCTATTGCACCTTGCGTTGTCTGAAGATGGAGCAGAGCACGATAAGTGGATAGTATGTGACTATGATGCCCTTGACGACGCTAATATAACATTGCAAGAGTTACGGCAGCAGGCTTCTGAGGCTGGATATAAGCTTGTAGTTAACAAGCCCAAGTTCGAATATTTCGTGCTGTGTCTGCTGATTGGAGCCGAAGACGCCAACAAGGTAGAATCTGGGCATTATTTCGTTGAAATAAATAAACGAATAGATGATTTAAACAAGCAAAACAAAACTCAAAAAGGATTTACTGACGCTATGAGTATTCCTCATTATTCTAAAAAGAAATATGTTACGAGGGAGCTTTTTGGGAAGTTGTTTTCATATAATATTGAATTATTGGACAATCTTCCAGTTGAGCATTCAGATGAAGATAGTCAGTATACGGAAATGCATTGTTTGATAAATGCTATCCGATTGCTATATTTATAAGTTCATTTCTAACTTCGTAAACTACCCTTCGCCAAATATAATCACTATGTTAAAGCATAGTGTCTTTATTTTGTTACAATAAAGCTATGGATTTGTTTATTGTTAGACATGGTGAAACAGATGAAAATAATAAGCATATTATTCAGGGGTGGTTAAATACTCAGCTTAATGCAACCGGCTTAGAACAAGCACAGAAAGCTGCTGATAATTTTGATGAAATTGTTGAGGTGATTTTTGCCTCAGATTTGAAAAGAGCTACTCAAACAGCTGAAGTTTTTAGACGTAAGTTTCCTGATATAGTATATTTTGAGGACAGACGACTTCGTGAAAGAAATTTCGGTGACTTAATGGGGCGTACAAAGCTTAATTATGACTGGAATGAATTTTGGTCGTCGCCAAGTGATCAGGTGACTATACCAAACGCTGAAACTCTTGACTCTTTTAATTTAAGGATAAATGAATTTATTAACGAATTGAGGAGCTCAGATTACGAAAAAGTATTGATTGTTGCTCATAGTGGCACAATAAATCGATTATGTTATCTTATTGCTGCAAAAAACCATTCTAATTATGGCAATGGTAGTATTACACATTTGGTGCTAAATTAGCTTTATCATTATGAATCTTTTGGGTAGATTAAATGATTATTCTGTTCATTTTACTATTTTTGACCATTACCATCATGCTATACTAAATTTATGCAACCTGACCAACAAAGTGATAAACAAAATGAATCTCCAGAAATGTACACTCCAGAACCTGTATTTGAAGATTCAATTCATGTTTCTAACGTAGAAGACTTAAAAAAAACAGTGTCCGATAGTGAGCCAATTCATTGGAGCGCTAAAGAATATATATATGTAGAAAAGAATGGTTTATGGTTTTTTGTGTTTGTGGCTGTTTCGTTAGCTTTTATTGCGGTTGATGTATTCTTTATAAAATCATATACATTTTCAGTCTTGGTGATTGTTATGGCGTTGTCTGTAATTGTTTATTCTCGCCGACCACCTCGCGTAATTGATTACACTTTAAGTGGTAGCCAGGGGCTGTATATAGGTGAGAAATTATATCATTTTAATGAATTTAAATCTTTTGGTTTAATTCGTGATGGTGAATATAATTCTATAATAATGATTCCAACTAAAAGATTTGCTCTAGGTGTGTCTGTTTATTTTCCTCAGGAGGCTGGTGAAAAGATTATTGATATCTTAGGAGCGAGGTTGCCTATGGAGACAAGGTCATTAGATTTTATTGATAAAATCGTAAGAAAACTTCGATTATAAACCTTATTTAATCTACCGTTTGCACTAAATATATGATACAATAACCGATATTCTATCATAGTTTGTCTATGTTTGGACGTACCTTCTAGTTACATGAAAAGCAGAATTGTGTATTTTTATATATAATTCTGCGTTTTGGACCCGTAGCTCAGCTGGATAGAGCGTCGGCTTGCGGAGCCGAAGGCCACAAGTTCGAATCTTGTCGGGTTCACCA
>JASGMG010000016.1 GCA_030156575.1 Patescibacteria group bacterium | reverse complement strand
TCGTGGTATGCCAAACGAACACCAAATGAGGCTCGTAGATTGGTACCTTTATAGCCGAACTGAGCACAAAAAACCAACACGAAAGTGCCTATAACTCTATAATTATTTAATTCATCTAATTTGATTAGATGATGTTTAATGGTTAGTTGGTTTAATATTTTTTTGATTATTATTCTTAAAGGCTTTATGTATACGTATAGGTCTTTGTAATTACCTTACTAGTCTTGATTGAGTTTATTGGGTACTTTTGCGATAATTAATAATAACTATTATAAGTTCAGATGTAGATAATATAAAAAGATTTGTTTAGATACTAATTCTATAAAATATGATTATATTTTAGGGATAGGAATGGGGATAATAAAATATAAGATAATATAGTAAAAGCGAATTACTTTAATCATATCTGACGAGTAAAGACTTTAACTACATATTTTCAACTTATCGTCTGAACGAAAGAATATTATCCACAATTAATTTGTCGACTTGGTATTCTTCATTAGATAAGCCAATGTCTGAATGGTTTCCCCAAAGATCAATATTATCGCTATGATAATCTGACCCTCCACTAATTAAAAGGCCACGTTCATTTGCAAAATCAGTAAATTCATTAACCATATCAAATCGCACATCACCTTTGTTTTTATTGTATTGGATATTAATCGATTCAACTCCATCGAATTTATTACGAACAATTAATTCTTTCATAGACTTAAATTCAAAACCATGCATAACATTAAAACTAGGGTGAGCACAGATAGCGACACCACCTATCTGCTTTATAATATCGACAGCTTTAGATGTGAAAAGTTTATTTTCTGGCTTTATAAACGCAGGTTTACCTTTGATTAAATAATCCTCAATAAACGCACTATGCAATGGGATTTTATTATATACTTCAATCAGTTTTTCATAATTCTCTGGATTAGAAACAACATCATGTCCGATATGAAATTTCGTAATTAAAGATCCCATGTCTAGTAACTTTCGAGTACGTAAGTTAAATCCAAGAGATAATAATATTTTCTCTGTTTTAATGACTGACTCACATCTTGATTGACATAATTCTTTGCATATTGATAATAATTTGTTATTTTCCAAATCTATATTTAAACCAACAACATGAATCTTCTCCTCCGATAGCTCATCCACAGTCGAAAGCTCGATACCAGGAATTAATTGGATTCCTTTATTTAGTGCAGTCTTAAATATGTCTCCATTGTAAGCCATGATTGTGTCATGATCGGTAATAGATATAGTTTCTATGCCTCGGCTCGCCGCAAGATTAACTAATTCACGCGGAGAATAATCACCGTCAGAGCAATTTGTATGTACGTGCAAATCGATCATTGTCTGCTCCAACTTCTCACCCTTTCTATAAAAATATCTAACGAAGGCTTATAGGAAAGCAAAACTTCAGCTCTCTTACTTTTGCTTCTAACTATGTCTAATATATCATTTTCAGAATATTTATTCGCTAAATCGGACTTTATTGCATCGGCGAGTTCTTTAATACCAGAGTCACAAACGTTATCATTAAATGTGCTACTAAACATAAAATCAAACGCAAAATCAATTTTGTTATTCAAAACCCACTGATGATGCAAAGAATAAACGTCTATATCTATATCAATAACACCGTTACTAAGTAAGTCCATTGCATAAATGTAATCCTCCATACTAATGATATGCATATCGCCAGGTAAGTTAACATTACCTCTGCCATCTTCTATATTTTCAAAAGCTTGGTGGGTTCTACATAAAGTCTCATAGGCGTTGATATCTGATTGTTGAAAACCATATTCTTTAGAGATATATTGTATTCTTCTAAGTAAATCAGGGGTGATTTCATCTGCAATCAAGAATACATCAATATCAGGCATAACCTTCATAACATCACGTGGCTTAACATAAACTTGATCGCATCCTTTGCAGTTATCGGGGGTATAGTTCTCGTTAACTTGACAAGAGAAGCAATTCCAAGCCGTACAACCCAAAGATCGAGACGTCTCGATCTTTTTCGAAAATTCATCTATATATCTAGAGAACTCAGGGTTCGTAATAAGTTTGCCAGACTGATCGAGAGAATGAAACGGAAAACCAACACCAAACCCACCTTTTATTTCTGAAGTATTATCTTTGAGTGTTTTAATAATGTTCCAAGCAACATCAATAGTATATCGACCATCAACATCAATTTCATTATTCAAATAAAGCTTATTTTTATAAGCAACCTCAGACAAGATATCTAGATCATTGTGAGCCTTTTCAAACATATGTGACAATATAATAGCATAATTGTAATTAATATGATATAGTGATCTTACTATAATAAAAATAAAAGCTTAACACCATAACGAGAAGTACATATGCAAAATTCAGAAAGTCTATTCCTACATAATCGTAATCCACAATTGCATTTATCCGATGACATAGAAGTGGTTGTAGGTTATTTGCGCATTAATGGCGAGGCCATTCCAAATGAGCCTGTTGACAAAATATCATTTTATTTGGGATTTTTAGCAAGTAGAGATTATGTTAACGACGGTATACTAACTGGAGATCAAGGTAGTATTAATAGACAGATTGACTCTCATATAATTAATGCTTCTGATATGCCAGAGAAGCGTTTTATTGAATTACAAAACTTCCTTGCTCAAGAATGGGAAAGTAATGATAGCCAAGCTATATTAGAGATGCGCCATCAGATAACCGAAGTTGTTCAATCCGACCAGCGCACTGGGTTATCTAGATGGGCCGAGCACCTCGGTGATAGTGATAATAACTATCCTGACTGGTTTAAATATTATACCTGGTCTTCATTAGTAAAACTTGGTATGTTTGATAATAAAAAACAAAAGTTTCAAAAGCGAAGCCGTGGAACAACTGCTGTTTATCCGGAATTGAATCAAGATGTGTTGGCTTATCTGTACGATATCTTAGATAGAACATATATTAAAGGTGAGTTAATGAATGAAGTTGACGATGAAGAATTACAAAGATTACTTAAATCTGGTAATTTTGGCAAATTATATACTTATGCTTTCTCAAAGGCTGGCCCGTATTCACCAGAGACAAGAGAAGTGACACAGGGTTCCTGGATTAGATTTAACCAAACAGAAGACCCTTCTACAGCACAACGCTTAGCTGGATTATTACAAGGCTATGACACTGGTTGGTGTACTGCTGGTGAGGGTACAGCTAGCGTTTATCTTCGGGGCGGGGATCTTTATGTGTATTTTACTGGTAATAAAGACAGTAACGATACGATACCTCGAATAGCTATTCGAATGGAACAGAATCAAGTAGCTGAGGCTCGTGGTATAAATGCCGCTCAGGAGCTTGAACCGGAAATGATAGACATTGTAATAAAACAACTAACAGCTTTGCCGGGAGGTGATAGTTACTTTCAAAAGATAGAAAATCAAAAAAACTAATTAGCTTAGAGAAGAAAATTGTAAATCCATACATAAAGTTAAATAGTGAAGGATTGTATTTTATTTGTAAAGGAAGTATATATTATAAATAATTATCTAAATTTTCACGAAAGATTACATATTAGTTGCTAGACTAGTTCTTTATTAAAGATAATAACTTTAAGCTATCGACTTTAGGTGGCAAGATCGTCTCCTGAAGATTACTGCCGATAGGGCTTTAATTATGAATCTGTTTTCTTCGATATCTCTTTCTATATCTTCTGATAGTATTTCATTATTTGAAGTATCTATGATTGGACTGTAGTTGCCGGCATAAGGACGTGAGCTTGGTAAGGTAATTTCTTGATCATGATGTGTGCCGTTTACATAAAATAAGAAACAATCATCATTCACTGGTTCATGTGATTCACTTTTTATAGCAATGCCAGATAAATACATTCCGACAACTTTTTTGTATTTTAAATATTCATCATCTCTATTAATTTGATGACCATCATCTCTAAACCATGCGACATCATTTTCAGTGCCGTGACCTAGAACTGGCTGTTCGGTTGGTGCTGATACTCTAGATAATGCGGGATGATCTTTACGCAGATGAATTATATTTGAAGTGTAATCTAAAAACGATCGTTGATCTTTTGTAAGATTCCAATTTATCCATGACGTTTCATTATCTTGACAATAGGCATTGTTGTTACCATTTTGGGTGTTTATGATTTCATCACCACGTAAGAGCATTGGGACTCCAGTAGCAACAATCATTGACAACAACATGCTACGCATTGCTCTCTTCCTTAGAGTGTCAATCTTATCGTCATCGGTTGGACCTTCGCACCAAAAATTGAAAGAGTGATTATCGTTCGACCCATCATTGTTATCCTCTCCGTTTTCTAAATTATGTTTTAGATCATAACTGACTAAGTCATTAAGTGTAAAACCATCATGTGCAGTAATGAAGTTTATGTATCCATTTTCTGAAAGAGATCTAACTAAACTATCTGCAGAAATATTTTTTAGCCAGAATTTGCGAATAGTATCTCTAAATATATCACTCCATTCGTTCCATATATCTTTATTGAAAGCACCATGCTGATAACTGTCGCAATCCCATGGTTCAGCTATTAATTTTAATTTACTAAGTATGGGGTCGTTTTGTAGCTCCCTCATAAATCGGCTTTGCATGTTTATTAATCCATTTGGCTTTTCTCTAGTGAGGACTGTAGCTAAGTCAAATCTAAAACCATCTACGCCCATTTCTTCGGCAAAATATCTTAGAGAGTCCATTATAATATGCATGCCTGTGTCAGATGAAGCATCAATTGTGTTGCCACAGCCTGAACAATTAATAAGTTTTCCATCATAACCGGTGTGATATATGTCATGTCCATTCAAACCTCTGAACGATATTGTTGGTCCATGTTCTGAACCTTCGGCAGTGTGGTTATACACAACGTCAAGTATAACTTCGATATTATTCTTATGGAGTTCTCTCACCATACTCTTAAATTCTTTTATTTGTTCATTAGGGTCACTACTACTGGAATAGTTAGCATTTAATGCAAAAAATCCGAGAGTATTATACCCCCAATGATTAGATAACCCTTTTTCTTGTAAATGTGGCTCTGAAACAGAGAATTGTACAGGCAGTAACTCGATAGTTGTTACACCAAGATATTTGAGATGATCTATAAATTTGTCACTAGCCATCCCTGCATAAGTACCGCGTATATTTTCTGGAATGCTATCAAGTAAATATGTTGAATCTTTAACATTAGATTCATATATTATAGTCTCAGAGATTGGTATGTTTGGCTTATCGCCAGTGCCATCGTGATCTGTATCATCAACTGCGACGCATCTTGGAACATAAGGGGCTGAATCTTCGTCTATTTTATCAATATAGTTGCGGAATGGATTAACTTCCTCATAGACATTTGGACTGCTTGCATCAAAAGTGCCTATTATTGCTTTAGCATAAGGATCGATTAATAATTTACTATAATTATAAAATTCATTATTGTTCGGATCCCATCTTCCGTCTGCTCGTAGCCCATATACATCACCAGATTTCATATTAGGAATAAAACCGCAAAAGATTTCATCTTCATTGTTTTCTTTTTTTAGTCTATAGCGCCCGATTGTTTTGTTGTGATCATTGGGGTCAAAGATACAGACGTCAACGGCATGTGCGGTGCCAGCGCGAACGGCAACATTACATCCAGAAGCTTCAATACTTACCCCCATTTGATTAGTATGGCCAGGCTCTGTATCATAAAGTGGTCCATATTTTTCGACAAGATCAACTCTTTCATTATTGAACTGATTATCTTCTTCAGATTTATTCGGATTATTCTCGATATTCATACGATAGCACCTGCAGGAAATGTTCTTATTTGCATAAGAGTTATTTATATTGTCTAATGTCGCTATTCTATCACAGTAGTGTGCTACTTATAAGTTTAAGCAGTTATAGATTTCAAATTATACAACTCTAAAATTATTCAAGTTGAAGTTTTGCGTCTTTAAAATCAATAGCTATGAAAGTAGGTTCTGAATCGATTAATTCTTCTGATGAGTATGAAGTGGCAATTGCGAGTACAGCACATTTTGAAGCTAAAGCAGACATAATCCCACTTTTTGAGTCTTCAATAACAAGTGCTGAATCTGCCTGTGAGCAAGATTCTTTAAGAGAGCGTAAATAAGGTTCTGGATTAGGTTTGCCATTTATTATATCGTCACCTGTAACTATATTATCGAATAAATGTGCAACACCAAAGCTGTTAATTATACATTCCTGAATCTGACGGTTGCTTGAAGTTACAAGTGTGATTTTCTCATGATTATTTCTTGCCCATTGTAAAAAGTCTAACGCACCATTAATGGGTTTTATTTGGTCTCGTGCCATATCTAAGAATAAGTTAGTCTTGTGATTTATTAATTCAGCAACCGTTTGTTTTTTTGGGTTTCCATAATTTTTTAATAGGTGGCTAAATATAGCGTTTGCTGTTTGCCCTTTGAAGCTATCCCATTGTTTAGTGTCTATATTAAAATTAAAATCCTTACATGTTTGTTGTTCTGCGGCAACATGGAATGGCTCAGTATCTGCAAGAACGCCGTCCATATCAAAGTGTATTGATTTAAATCTTGTCATATGGCTAAGTATATCAAATGTGTAAATTAAGTTATAATGTGCCATATGAAAATATTTATAATATGTAGCAAAACTTTTTATGATAAAGTGACGTCAATTAGGCGATCATTAGAAGAGATAGGGCATAGTATTACATTACCAAACTGTTTTGATGAACCAGACGCCGAATCGCGATATCGCGATATGGGCAAAGAAGAACATTCAAAATGGAAAGCCAACTTAATTAAACATAGTGGCAATGTAATTGATGAAAACGATGCAGTTTTAGTTTTAAACTTTGATAAATATGATCAAAAAAATTACATAGGTGGGGCGACGTTTTTAGAGATGTACGATGCATTTCGTTTAGATAAGAAGATTTATATGTATAATGATATACCCGATGGAATACTAAAGGATGAGATCATAGGGTTTAGTCCGATTGTTATAAATCAGAATCTTAATTTGATTGTCTAAATAGCTAATGATTTTTATAGATTATATTGTATGTTTAGTTATTGAATTATATCCGTATAGTTTTCTTAATTTAGATCATTAGTTTTAACTAGTCCCTCATGTCTATGCCCATCAAATATAATTGTCGGTATACTGACTGTTTTGATATTGTTTTCTACAATTCGACTATTTTCTTTTATAATATTAGCTATCTCTTGGCTATTGGCATCCATTTCGATTTGATTGATTTGCAATTGACTATATCCTATATCTTTTAGCCATGTACGCAAGAGACTTATTGTTTCGTTAGTGTTCATCAATGAGTTGAGCTTAACTTGGTATGCTATTCCAGAGTCGTCTTTCCATGTAAATACCCTTTCTAGTATCTGCCAATCAGTTGGAGTCGTTTGATTATTCAACGGATTTATTTTTAAAGATTCCAGATATTTTGTTATAGTATATGAATTTGGGAACTTATATTCGTCAGTTTCACCAGGCTTTTTAATAGGATAGGCTATATATGTAAGATTGTATTTATTATCAAAGCTTGCTTCTTTAATATTCTTAAACAATCTTGCGCAAACTGAACATCCCGGATCTGTAATTTCTAGAGCTGTCTTCTTTGCGCTGTCTTTTGCCTGATAGTAGGTAGCATTTTTGGGTAGGTAATTAGTCGCTTCCCATTTTTGTAATCGAGTTGGTATATTTGCAATGGTATTTCCGAAACTTTGAGCTTCGTTAATAAACCATTGGTAAGGTTTTCCCTCCATGGTTAATTCCCAAAAGCTTTTTTTGACTTGATCTATAGAACATGACTCTGAACTTAAACTACAAGATGAAGCGTTTGAAGGGTTGCATGTACCCCATACAAATAAATTCAACCCGCTTTCAACCGTAACGATAAGGCTCCACACGGTAAATATCACCAAAAGGAATGAAGCGACTTCAATCCCAATATCAGCTGTCTTTACTAATCTTGGTGTTTTATTTGCGACGTGACTAAGTATTTTATTTTTGGTTTCTTCTTTAAACGACGAGTCACATGGGCGTAAAGTTACGCGGTGAAGTGTACAGCTGAGAGCTTGTTTTGCAAGTTTTCTGTGACTGGCAGAAAAAATACTAATAACTGCGAGAACGATAAAAGCGGCGATACAGAACATAGTTTAATTTAACCTTTCGTTATTCTTTCCATAGTTTTAATTGTCTTGATTATGTCATTCTCGTTGGTATGAAGTCCGACTGAGAACCTTAATAATGGTGGTAATGATAGATTCTCAAGTAGATAATAATGACAACAAAAATAGCCACTACGAGTCATAATACCTGTAGCGGATAAGAATACGGCTAGTCGATGAGCATCAACTTTTTCGTGATAAAGACTAATTACGGACGAGGGTATATTGTTCAATATTTTTATACCTGAAATTTCGTATAGTCCATCATAGAGCTGTTTTGAAATTTTTGAGATATAATCAGTTGGTTTTAGCCCAAATGGCTTAACCGTGGTTAACCATTTAATAGATTCACCTAAGCTAATTATTTCTCCATAGGCTTGGAGTCCGGGCTCTAGCCAGCTAGCCATATCATCAGGGAATAGTTGGTAATTATTTTTTTGAACTCCAGTAACCATACCACCACCAACAAAAGATTTGTTAAGCGACTTCAATAAATCCTTTTTGATTATGATAACACCAAGGCTTGTGGCATACATTTTATGGGCTGAAAAGCATATTGCGTCAGCATTGCATTTTTTTAACATCTCATGATAATGAGCCATAGCTTGAGCCGCATCGATAACAACAATGCCTTCAGCTTGATGAACATCTTTTATTAACTGCTCTATGTTATTAAGTTTTTGCCCATCAATATTTGATACCGCATTTACTACGACAACGGCTTTTCTTATTTCATCCGTTGAATAGATTAGATTGCCATCTTTATCTCGTTTTAAAACGTTTCGTTTGACCTTGAGTCTTTTAGCGAGTTCTATAGTTGTTAGAAATACCGAGTTATGTTCAATTTCACTAGTTGTTACTTGTTCGTAGCTATCAGTAGGTAATTGACTAAGTATTAGATTAAGTCCATAGGTAGTATTCAGCGTAAACGAGCAGATAAATTCTTTTGTAGGTAAGCTAAGGTAGTTTAAGACTAATTCGCGCGTTTCTTCAACTTTAGCATCAACTTTTTGCCCCCATTTATATTTAACACGTCCACCGCATGCATTGTAATTTGTGTAGTAGTTATTTATAGCGTCAATAACTGGTTGTGGTCGCATACTTTGACATGCAGTATCTAAATAGACACTATTCTCATCTATGTAATTAAATTCTGGCAGTCTGTCGATTGGATTTTGTATGATATTATTTTTCTTATTGAACATTGTAAGCCTCTAATTCTCTTCTATCTATTTTAGCACGAGTGAATTTAATGTATGTACATATTTAATAATTGCTAGTATAATTTGTATGAATAGTATGAACAAAAAAGATAAGGAATAATTAGTGAAGAATTTAATAAAATATTTTAAGCCGTATATCTTTTGGTTAATTGTATTGATTGCTTTTGTTTGGGGACAGGCGAATGCTAATTTAACTTTACCCGATTATATGTCAAAAATTGTAACTGATGGTATTGTCGGAAAAAATATGGATGCCGTAAAGAGCAATGGTGTCACGATGCTAATAGTTACTTTGATTGGCGGTTTATGTGCCATTGCTGTTGGTTTTATAGCGTCTAAGATATCAACAGGTTATGTTCGTAAACTTCGCGAAGAGACGTTTATTAAAGTAGAGAAGTTCTCTTTAAATGAATTTAATAGCTTTTCTACAGCGTCATTGGCAACGCGCGTGACTAATGATATGCAACAAATCCAAAATGTTATGGCAATGATAATGCGCATGGCCTTTTTAGCACCAATTATGGGTATTGGATCAGTTATAAAAGCCTACCATTTAGCCCCATCCATGTCTTGGATTATTTTAGTGGCTATTGGAGCTTTATCTTGTTTGATTGTGATGCTATTTATTGTGGTAATCCCTAAATTCTCAGTTATTCAAAAATTGGTCGATAGATTAAGCTTACAGATTAAGGAGACTTTAACTGGAGTTAGGGTCATTCGGGCTTACAATAAAGACAAAGATCAACACACAAAGTTTAATCGAACTAATTTAAAATCAACTAATTTAAATATTTTTGTGAATCGTGTTATGGCGTTAATGTCTCCGGTTATGATGCTAATCATGGGGCTATCCTCGCTTGCTGTAATTTGGATTGGTGCATATGTAATAAATGATGGTAATTTACGAATTGGTGATTTATTGGCACTCATGCAATATGTTGCTCAAACTATAATGGCATTTTTGATGATCTCAATAGTGTTCGTTATGGTACCTAGAGTTGCGGTATCATTTCGACGTGTTAATGAGCTATTAGCAACTGAGCCTGTGATCACAGATATAGATAAGCCAATTCATCTACCTAACAAAATTAAAGGATTGGTGAAGTTCGATAATGTATCGTTTGGTTATGAAGGATCAGATCAACCAGTTTTGCATGACATATCATTTACGGCAATACCAGGTGAAACAACAGCAATCATTGGTGGAACTGGTAGTGGAAAGTCAACGTTATTAAATTTAATTCCTAGACTTTATGATGTTACTAAGGGTGTTATTCTTATTGATGGAATAGATATTCGTAATATTTTACAGAGTGAGTTACGGTCGCATCTGGGATACATACCACAAAAAGCCTCTTTATTTTCAGGCACTGTTAAAAGTAATGTTTTATATGGAGACGGAAATAAAAAGAGCGAGTCCGATTTGGAGTCGGCGATTAATATTGCTCAAGCCAAGGAATTTATCGATAAATTAGATGATGGCGTAAAAAGTCCAATTTCACAGTTTGGTAGTAATGTTTCTGGTGGACAACGTCAAAGACTCGCAATCGCTCGAGCGTTAGCTAAGAAGCCAGAGATATATTTATTTGATGATAGTTTTTCGGCACTTGATTTTAAGACTGATTCGACCCTAAGAAAAGCTTTGAAAAAAGAAGTAGCACACGCTACGTTTATTGTTATAGCTCAGCGAATTAGTACGATTATGCAAGCTGAGAAGATTATTGTAATCGATGAAGGTCGGATTGTTGGAGAAGGAACTCATCAGGAATTATTAAAAAAATCGAAAGTTTATCGTGAAATTGCACAGTCTCAATTGTCAGCAACTGAACTTATGGAGAATAAATAATCATGGAAAAGAGAAAGCCAACAGCTATATCTAAAGGTGGTCCAATGGGGATGAGAATGGGTGGAACACCTCAAAAAGCTAAGCACTTTAAGAAAACAATGTTAACTATCTTGGGCTATATGAAGCCGTATTGGGGATACTTAGTGCTTGTTGTTGTGTGTGCAGTAGTAAGTACCGCTTTTGCAATCGCTAGTCCTAAGATACTTGGTCATATGACAGACGAAATTATTAAAGGTTTGATGGGCAGAAAAGGTATAAATTTTGATGCAGTAGCTGGAATCGGTATATGGTTAATCTGTCTATATATTCTTAGTGCAGTTTTTAGTTATGTCCAGGGTTGGATAATGACAAACATCTCACAGAAAATAACTTACGCTTTTCGTAAGGATGTATCTAAAAAGATTTCAAAGTTACCTTTACGTTACTTTGATAAGCATGAAAATGGCGATATTGTTAGCCGGGTAACGAATGATATTGAAACTATTAGTCAGAACTTGAACCAAAGTATGACTCAGATTGTTACTGCTATTATTACAATCATTGGAATTTTGTGTATGATGATTTCAATTAGTTGGCAATTAACAATTATTGCGATTTTGGTTTTGCCGATTAGTATGGCGTTTATTAGCCTAGTGGTTAAGAGGTCTCAAAAATATTATGATAAACAACAGTCTGCACTTGGTGAAATTGATGGCCATGTTGATGAAATGTTTTCGAATCATGTGATTGTAAAAACCTTTAATGGTGAGAAACAATCAATTGATGAGTTTAATCGAATTAATACAAAGTTGTATGAGAGCGGATGGAAGTCACAATTCCTATCTGGTCTAATGATGCCAATTATGCATTTTATTAGTAATTTAGGCTATGTTGGCGTTGCAGTGGTTGGCGGCTGGTTGGCTATTAACGGTAAGATTAGCGTAGGTGATATTCAAGCATTTATTCAGTATATGAATCAATTTACTCAACCAATCTCACAAACAGCCAATATTGCTAATATTTTACAAGCTACGGCTGCTGCAGCTGAACGAGTTTTTGAGTTCTTGAATGAAAAAGAAGAATCAGTAGAAACTGATAAATTATCCGTGCCGAAGATTATTAAGGGTGAAGTTGATTTTAAAGAAGTTAATTTTGGATATGATATAGACAGACCAATCATTAAAGATTTTACGATTCATATTCAGCCAAGACAAAATGTGGCAATTGTTGGTCCAACTGGAGCAGGTAAAACTACAATTGTTAATTTATTGATGCGTTTTTATGACATTGATAGTGGTTCTATTAGCATAGACAATATTGATATTAAAGATATGCATCGTAATGACGTTCGTGGCCTATTTGGAATGGTATTACAAGATACCTGGTTATTTTATGGAACTATTGCTGATAATATTGCTTATGGGAAACCAAATGCTACTAAAAAAGAAATAGTCGCTGCCGCGAAAGCTGCTTATGCTGACCACTTTATTAGCACTTTGCCAGATGGATATGACACTATAATTAGCGGAACTAGCGATAGTATTTCGGCGGGTGAAAAACAGTTATTAACTATCGCTAGAGCGATTTTAGCTGATGCACCAATGCTAATCTTAGATGAAGCAACTAGTTCAGTTGATACCCGAACCGAGGCATTAATTCAATCGGCAATGGATAAACTTAGTCATGGGCGAACAAGCTTTGTAATTGCTCATCGTCTGTCGACAATTAAAAGTGCTGATGTGATATTAGTTATGAAAGATGGAAATATTATTGAGCATGGAAATCATGATGATTTAATGGCCAAAAAAGGTTATTATGCAGAGCTATATAGTAGTCAATTTAGTGTAGTTTAATAACTCAAAGACTATGTTATAATCTGGTTATGATTAAAAATATTACAAAACAAAGTTTAAGGTCTTTTAACCTATACATGGGGTTACTACACCTAGTGCAAGCCATCGCTATATTAGTTTTAAGTAAGAGTTTTAGCATACCTATTAACGGAACTTTTTTGAAATTTAATACTATGACACAAAGCCTAGAGCCAACAACCAAGGTTTTGTTTGATCTGTCCTTACCTTTGCTAATTGCAGCCTTTTTATTTTTATCATCTGTTGCTCATTTTATTATTGCAACTGTTTACAATAAAAAATATAACAGAGATTTGGAAAATGGTATTAACAAAGCTCGTTGGATTGAGTATTCTTTATCAGCCAGTGTCATGATGGTTGCTATAGCAATGCTGGTTGGTGTTTATGATGCTATGAGTCTGTTAATGATATTTATGTTTATTGCTGTCATGAACTTATTAGGTTTGGTTATGGAAGTTCATAATCAAACAACAAAAAAGACAAATTGGATTAGTTACTTAGTTGGTTGTCTAGCTGGGGCTATCCCATGGGTCGTAATCGCTTTCTATATGTGGCTAGGTGCTAATAACGGCAGTAAAGCGCCAGACTTTGTTTATTGGATATTCGTATCTATATTTGTATTCTTTAACTGTTTTGCTATTAATATGGTACTACAATATAAAAAAATCGGACCATGGAAAAATTACATTTACGGAGAACGAGTTTATATAATACTTAGCTTAGTTGCTAAAACTTTGTTAGCTTGGCAAGTGTTTGCAGGTACATTAAGACCCTAAGGTTGATCTGTGTCGACTTATATGCAAGAATTTGTTATTCGCATAATGGCCGATGGTTTGGCTATACCAATTGTATTAATAGGTAGCTATTCGCTAATATTTAAGATTCCGAAGAGTCAAAGATTTGAAGCTTATAAGCGCGTTTTGATGGCTGGTTTAACTGTCTATCTTTTAGCAAAGTTAATCGGTGCGGTTTATCAACCGTCATCTAGCCGACCTTTTGAAGTTATTGGGACTGTAGCTGGTGCTTCGTTTTTAAACAATCCTGGTTTTCCGTCCGACCATACTCTATTTTTTACAGCGATTGCTTGTGCCGTTTGGTTTGAAACTCATCAAAAAAATATCACTATAATTCTAGTTATTTTAATAATTTTAGTTTGTCTTGGTAGGGTTATCGCATTAGTCCATACTCCGATGGATGTGATTGGTGGAGTAGTAATTGCTTTGTTTGGATCAGTTTGGTATTTATCAGGCAAATTGGGTAAAACTAAATAACTTTTTACCTTTATAATATTAAATTTGTTCGTTATTGATTAGCTATTACGCTCATGCTACAATAAACTTTATAGTATAGATATAAGAGATAAGGAAAGCATTTCAGAATAATGCAAAAACTAATGCAAAAAATAGCTTATTCAAAGCAATCCTCTTCCGCCTTCACCATAGTCGAACTCCTCATAGTCATAGTAATCATAGGTATCCTCGCAGCCATTACTCTAGTTAGCTATACTGGCATCGCCAGTAGAGCTAACATAGCTACTATACAATCAGACCTATCCAATGCATCAAAAAAGCTATCTATGTACTATGCTACCTATGGTAGTTATCCAACTACAACTGGTTTAAGTTCATCAACCAATTGGTGTCCTACACTACCA
>JASGMG010000002.1 GCA_030156575.1 Patescibacteria group bacterium | reverse complement strand
TAGATACTAAGATTCTAGTTGTACAGACATTAGATAATAGACTGCTCATAGTATTTGATGGTAAAGATTACAAGACAAAGCTATTCATCAATGGCAAATTTACGGCACATACGCCACCAAGTACGCATCCTTGGAAGAAATGGAAGGAATGATTTTTGGGGGACATTTTCATTGTCCATCTACACTTGGGGTTTATTGTTTATTGCTATGTTGTTATACTTATTATTAGGCAGTTCATTAAGTAATCGCCCTATGTGTTTAGTACATAGAGAGGAAAGTCCGGGCAGCATAGAGTTTAACAGTCGCTAACGGCGACCGGGGGTAACCCTAGGGAAAGTGCCACAGAAACTAAACTACCTATTTTTATATAGGAAAAGATGAAACGAGTAAGGTAAGAGCTTACAGCAGACTGTGGTGACATAGTTTGGAGGTAAACCCTGTTAGCTGCAAGGAGGCTTGCATAAAGGGCTTCTCGTCCGCAAACCGATATCCGCTTGATTCGGCAGGCAACTGACGAACTAGATAGATGATTACTCACGACAGAACCCGGCTTATCGATGAACTGTCAAATAAAATAACTATATCGTAAAACGATATAGTTATTTTATTTGGTTTAAATTATTAAATTAATTTGGTTTCTGCGACAATAGCAACAAATGCCTTAGGTTCTTTGACGGCGATTTCAGAAAGAATCTTTCGGTCAAGTTGTATATCTGCTGTTTTCAATCCAGCAATTAGTTTACCGTAAGTCGTGCCAAGCTCGCGAGCGGCTGCGTTGATACGGGTGATCCATAGACCACGAAGATCGCGTTTTTTATTACGACGATCGCGATAAGAATATTGAAGTGCTCTTATGACGGCTTGTTTTGCAAGTCGATATGATCTTGTCCGATTGTGTTGCATGCCTTTGGCTAATTTTATTATCTTTTTATGCTTTGCGTTTGCAGTTACACCTCTTTTTACTCGCATATTCTTCTCCTTCTTAAGCGCCTAACGCTCGTTTGATATTTTTAGCCATTGTTCCATTAACTACAGCGGTTGTTTTTATAGCACGTTTTCGACTTTTGCTTTTTTTTGCAAGCATATGGACACCTGATGCTCGACGACGTGTTAATTTGCCAGTACTAGTAATTTTAATACGTTTGGCAGTTCCTTTGTGGGTTTTCATTTTTGGCATTATTTACTCCTTACTACTATACTCAAATTACGTCCAGCCATTTGAGGTTTTTGTTCTATTATCGCTTCTTCCTCCAACTTAGATGTGATTTTTTCTATCATTTCATATCCAAGTTCTTGATGAGCCATCTCTCTTCCTCGAAAAAAGATTAGAATTTTTACTTTATGCCCAATTTGCAAAAATTCACGTATTTTACGGAGTTTAATCTCGAGATCGTTTGCTCCGATTTTTAGACCCATACGCATTTGTTTTAACTCAACTGTTTTGGCATTTTTGCGATTTTTTTGTTGCTCTTTAGTCTTTTGATATTGATACTTACCCCAGTCGACAATTTTTGCAACTGGCGGATTGGCATTTGGTGATATCTCAATAAGATCAACTCCTGCTTCTTCGGCTATTTTGAGTGCTTCTGACAGACTCATAATGCCTAGTTGTTCGCCACTTGGACCTATGATGCGCAATTTATCAGCTTTAATTTCTTGATTGATGCGAATTGATTTACTGATCTTGAGTCTCCTTAATTGAATCACTTAAAACGGTTGAGTGTTTACTCGATAGCTATTTTACCAGATATACACTAGTAGTTCAAGAGCTGTATTGCTATTCTTTATACTATTTGCAGAGCTTCGCTAATATATTTTTAATATATTATCTTTATGAACAAGGTCTGCGGTATTCTTTGTTAATTTTGTTATTAACATGGGTGCTAGATAATATCTTACTTAACATAGTTGGTAGTGATTATATTGCTTTATATTATAGTGAAGTATGTTTTTGTATGTTGATTATTGAAGTGTTGTATCTAATGCCACTGCCATACATTTTATCTTGAATAGTAATGATTTCTCTGACATCAAGTTTGATTAACTTCTGTTGATCATTTATCAACGTTTCTGTGTTGACTAAGCGTTAGTCAAGATTTTTGAAATGCTTATCATTTAATTTGACCTCTATTAATTGGTTAGATATTTTTAGTATATAATCATTTAATTGTTGTTATGGTGTATCAATATCATTTTCTACTGTTGCTGAAATAGCTACATGATTACAGATTAATTGTCACAGTCGATATAAAGTTAATAAGTTGAGATATATGAGTATTTGTATGATTAATATTCATAATTGTCTTAATATTTTTAGCGTGGTTTTATAATATTTTAGAAACTAGTTTAAATAGGATGCTTAGCTGTGAGTTAGTTCTTGTTTATTTAGGCTTTTAATCAAATTGCTAAAGTCAATTATGTATATATAATGCAGTAACCTTACGATGTGTAAAGTTAATGATCTTGTTGGCTAGGTTGTATTAATGATAATAAATCTAATCTAGTAATAAGTTAAATAAAGCTTTTGATTGTTTTTTGTTAGTATCATTTTTCACTACAGGTATTTTAGTTGGCATGTATTACTCAGAGTTCGTTTGGACTCGTTCTTGGTCTTATATGACGTCTAGAGTGGGCGTTATGGGAAAATATCAAGTTATTTGAGTTATATTAATTTAGATATTCGTTGGACGCCAAATTTTTTGTAAATATTGACCTATTGAACTATTTTTTATATTCTTTAATCGTGCGAAGGATAGTTGAGTATTCTAAGACTGTAGTGTGTATATTGCGTTATTTTTATATTATTTATGTTTAATTTAATAATTATAGAGAGAATGGTATTTTAGTAAAATTGTTTTAGATTTTAATATTAAACTAGCTGAACCCAATAAAGGTAATTGTACCTGTTTGGTTTATTATAGATATAATGTCTATCTATCGTTTATAAATTATGCTATAATTAAAGTGTTACATTGGGGCTGATTTTAGCTTTCGACGAAGGGAATTTAACAGATTATTTTGCAAGTCGAAGATACTCGTTACGTATATTATTTTAATTGCAACATTTGCAAAAAAAGTAGGAAACTTTGTAGCAGAAACAGCATCTAGCTTAGCTAGTGCCTTTAATGCTCCAGTTCTTGCAACAGCTCGGATTTAATCCTTGCCATTACACTACTTAGGCGACATATTGAGTGGTGTGGTGTTATAGAACTATGTCGCTTACCAATTTAGCGGGCAGCAACGTTACTGAGGGAAAACATATTGCGCGACAATTAATATAAATTTCTGTTTACTTTGAATATTAAAAGTCGTTAATCAATAAGATAAACTAAACTTGTAGATAAATAATTGGTTACTTTTCGGACCGGGGTGCGATTCCCCGCAGCTCCACCAAATTGATTGTATTAGCATCCTCTGGAAAGTGGATGTTTTTTGTTAATAAAAAAACAACCGCCTGCGAGGAACGGTTGTTTTTATGGGATTTGTTTAATATCTGTTTGTTTTAGGCTTCTGTATAAGTTTTTTATTCAAAAGCTACTCATATAATAAGTCGATACACTGCTTATGTCAATGATAATTATCAAAAATAGTCTAGTAAAAAATACTACGTATAGAAAACGTTAGATTTGAATAATACTGAGTATTATACGACGCATTAATATGTGTTAAGTATTATCTTAGATTTTCGTATATATAATTGATAGAATAAAATAAGTTTTTGTAGTTTTATGCTTGGGACACTAGTTGTTTAAAATAGACTATAAGTTAATTTGTCTAATATTAATTTGGTTTTAATTTTCGATGTATTTTCTTATAGCTAATTAATCAATGCCACTTGTCTATATAAGTAAAGTTAGTATTTGGTCAAATATCATAAATGTTCCAAGCCACGAAGAAATATAGAATGTGACTTGTTGTGAAATGAGGTTGTTTTATTATTCTGTCATAGTAGATCTGTCTATGTACTAAATGCCAAATTGGTGAGGCAGGGGGGGTTGTGCTGGTGGAGACTTTTAATCATAAGCATATGAGAGTTTCTTGATGTTATATGTATAGTATTTCCGTTATTAGCTCGGGTTTATATAATGAAGCTTGTATGTAATAAAAATTTTAATCTTGGCGACAATATACTATTTAAAGTCAAAGTATTTTACATGATGTTCTAATATGTAGACAAGCCATAAGGCGGTATATTGTGTTATGTACAATGTTGTATATAAATGTATCTATATAATATAACTCTTTATATTATGATAATTTATTATCTATGATGTAAGCATTACATTATATTTTATGCTAAATTATATTGACTAATTATATTTATTATGCTAATATCTAAACAAGTTTTTACAATAAATAAAAACAAAAAAATAATTTTAAAAACCTTAACAAATAGAATAAACAACTGACCGTACTTTGACGGATATTCGGTAACGACACGCAATATTTTATTATGTTTCAATATGTTGAGACAAGCACTTTTATTAAGAATGTGGCGTTATCGATGTTCCGCCAAATGGCGTAGAGCTTTTGGGTGCACCTAGTTAGACTTTTATCTTTTATAAATTTGATAAGACGATAATTGTTATAGAGCCGTTATGATATGCTCCGATTATTCGGAGCGGTCAGTATAGCCTGCAGTGGTAGGTTGGTTGCTCATAGTTCACACGCTTAATATTTTTTTGTAGAGCGTTTGCTGTAACTTGGGCGTTAAGATTTATCACTCAGGCTTATTTTTTAAATTCTTGAATTTAGATGCTATAGTTATATTAAATTATGCTAAAAATTATTATTTCGATAATCACAACTATAAGTCTTTGTTTGCTTATTATTTTATTAAACGTTACGGCACCAGCTTCGGTTGGTCCTTTTGGCATTCTAGCCGTCCTAGTTTGTTTTTACTTATTGTCTCTTGGACTAATTACTTTCTTCTTATATGAAATTGGTCGTTTGGTTCATAGTATGTCTATTTTGTTTATAGCAAAAAAGCCTATTGAGAGGCTATCTTTTAAACAATCTTATTATTACTCAACTATAATTGCCGTTGCACCGGTTATGTTAGTGGGCTTACAGTCAGTAGGGGCCTTTGGTGTGTACGGTGGTTTTTTAGTGCTGATATTTATTTTTGTGGGATGTTTATATATATCAAAAAGAATTCGTTAATATTATTGACGTAACCGTGTTATTTGCGTGGTATAATTACAGATATGAAGCCAGAAATTTCATTACCTCAACCAAGCCCAGAACAAAGAGATGTTCGACTTGAAGTTAATCCTACTACGGAACGTATTAATCATAGCTTAGAATCTAGCCCTGCTATAGGAGCTGAACACTTGAGTAGGGCTTCTGAAATAAGTAATCTGCCTAATGATGTGACATTCACTACATCGCTTCCAACACCAGTCAATAGTCAGTCAGTTGTAGTAGATGATACATCATTGGTCAATAACCCGTTAATAGCTAATGACGATGATCTTATTGAAAAAGAGTGGGTCGAAAGAGCAAAAAAAATTGTAACTGAAACAAAAAACGATCCATATAGACGTGAAGAGAACATTAGTAAGCTTCAAATTGATTACATAAAAAAAAGGTATGGAAGGGATTTGGGCGTTGCTGAATAAGCATTCCTATGTAATAAGGCCTATAATATGATAAATTTTGTTTTGACCGCATTGACAATTTTAATTATTAGCATATTAATATCCTTATTTGTTTTCTATCAATATAGAAATACGTTACGTGAAGCTAAGAATTATGAACGTGGTTTAAAGATGGTACCAATGTATATACATATACCTCCATCAAGTGACGATATAGAGGCTAATAATCGTGATGAGCGTGATCTCACTGAAGAGATACTTTCGCAAGCTCAAGTTATGTATAATATTATATCTAGTACCGCAGTAAAGGGCTTTAAAAGTAGAATATACGGACAAAGACATGTTTCGTTTGAAATGGTAGCTCATGAGGGGCTAATTCATTATTATGCTGTTGTGCCAACTGTATTAACTGATATAGTCAAACAAGCTGTTGTAGCTGCTTATCCCTCAGCTAGATTAGAAGAGGTAGAAGAGCGTAATATATTTAATCAAGCTGGAAAGATGAGCGGAACTATAGGCGGAGAGTTTACTCTCAAAAAGAATTATGTTTATCCTATAGCAACATATCAAGAATCGAAACGTGATGCAGCTCGTTCTTTGTTAAATGCTTTATCTACAGTGACTCGCGATGATGGTGTCGCTATACAATTGATGATCAGGCCAGCTACCGAAGGTTGGGTTAAGAATTCGATATTTGCTGCAAACAAGATTAAGAAAGACAAGGGATCTAAGGGTGGTAACTTAACTAGTTTATTTAAGCCTAAAAGTTTAATGGAAGCTTTATGGAAGCCTCCAGAGGTGGGAGAGACTAAATCAGAAGATAAACAATTATCATCATTAGAGCAAGGTTTGGTCGAAGCTATAGAGGAAAAAACTCGTCATCCTGGATACGAGGCACTTATACGTGTCGTTGTTTCATCTAACACAGCAGCTAGATCACAGATTTTATTGAAGAATATAATAACTGCTTTTTCGTTATTTGACTCATCGACTAATAATGGTTTTAAGTTTAATGTATCGAGTGATATAGAAGAATTGGTTACTGCTTATATATTCCGATTCTTTCCTCAAACGGTAACGCAGAATATATTAAATAGTGTAGAACTTGCAACTATATTTCATCTTCCTGATCAGAATAATATACCTACATCTCAGGTGCAAAGACAAATGGCAAAACAAGTTGACGGGCCTACTCAAATTATGGATGAAGGCTTTTTGCTTGGATACAACGAATTTCGTGGAGTGAAAAAAGAAATTAGACTTAGTACTAATGATAGACGTAGACATACTTATATGATAGGTCAAACGGGGACAGGTAAATCAAATTTGCTCGAGAACCTAGCTTTTCAGGATATGATGGATGGTCGTGGCTTTGCATTTATTGATCCGCATGGAGACTCGGCTGAGAAATTACTTGGTATGGTACCTAAGGAACGAGTCGAAGACGTAATCTATTTTAGTCCGGGTGATATGGATAATCCTATAGGCTTAAACTTATTTGAATTTGAGACCCAGGATCAGCGTGACTTTTTAATCCAGGAATCAATTGCTATGCTTTATCGTCTATATGATCCCGGTCACACTGGAATCATAGGTCCCCGTTACGAACATTGGTTTCGCAATGCAGCCCTTACTATAATGAGCGACCCTAATGGTTCAACTTTTATAGATGTCCCTCAGGTTTTTAATGATCAAGCATTTACTAATGAAAAAATGAAATACGTTACGGACCGTACAGTGTTAGATTTTTGGAACAAAGAGATGGCTCAGACAAGTGATGCAAATAAGTCTGAAGTCCTGGGTTGGTTTGTTAGTAAATTTGGTGCTTTCTTGTCCAATGAAATGATGCGAAACATTATCGGACAAACTGAAAGTGGCTTTAATATGCGTGACATTATGGATAATAAAAAGATTTTATTAGTGAACTTGTCAAAAGGTCGGACAGGTGAACTTAATTCACAGTTGTTGGGCATAATATTTATTATGAAATTTCAGGCCGCTGCTATGGGACGGGCCAATATGTTGGAAGATGAACGTGAAGATTTTGCTCTTTATGTTGATGAGTTTCAAAATTTTGCGACAGACTCATTTGCTACGATACTTTCTGAAGCGAGAAAGTATCGACTTAACCTTGTATTAGCTAATCAATTTATGACTCAATTAACTGATAATATACGGGAGGCTATTATTGGTAATATCGGAACCGTCATTAGTGGTCGTATTGGTATTACGGACGCCGAGATATTGTATAAGAAATACATGCCAACGTTTGATGCTGAGGATTTAACTAAATTACCTAATTATCAAACTATAACCTCAGTTATGATAAACGGAGTACCTTCATCTGCGTTTAGTATGTCGTTAGTACCTCCTATGGGTAGTTCTAACCCTAAGTTGCGTGATGCTTTAAAGAAGCTGTCAGCTACTAAATATGGCCGTCCTAGGGCTCAAGTTGAAAAAGAAATATTCGCTCGTCTTGGCGCTGGTGATGAGGCAAAAAGAATAAAAAACGAAGCAATAAAGAAGATTCAGCGTGAACGAATGGAAACTAATAGACCTTCAATTAAGTCTGCTATAGGTTCAAAAAATAATGTTTCCTTTTTAGATGATTGGTTGACCAAACGTCAACAGATTATTTCTAATACAAAAAACGTTAATAATCAATCTAATTTAAGGTCACCTAGTAACTCAATTGAGAACAAAGAATTAAGTGTTGTTGATAATAAACCAGATGATGAAGTTTTAATTAAGTTGCGTTAATGGTTTGAGCTAAATTATTTTTTGCCAGTAAATAGAATATGAAAGTAATCATAGATAATACCGAGTGCCCAGCCGACTATGAATGCTAATATTGTTTCAAAGCCTGATAATAGGTAACCTATTTTCTTTGCAATAACGTAGACCATTAAAGTTAATAAAAAGGCGAAGAATGCGCCACAAAACATGGCATTTGGTCTAGCAATAGTTCCCCCAATAACATCAGTAGTTTTTTCTATTACTTTATTGTGAATGAACTTACTAAAGGCTCGGTTTATTGGTGGTAGTTCGCTTTGAACTTGTTTCATTGTACGGGAATAGCTTTCTTCTCGTGCTTTTTTGCTAATTTGTCCACGCTTAATAGATATTGAGTGTTTTTTAGCTTTTTTTATCTCGCTACCGCCAGCTTCTACACTAACTGCAGATTCTAAGGCCTCTTTGCGAGCTCTTTCTGATTGTGTTTCTTTATCTCGTGGTGATAATTCAATAGAAGTTTCTGATTTGTTTTGTATCTTTTCGAGTTGATTTGCAGCCGATTTCTGAACCTCAATATTATTCTCTTGATTATGATTTGATTGTTCTGGATTGTTACTCATTTTTGCTTTACTTTCTAATATTAAATTGAGCCTGCATTTATATTTTTTCTAACTAAACGAATCTCTTTATTAATTTCACGGGTCCTTGTGTAGAAGTATGTTGTAATCGCTAATATTATACCTATAAATAACATATTCTCGGTTGCTCCAGTTTTCGGTAGCTCTGAGGTGGTCTTTTCTACTACTTTTACTGTGGGGCATTTAACTTCTATTTCGACAGCGTTTCCAAAGGTGTTAGTCATTATACAATCATAAGATGTTCTATTACTAGAACCTTGAGCGGTAGCTGGGATTGGGTCTAGCACCTTAATTACGAAAGTTCTAGTTTGTTTAGTACCTGGATATATTGTTACATTTGGCCATGACAAAACATTTGTTTTATTATCTAAAGTTCCACCTCCGTTATCTACAATAGTTGAATATTCTAATATATCCATAAGATTTTCTTTTAATTCAGTGTTAATCGAATTAAGTCCTTTATTCTCAGTGGTTATAGTATAACTAATTTTATCATTTGCATTTGCTTTGCTTGTTGTTGCATTAATAGATCCTTGTGTAATATTTGTAGCTTTTTTTGATTTAATTATGTTAGGGACGCAAGTTGGGTCATCTATCCATAATTTTGGATTACCTGGACATGATATACAATTTGGATCGTCTGCGTCTAAAGATGGATTTAAGTCGCATTTTGGCGTTGCCGGTGTTGGTGTCGGCGGTGTTGGTGGTGTAACTTTAGTGCAGGCTGGATCATTAATCCATAGCTTTGTATCACTTGGACATGCTATACAGTTTGGGTCGTTTGCAGCTAAAGATGGGTTGATATCACATTTTGGTACTATTATAGGTACAGTATCTGTTACTAAATTGCCACAAGCTTGCATGATTCCGAACCACCCCATTTTTTCAGAGTGGCCAATCCATCCCCAGATATCATCATTTCTATTATTTCTTAGGTTTAAGGGCCTTGAATAAACTGTTGTAACTTGTTGTCCTTCTGTACTGTATACATCATGTTGACGTTCGCCTTGTTCATAGCTAAATGTTGGAGAGTATCCCCATGATAATTTGTCTCCGACTTTAAATGAAGTAAATTGGGTTGATAATATCTCATCTCTAGTTATGCCAGCATAGTTCATTACATCTCTTAATTTATTTGTATTTGCATCATATGGGGCTAGAAAATTACTTAGAGACCTATTTTCTCCCAGTCCAAGACCGCCTGGCACAAGATCGTTCGAACTAGAGGCATTTGCTGATTCAGGAGGTTGAAATACTGCGAGCGACTGGACAACAAGTGCTAGAATAACAAAGAAAACGGTTAGTTTTCTGGTTATCTCTTCTTTTTTTAGTCTTTTTGCATAGAAACTAAGTTGTCCTATTAGGGCTGGGCTGAACGGTAGGTTTGATATTATTTTCTTAAACATATTGGTTTTATTTTATTTATTTTTATTATACCTCTTGTGTTATACTTTAGCATAAGAAATATGTTCAGTGCAATAGCTTGAGTGAACACAAATTATTCGTTATAATGGTAATATTGTAAATAGCTAAAGCAGTCTGAAATAAATGAGGGAGTTCGTAGTGGCTAAACAGAAAATTGATAATACCTATGACGGATCGCAAATCCAAATACTTGAAGGGCTTGATCCAGTTCGTAAACGTCCAGGAATGTATATTGGTAGTACTGGTTATGATGGTCTGCATCATTTAATCAAAGAAATTGCAGATAATTCTATTGATGAAGCTATCGCAGGTTATGCTACTAAGATTAAAGTAACTTTGCTAAAAGATGGTGGTGCTAGAATTGATGACGATGGACGTGGTATCCCAGTTGATAAACACCCAAAAACAGGGCTTAGTACTTTGGAAACCGCATTGACAGTTTTGCATGCTGGCGGAAAGTTTGGTGGCGGTGGTGGTTATAAGGTATCTTCGGGGTTACATGGTGTAGGCTCTAGTGTAGTAAACGCATTGTCAACTAATCTTGTAGCTGAAGTCGTTAGAGAAAACCAGTTGTACCATATAGAGTTTAAACAGGGTATTACCCAGGGGAAATTACAGAAGCTTGGCCAAACCGATAGAGTAAGGGGCACGTCAATCACTTTTTACCCTGATCCAACTATATTTAAAGAAACTGTAATATTTGATTATAAATGGGTTGTTAATTATTTGCGACATCAAGCATATTTAACAAAAGGTCTATATGTATTGGTGATGGATGAACGTACTAATGAACGAGAGGCTTTCTATTTTGAAGGTGGCATTCAAAGTTATGTGAAACATTTAAATGTCGGTAAAGATGTTCCTAGTAATGACATTTTCTATGTTGAGAAACAAATAGAAGATTCTGTGATTGAAATTGCCGTACAATATAATGATACCTTTGCTGAAACCATTAAACCGTTTGCCAATAATGTACTGACTTTAGATGGAGGTACTCATTTAGTAGGTTTTAGGTCTGCTTTAACACGTGTTATTAACGACTATGCTCGTAAAAGCGGTTTATTAAAAGAAAAAGAAGATAATCTTACTGGTGATGATATCCGTGAAGGATTAACTGCTGTTATTTCGGTTAAATTACCAGACCCTCAATTTGAAGGTCAGACTAAGAATAAATTAGGTAATCCAGAAGTTAGGCGTTATGTTGAGCAGGCGATGAGCGAATATTTTTCTTATTATTTGGAAGAAAATCCTAATGTAGCTAAGAAAATTGTAGGAAAGGCTTTATTGGCCGCAAGAGCTCGCAAGGCCGCGCGTGCAGCACGCGATAATGTTATTCGAAAAGGTGTGTTTGATGGACTTAATTTACCCGGTAAATTAGCTGATTGTTCTAGTAAAAAACCAGTTGATTCGGAGCTTTATATAGTAGAGGGTGACTCGGCTGGTGGATCTGCAAAGTCTGGACGAGATAGTAAGACTCAGGCTATATTACCACTTAGAGGTAAGGTATTAAATGTTGAACGTGCTCGTCTTGATCGTATGCTCGGAAATAATGAGATTGTGAGTTTAATTAAGGGAATGGGTGTTGGTATTGGTGACCAGTTTGATATATCTGGTTTAAGATATCACCGTGTTATTATTATGACTGATGCTGATGTTGACGGTAGTCACATTGCAACATTATTATTAACATTCTTTTTCCGCTATATGCGAGAGGTAGTAGAGGGTGGGCATATCTATTTGGCAAAACCACCATTATTCTTGATTCGTGCTGGGACAAAGAAATTATATGCTTATAGTGATGAAGAACGTGATTCTATTACTGATAAGCTTATTAATGACAGAAAGGAAAAGGGCGTTAAGATTGATGATGAGTCTGATAGATCTAAACAAGCTGGTATTACTTTGTTACAACGATATAAAGGTCTGGGTGAAATGGACGCTGAACAATTATGGGAAACAACTATGAATCCTGAAAACCGCGTGTTAATACAAATTAGAGTGGAAGACGCTGAGAAGGCTGACGCTATCTTTACAAAGCTTATGGGTGATCAAGTAGATCTTAGAAAAAGCTTTATACAGAGTCGTGCTAAATCACTTAGTCTTGAGGAGTTGGATATTTAATTATGAATGATGAAAAAGATACATCAATTGAAGGTGAGATTGTAGCAAATACAACAGCTAATGTGCATTCTAGGATTGTCGAGGACAGGACGGTCGAAGATGTTATGGAAGATAGCTTTTTGCGTTATTCTATGAGTGTTATTATTGACCGCGCGTTACCTGATGTTAGGGATGGTTTAAAGCCTGTTCATCGTCGTATTTTGTATTCGATGGGTGAACAAGGGTTAAAGCCTGGTGGTAAGTTTACGAAGTCAGCTCGTATCGTGGGTGATGTCATGGGTAAATATCACCCTCATGGTGATAGCGCTATCTATGACTCAATGGTTCGTTTAGCTCAGAATTGGACAATGAGATATACTTTAGTAAACGGACAAGGTAACTTTGGTTCCATGGATGGAGACCCTGCTGCCGCTTCTCGTTATACAGAGGCTAGACTCGATAAACATGGCTTTGAAATGTTAACAGATCTTGAAAAAGATACCGTTGATTTTCGTGATAATTATGATGGTGCAGAAAGAGAGCCTGTTGTATTACCTGCAAAGCTTCCAAACCTATTGTTAAACGGTCAAATTGGTATTGCTGTAGGAATGGCAACAAGTATTCCGCCACATAATTTAGGTGAACTTGTCGACGCAACTATTCATTTGATAGATAACCCTGATGCGACTCTTGATGAATTATTAAAGTATGTAAAAGGACCTGACTTTCCTACGGGTGCCATAGTTTACGGTGGAGCTCCGATGAAACAGGCTTATCGTAATGGACGCGGTAGTGTCGTTATTCGTGCAGTTGCTTCGATAGAAGAGACAAAGAAAGGCCGTAGTCAAATTGTTGTGACTGAGATTCCTTTTGCTGTTAATAAATCAACACTTATTGAGAAAATCGCTGAACTTGTGAAAAGTAAGAAAATTACTTCGATTAGTGATCTTAGGGATGAAAGCGCTAGAGGTTCTGTAAGGGTTGTAATTGAACTTAAAAAAGATGCTTATCCTAAGAAGGTTTTAAACCAACTATATAAATTGACATCATTGCAAACTAGCTTTCATTTTAATATGTTGGCACTTATTGATGGTATTCAACCACGAATTCTCGGTATCCATGAAATTTTAAGTGAGTTTATAAAACATCGTCAAATAGTTATTCGTCGTCGAACAGAGTTTGAGCTTAAGAAGGCTAAAGAAAGAGCTCATATATTGGAAGGCTACAAAATAGCATTAGACCATATAGACGAAGTTATTAAAACTATTCGTGCCAGTAGAACTAGTGAAGATGCAGAAAAAGCTTTAATTGAAAAATTTAGTTTATCCGTTATTCAAGCTAAGGCAATTCTCGCCATGCAACTTCGAAGGTTAACGGGTCTTGAGCGAGAAACTATAGAAAATGAACTTAGGGAACTATTTGAACTGATAGCTAAACTTGAATTAATACTATCAAATGAGTTAGAGATTCTTAGAATTATCAAAGAAGAACTTATTGATATGAAAAATAAATATGGTGACGATAGACGTAGTCAAATGATAAATCATGAATTGGGTAAATTTAGTGATGAAGAACTAATCCCAGAAGAAGAAAGTATCATATTATTAACTGTAGAAAATTATATTAAAAGAACTTTAGTTAGCGAGTACCACCGTCAACATAGAGGCGGAAAAGGCAAAAGAGGAATGATAATTAAGGCTGAAGACGTTATTGATCAGTTAGTTCCTGCGAGCACGCATGATTATTTATTATTCTTCACTAATAAAGGAAGAATTTTTCGCCTTAAGGCTTATGAAGTGCCAGCCGCTAACTTAGCGACAAAAGGCGTTGCTGCTGTTAATCTTCTACAGCTTCAACCAGAAGAAAAAATTACTTCAATCATTCGCCATGAAAAAGATGCGAGTGATGATGGATATTTATTTATGGCGACTACAAAAGGTACTATAAAGAAAACGCCATTAAAAGATTATGCGAATATACGTACTAATGGGCTTATTGCCATTAAACTTGATGAAGGTGATGAGTTACGTTGGATTCAAAAAACTACTGGTGACAATGATGTTATTATATCAACGTCAGCTGGACAAGCTATTAGGTTTAATGAGAAAGATGCGCGCCCAATGGGTCGTTCAGCTAGAGGAGTAAGAGGAGTTCGTTTACGCCCGAATGATCAAGTAGTTGGTATGGATATAGTAAATGATGATAGTCGAAAACTATTGGTTATTAGTGAGAATGGTTATGGTAAGGAAACTAAAGTTGCTAATTTCCCTTCGCATAAACGTGGCGGAGTTGGTATTAAAGCAGCTGTTGTCACCGCTAAGACTGGTCCTATTATTGCAGTTCATACTCTTGAACCTGATGCAAGTGAAGTATTGCTTATATCTAATGGAGGTCAAGCGATTCGAGTTGGACTAAAAGATATTCCAACTCTTGGTAGGACTACTCAAGGAGTTAGGATTATGCGTATGCATGAAGGTGATAAAGTTGCCTCGCTTGGTTTGATGCCAGAACAGGATAAATCGAATGAGAATGAAGAGTCATAACTTATGATTTATAACGTGGTGTCTCCGTATCTGGTCGCAATTATTATCGCTTGGATTGGAGCTCATGCTATTAAGTATATTATTGGACTAACAAAAAATAATACTTATAAATTTAGTTCATATTTATTCATGTCTGGTGGAATGCCTAGCTCACATACTGCAACCGTAATGGCTTTAACTACTGTTATTGGTTTTTGTAATGGGTTTGGATCGGGCTTGTTTGGATTATCCATGCTAGTTGCTTTGATTGTTATGTACGATGCTATGAAAGTTAGGAGATCTTCAGGTGAACAAGGGGCTGCTATAAAAGAACTAATAAAAGAACAACGGAGTAATGTAAAAAATCCTAGAGTTTCTAACGGACACACTCCGTTAGAAGTGGCTATTGGAGCGCTTTTAGGGATTACTATTGGATATGTTGTCTTTTTGTCAGCTATTTAAATTGAAATTACTATTGACTACTTGGTAAGTTATAAGGTATGATTGATAACAATCTGGTCGCAAGGTTTTATGCGAAACAACGTGGAGTTGCAACAGATGAAGAAGAACTTTGACAATTTAGTTGTGCAATCAATCGTCAGTTTATATGAGTTATAAACTAAGTTAATTTATTAGCTATAGTTTTTTTATGGAGAGTTTGATCCTGGCTCAGGATGAATGCTGGCGGCGTGCCTAACACATGCAAGTCGAGCGGCAGCGCAAAGTAGTTTACTACTTGGCGGCGAGCGGCGAACGGCTGAGTAACGCGTGGGAACGTACCCCAAAGTGAGGAATAACCGCTCGAAAGGGTGGCTAATGCCGCATATGGTCTTCGGATTAAAGGATTTATCTGCTTTGGGAACGGCCTGCGTACGATTAGATAGTTGGTGAGGTAAAGGCTTACCAAGTCTACGATCGTTAACTGGTCTGAGAGGATGATCAGTCAGACTGGAACTGAGACACGGTCCAGACTCCTACGGGAGGCAGCAGTGAGGAATCTTCCACAATGGGCGAAAGCCTGATGGAGCAACGCCGCGTGCAGGATGAAGGCCTTCGGGTCGTAAACTGCTTTTATAAGTGAAGAATATGACGGTAACTTATGAATAAGCACCGGCTAACTACGTGCCAGCAGCCGCGGTCATACGTAGGGTGCAAGCATTATCCGGAGTGACTGGGCGTAAAGAGTTGCGTAGGTGGTTTGTTAAGTGAATAGTGAAATCTGGTGGCTTAACCACACAGACTATTATTCAAACTGGCAAACTCGAGAATAGCAGAGGTAACTGGAATTTCTAGTGTAGGAGTGAAATCCGTAGATATTAGAAGGAACACCAATGGCGTAGGCAGGTTACTGGGCTATTTCTGACACTGAGGCACGAAAGCGTGGGGAGCGAACCGGATTAGATACCCGGGTAGTCCACGCCGTAAACGATGGATACTAGCTGTTGGAGGTATCGACCCCTTCAGTAGCGAAGCTAACGCGTTAAGTATCCCGCCTGTGGAGTACGGCCGCAAGGCTAAAACATAAAGGAATTGACGGGGACCCGCACAAGCGGTGGAGCGTGTTCTTTAATTCGAAGATAAACGACGAACCTTACCAGGGTTTGACATCCTTGGAATCTTTGTGAAAGCAGAGAGTGCTTTATTGAGCCAAGTGACAGGTGATGCATGGCCGTCGTCAGCTCGTGTCGTGAGATGTTTGGTTAAGTCCATCAACGAGCGCAACCCTTGTGAATAGTTGTATTTTTCTATTCAGACTGCCCCGGTAACGGGGAGGAAGGAGGGGATGATGTCAGGTCAGTATTTCCCTTACACCCTGGGCTAGAAACGCGCTACAATGGCTGGTACAATGCGCAGCGAAATCGCGAGATGGAGCAAATCGCATCAAAACCAGTCCCAGTTCGGATTGTAGGCTGAAACTCGCCTACATGAAGTTGGAATCGCTAGTAATCGCAGATCAGCATGCTGCGGTGAATACGTTCCCGGGTCTTGTACACACCGCCCGTCAAACCATGAAAGTCACCAACACCCGAAGTCTGATTCGTCGGCCTAAGGTGGGGGGGATGATTGGGGTTAAGTCGTAACAAGGTATCCGTACCGGAAGGTGCGGATGGATTACCTCCTTTCTAGGGAGAGTTATGCCAGCAATATGAGTAATCTATTGCTGAAGCTAGGTCGGTCTTGTTATTGTGTTGAGCTTACATAATAATGCAGTTCTTGATTTATCAAGGACAAGACTAAGTTCGAAAAAATCTTAATATAAATTTGATGATATGATTGCACAACTAAATTGTTAAAATAAAATGCCCCTAGCGAAAGCTAGGGGTATTTTTTATTTCGTATATGATACTATTCGTATTTACCTCTTGCAGTAGGATGTATTTTGATATAAACTAAATTAGTCCATGTGCATATGGGGCGTTAGCTCAGTTGGCTAGAGCACCTGCTTTGCAAGCAGGGGGTCCGGGGTTCGAGTCCCCGACGCTCCACCATATGGGGTAGCACAGGTTAAAGCCTGTACTACTCCACCAAAAGCTGTTTTTTTATATTATATAAAATATTTGACAAATGTGGGCGATTAGCTCAGCTGGTTAGAGCGCGTCACTGATAATGACGAGGTCGGAGGTTCAAGTCCCTCATCGCCCACCAATTGTGAAGTATTTTTTATTTTTCAGTTATAATCATCATATGAAGAAAACTATAATCTTTGATCTTAATGGTGTATTTATTATAAGTCCTCTTTTAAGTGATCGATTTAACAAAGATTTTGGTGTTAAGCCTGATGATTTTATGCCAGTATTAAACAATATCATGAGTAGGGTTAGACGCCCAAACTCAGCTAGTGTTTATGACTTATGGAAACCACATCTTAGTAAATGGAAAATAAACTTTTCTGAAATGGAATTTTTAGATTACTGGTTTAATGCTGAGAGAGAAAACATAGAACTTGTTAATTTAGCGAAAGAGCTCAAAAGAAAAGGTTATAAATTAATAATAATGTCTAACAATTTTAGCGAACGAGCTAAATATTATTCTGAAAATCTTCATTTTCTGACGACTTTATTTGAAAGTATTTATTATTCTTGGGAAACTGGTTTCATTAAACCGGATGTTCATGCATTTGAACTTATTTTTAAAAATAACGGATTAAAGCCTGAAGATTGTTTATATTTTGATGATTCAGAGAAAAATATTGATTTAGCTATTTCAATTGGCATTGATTCGTATGTATTTAGTGAAGATTCAGTTGAGATACTTCGTTCATTATTGTGAATAAATTAGTAAGCTATAAAAACAAAATAATCTACTTGCATAAGTCAATGTTAAAGAGTACAATAATTAGAAGTTAGCGAATGTTCTTTATATGAACCTCTGGCGATACGCAATAAAAAAGTGGATCGTGAGAGGTTCTATTTATTGCAAAAACAACAACGATTATTACTTTACAGCATGTGAGGCTAAGTGGTACCATTAAAAGACTTGAGTTTAGACAATGTACACTATAGGTGTGTGTGAATGTGACCTCAAGGTGTGAGACACAAGAATTTTAACAATTTGTATGTAAAAAAAGATTTTAATATTGACGGCAAGTAATTGTAATAAATGGTTATTACCAATTACTAGTTAAGTCGATGCATAAAAAGGTACTCAAGAGCACACAATGGATGCCTAGACGTATATTACCGAAGAAGGACGTGGAAGACTGCGAAAAGTCTCGGGGAGCTGTCAACAAGCTTTGATCCGGGAATATCCGAATGGGGAAACCCAGTACGAGTCATGTCGTATTACCTGTCCCTGAATATATAGGGGATTTGGCGGGAACCAACTGAACTGAAACATCTTAGTAGGTTGAGGAAGAGAAAATAAATAATGATTCTGGGAGTAGTGGCGAGCGAAACTGGATCAGCCCAAACCTTTTACATTTTTGCCTGGTAATTTATTACTGGGTAAATAAGTTTTCAGACGAATATGTATAAGGGGTTGTGAGATTACACAAGACCAGGTCAGAAAACTAAAGTTTACTTTAGCTATCTGACTTGCGATCATGAACTGAAAATAGTGAGTAAGGTAAGAAAATAGCGTAGTTAGTGGAATAGTTTGAATGACTAACCAAAGAACGTGAAAGTCGTGTATGCGAAAACCACGCTGACCTTATCTGTGTTTTCTCGAGTAGGACGGGGCACGAGAAACCCTGTTTGAATCCGGCAGGACCACCTGCCAAGGCTAAATATAATATACGATCGATAGTGAACCAGTACCGTGAGGGAAAGGTGAAAAGAACCCCGGGAGGGGAGTGAAATAGATCCTGAAATTGTGTGCTTACAAGGAGTCGGAGCCTATATTTATATGGGTGACGGCGTGCTTTTTGTAGAACGATCCAGCGAGTTAATTTCTAGTGCAAGGTTAAGTCAAGTGACGGAGCCATAGTGAAAGCGAGCCTGAATAGGGCGAATAAGTACTAGGGATTAGACCCGAAACCGGGTGACCTAACCATGAGCAGGTTGAAGCGACAGTAACATGTCGTGAAGGACCGAACCGTCGCAAGCAGCAAATTGCTCGGATGACTTGTGGTTAGAGGTGAAATGCCAATCGAACTCGGAGATAGCTGGTTCTCCTCGAAATAGCTTTAGGGCTAGCGTCATGTAATTAGCCAACGGGGGTAGAGCTCTGTAAAGGACTGGGGTCCGCAAGGATACCCACCCTTAACAAACTACGAATACCGTTGGTGGTACCATGGCAGTTAGAACGTCGGGGCTAAGCTCGGCGCTCAAAAGGGAAACAGCCCAGACCATCGTCTAAGGTCCCAAAATATATACTCAGTGGGAAACAAAGTGAGATTTCTTAAACAGCTAGGATGTTGGCTTAGAAGCAGCCATTCATTTAAAGAGTGCGTAACAGCTCACTAGTCAAGAGATTTTGCGTGGAAAATGTAACGGGGCTAAAGTATATTACCGAAGACATGGATGTGATGTAAATTTATTTACACACGTGGTAGAGGAGCGTTCCTATCTGCGGTGAAGTTCAACTGGAAAGTTGGGTGGAGCGTTAGGAAGTGAGAATGCTGGAATGAGTAACCATAAGACAGGTGAGAATCCTGTCGGCCGTAAGAGCAAGGTTTCCTGAGCCATGGTAATCATCTCAGGGTTAGTCGGGCCTAAGCCGAGGCGCATAGCGTAGGCGATGGACATCAGGTTAATATTCCTGAACCGGTTATAATTTGTACACTGTTCACGGTGAAGTAGTCGAAGCGGATTCATGGTATGTATCCGTCCAACCTAGCGGGAACGCAAAGGGAGTGAAAATAACTCTTAGGAGTTGTGATTTTGATCAAAGCACTGGCTAGAAAAGCAGATGTACGTGTGATTATAGCCGCCCGTACCGCAAACCAACACAGGTGCTCGAGTCGAGTAGACTCAGGCTTACGAGAGAACCTTCGCTAAGGAACTCGGCAATATAGCGACCGTAACTTCGGGATAAGGTCTGCCCCCACATCATTTGATGTGAGCCGTGTTCAACTAACTTGGTGATAGGTGGTTAGAATAGATAATTGAGTACGCAGTATGTTTGTAATAAATATATTGTGTCAAAACCTTTTTAAATCACAATTTTTTACTGAGATAGACAAATCATGATTGATTAAATAATGATTCTTGAGCACGACTCCTCGCATTTAATGATGTGGGGGCCGCAGCAAAAGAGCCCACGGAACTGTTTACCAAAAACACAGGTCTCTGCTAATTCGAAAGAAGATGTATAGGGGCTGACTCCTGCCCAGTGCTGGAAGGTTAAGGGGAGTGCTTTACGGTGCGAACTGAAGCCCCAGTGAACGGCGGCGGTAACTATAACCGTCCTAAGGTAGCGAAATTCCTTGTCAGGTAAGTTCTGACCCGCACGAATGGAGTAATCATGTGGGCACTGTCTCAGCGAAGGACTCGGTGAAAGTGCATTGGCGGTAAAGATGCCGTCTGTCCGTACCAGGACGAAAAGACCCCATGGAGCTTTACTACAGCTTTACATTGATCCGGGTTACAACATGTGTAGAATAGGTGGGAGCCTTTGAAGCAGATACGCAAGTATTTGTGGAGGCGCCAAGTGAAATACCACCCTTGTTGTGACCTTGATCTCACCGTTACCATTATCTGGTAACGGGACCGTGTATGGTGGGTAGTTTAACTGGGGCGGTTGCCTCCTAAAGAGTAGCGGAGGCGTTCAAAGGTTGGCTAGCTTCGGATGGAAATCGAAGTGATAGTGTATGCGCATAAGCCAGCTTGACTGTGAGGGGTACATCCCAAGCAGATACGAAAGTAGGAGCAAGTGACCCGCTATATAGTATATTTATATACGATGAATGTGGGATCGATAGCGCACACGGATAAAAGTTACCCTGGGGATAACAGGCTTATAGCGCCCAATAGTTCACATAGACGGCGCTGTTTGGCACCTCGATGTCGGCTCATCATATCCTGGAGGGGGAGCACCTTCCAAGGGTTCGGCTGTTCGCCGATTAAAATGGTACGCGAGCTGGGTTCAGAACGTCGTGAGACAGTTCGGTTTATATCCGGTACGGACGTTAGGAAATTTGAGAAGATCTACCCCTAGTACGAGAGGACCGGGGCGGACAAACCTCTGGTGTATCGATTGTGGCCACCTGCTGCATTGTCGAGTAGCTACGTTTGGAATAGATAAGCGCTGAAAGCATATTAAGCACGAAACTAACTTCAAGATAAGATTTCCCTATGAGGACACTGAAAGAATATCAGTTTGATAGGCGCAAGGTAGAAGCATGGTAACATGTGTAGCTGAAGCGTACTAATAGTCCCATCGCCTTTTTATGTCCTTATCATCAATGTTAATGCTTGCATTAACAGAGGTGATAGGGTAGACTTAACTAGTAATTGGTGAAAATCACCAATTAGTGTCAATTTTATTATTTTATATTTTACAAAATCGTGCTCGTCTATTTTGGATGTCGAAGCAAGGTTTAAAGGACCACCCACGATGACTATATGTATCAGTGAAAGCTCCTTAAGCCTTACTTCGGTGCCCATGGCGCTGGGGAAATACCTGTTCTCATTCCGAACACAGAAGTCAAGCCCAGCAGCGGCGATTATACTGCCACAAGCGGGAAACTAGCACGGTGCCGAATTATAAAAAGACCATCCGAATAGGGTGGTCTTTTTCTTGTCGTGACAAAAAATACTAAAGTACACTTTACTTTTATAATTATAATATTTAATATACTGTATTTCTACGGGTCTTAATTTAAAGGTAGGAGAAAACATGAGTTTAGAATTTAATCTACATAACACGCAAATAACTATATTGAGAGAATTATTGTTTCACACTGATGTTAGTTTTACTAAATTACAAAGGAATACTAATATGAGCAGTGACCATTTTAACTTTCATTTACAAAAGTTAATTGAGCTAAGATTAATTAAAAAAGTATCTCGTGGTACATATTCATTAACTATAAAAGGGAAAGAATATGCTAACAAATTAGATACTGATAACTATATCCTTGAAAGACAACCAAAAATATCTGTAATTTTAGTAGTTGAAAAACAAATTGATAACGTAAAATATTATATATTTCAGGAACGATTAAAACAGCCATATTTTGGCTTTCTAGGATTAGTTAGTGGAAAGGTGCGTTGGGGTGAGACTATCATAGAAACTGCAAAGCGAGAGCTCATGGAGGAGACTGGTTTAACTGCTGTTTGTAGAGTAGCTGGAGTTTATCATGAGATAGCTTATCAATGCGGCACAGACGAGCAACTTGAGGATAAGATATTTTTTATAGTGCATTGTACTGAGCCAACGGGGGAGTTAATTGATAGATTTGAGGGCGGTCATAATAGCTGGATGAGATTAGATAATGTAATGACAAAATCTAAAATATTTAAGAATTTAGATTTAAAGATTAATTTTGTCTATTCTGATGTCTCATTTATTGAAACTTCTGTTGAATATGCAAAAGATTCATTTTAATAAAAAACGACCAATCTCGCAGATGTGGTCGTTTTTTATGATTTGTTTGAATTTAAAATCAAACTGGTGCGTATATAATAATACACTTTTATTAATTTAAACGCAACGGTATTAATACAATAAATCTACAATTATGTATGTGTTGACAAAAAGCATAAGCTATGTTAATATAGTATGCATACACATATCATGTGTGAGATATAATAGTTGATATTAACATTGAAATTGATGTGGATATCTAAATAATTTTAGAGGAGAAATAAAATTATGGCAGGAACAAAAACTGGTGGACGTAAGGCCGCTGCTAAAAATTTAGCGCGTGATCCTTTATTCTATTCAAAGATTGGTAAGGTGGGCGGAGAACGTGGTCATACTGGTGGTTTTGCAGCTAATCCAGAGTTGGCACGTAAAGCTGGAGCTATAGGCGGGGCTAAAAGCCGTCGTCGAAAAATTACTCCAAAAATCGAAGCTTAACTTATTTAGCTTAAATAAAAAACGCACTTTATTTGTGCGTTTTTTATTAATTATTTTTTTGGTTGTAGCGACGTAAATTACATTTACGAGCTTCATTAACTTGCCAGCTATGGTTACAGGCTAGACAATGATATGTCTTTGCTTTAACTTGTAATCCTATTGATTGGCATTTGGGACATGTACTACGACAATATAGCCAGCTTCGGTAGCTGTCTAGGTTTGATTGAATAATTTCATCTGGTATTTTTATATTAAAAGAATAAGCTAATTTTATTGTATATTCCCAGGCTTGTCTTTCCATTGATATTAATTGTATATCACTATCATACTTATTGTGCCCTAATAGTGCATGCGAAAGCTCATGGAGTATTAGTACTGGTAGATCCTTTGATGATGCATCATAAAAAATTGTATTATCTGATGATGACCAGAAAAAATCGGTATCTTCTTTAAATAGAAATTGCGGGTAGCTATTTTTTAGTCGTAGTAGCATCGAGGTTGTCGAGAGCATAATAATAGCACCCATATATAACAGCTAATTCTGGATATTTTGCCTGTACGAAAGTAGGACATGGTATGTGTGGCGGTAATTTTTCTTTTAATATATTTTGTAATTGTTCTCCGTATTCTTTAAAATAAGTTCCAATACTTCCGCCTATAATAACAACGTCGGGTTGCAGTATTGGAATTACAGCTAAGAACCCTCGACTAATTCGATCTGCGATTTGATTCCAAATCCTCTTGTTCTTTATCTCTCGTGCATATTTGCCGTATGTTTTATAAATGGCTTGACCTGATGCAAAGCTTTCCCATTCACGCACAACTCCATCAAATTCAACTAGGGCGTGTCCGCCTTCGCTATTACGTAGTGCTAGGTTAATGTGACCTTCTGTAATAATACCAGTGCCTATGCCTGTACTGACAGTTACATATAATGATTGCGCTGGCGTCCTTTTAAGAAATCTTGTTTCGGATAAACCTGCTAAATTTGCATCATTCTCGATTAATATTGGAGTCTTTCCCAGAACTCCTTTTAATGCTGAGGCAACATCAAAATTTTTCCAGCCTAGATTATTACACCATATAGCTACGCCATTCTTTACAATTCCAGGAACTGCCACAACTATAGCTTCGATTGTTTGTTTGCTATAACTTTCTGTTATTATATTTCGTAATGTTTTTATATATTCCTTAGGGTCTTTAGGGGTCGCAAATTTTATTTGTTCGCCTAGTACGCCATTTTTATCAAAACTGGCAATTAGTGTTTTTGTTCCGCCTGTATCAATTGTTACTAACATACTTTTAGTTTATCATATTAGCTGTTGTGCACTGTTGTTGCTTTTTATATAGAATAGATTAATAATTTAATTGGAGGTGAGATATGAAAGTCGTAGGACCATCAAGAATGGAAAACCATACTATTAAGTTTATGCTTATTAGTGTTGTTTTAGTTGCTAGTTTTTTTATATTAATTTATACGATTACACAGTACGGTGATAGAGTTCGTATAAAACAGGCTATTACTACCTCTGAACAGCAAGATATTAATGCAGGTGTTACTGTAATAGGATCTGCTGGTGAGTCTAATATTAATAACTCAGATTCGAATGCTACTTCGGGCGATTCGTATGTCTCAACGAAATCTTCAGTCAGTATTCCAAATACTGGTCCAGAATCAATGTTTATTAAAATGATTAGCATAGGGTTGCTCTCGTCGGCATTGGTGGGTTATGTATTATCACGAAGACGTCTAATGAACGATCTTTGACTTGTCGTCTTATCTGGGGTACAATAATAGATAATCTAGACTTCGCTTATTTGCGTGTGTCTCGGAAATATTAATTTTAAATAAGGAGTCTAATTAGACTTATGGCAAAAGCCACAACAATGGATGAATTGCTCGCTGCCGAAGGTGACAGTGTAAAGCAGTTAGCTCAAGGTGAAGCAATCACTGGAACAATTTTATTAATTCGTAAACATGAAGTTCTTGTTGATCTTGGGGCACAGGGCATCGGCCTAGTTCCACGACGTGAAGTTGGATTTTATAAAACACTTAATATTGGTGACGAAGTAGCGGCTAGTATTGTAGATACAGAGCTAGATAATGGGTATTCGTTGCTTTCTCTTCGTAAAGCCGCAAAAGATCGTGGTTGGGATGAAGTTGTAACAAAGATGGAATCAGGGGATATTATAGAAGTCTCCCCATATGATGCCAATCGTGGTGGTTTATTGGTTGAATATGATGGCGTTCGTGGTTTCTTACCTGTATCACAATTATCGGCAGAACATTATCCACGCGTGGGGGGAAGTGATAAAGATGAGATTCTTTCTCGTTTAAACGTTTTAATTGGCAAACAATTAACAGTACGCATTTTAGATTGTGATCGTCGAGCAAATAAACTAATTTTTAGTGAAAAAGAAGCTATAAAAGATGGATTAGCTGCACGGTTTGAAAAGTTAGTATTGGGAGATAGCGTAAAAGGTGTTGTAACTGGGGTTGTAGACTTTGGCGTTTTCGTTAATGTAGATGGAATAGAAGGACTAGTGCATATTAGTGAGATTAGCTGGGAGCGTGTTAACAATCCAGGTGATTACGTAAAGGTTGGTGAAACTATTGATGCAAAAATCATTGCAATCGATAAAGATCGTTTGAGTCTAAGTATTAAGCAACTCAGCGAAGACCCATGGATGACTGAGGTTGATCAATTTAAACCTGGAGATAAAGTAGAGGGAACTGTCACTCGTATTACTCCGTTTGGTGCTTTTGTACAAATTAGTCCAGCTGTAGAGGCTTTAGTTCATGTTAGTGAGTTAGGTGGTAGTGACGAAGCTGATCCAGAAAAACTATTTACACTAAATGAACGAAAAGAATTTATAGTTTTGGAAATCGAGAAAGAAAATCGAAAGATTTCACTTAGCTTGACTGATAAGAATAAGAAAAAAAGACAGTATAATTCCCTGAAGGGGTAGAAAGGAGTTTTGATATGGCAGAAAAAGTCATTATTATCGCTGACTCAATTACCGTAGGCGAACTTGCCGAAAAACTTAATCTACCCGTAACTAGCTTAATCGGCGAATTGTTCAAGAATGGTATTGTGTCTACTATTAATCAAAGAATTGATTTTGAAACGGCAACTATTATCATTGAAGAATTGGGAATGCTTGATGTTGAACTTAAAAAGAAGGATACCGCAACGCTCAGCGTACGTAAGGTACATAAGTTGTCTGATTCTGCCGTTGTTAGACCTCCTATAGTAGCGGTCATGGGCCATGTAGACCATGGTAAGACGACTTTGCTTGATGCAATTCTTAAAACTAAAGTAGCCGAGGGCGAAGCTGGAGGTATTACCCAGTATATTAGTGCGTACCAGACTACCCATAATAATAGGTCTATTACTCTTCTAGACACACCTGGTCATGAGGCTTTTGCGGCTTTACGGCAACATGGAGCAGAGCTAACTGACGTCGTTATTATAGTAGTAGCGGCTGACGATGGAGTCAAACCTCAAACTATTGAAGCAATAAAATTTGCAAAATTAGCTAACGCCAAAATAGTTGTAGCCATTAATAAAATTGATAAGGAATCTGCCGATCCTGCGCGTGTCAAGGCACAGCTTGCTAGTGAACATGGCTTAAATCCCGAAGAGTGGGGTGGCGACACTGTAATGATTGAGGTTAGTGCTAAAACCGGACAAAATGTAGATAAATTACTTGATATGGTTTTATTAGTTGCAGACCTGGAGAATTTAAGAGCAGATGTTAACATTCCAGCTGAAGGTTTGGTGATAGAATCTCATATGGAAATTGGTCGAGGGCCAGTTGTTAGCTTGTTGGTTGAACAAGGTGTTTTAAGAACTGGTAATTTTTTAGTTGCCGGTGTTACTTATGGTAAGGTTAGGACATTACTTGATTTTACTAATAAACCACTTAAAGAAGCTGGTCCATCCACTCCGGTGATAGTTACTGGTTTTAAAGAACTACCACAATTTGGAGATAACTTTTCTATAGTAAAGAATGAAAAAGAAGCACGTCATCAAGTTTCTATTGTTCGGATTGAACAAGAGAAGAATGCAGCTAGCACAAATATCACCGGGGCTGATTTATTGAAGATGATGAATCAAAAATATGAATCACAAGACTTGAACGTTATTGTAAAAGCTGATGTGCAAGGTTCTTTGACTTCTGTTATTGATAGTTTGCGTGTAATTGATACGCAAGGTGAAATTAAGTTAAACATCATTGGTAGTGGTGTTGGAAACATTTCTGAAAATGATATTCGTCTAGCCACTGATAGAAAAACTATAATATACGGTTTTAATGTTGGTATGTCAAGCGCAGTAAAACAATTAGCTTCTCGTGACAAAGTTCAAGTTAGAATGTTTGATGTTATCTATAAGTTACTTGATGACACGAGGGAGTCGATAGAATCAATGTTGGCTCCTGAGATTGTCGAAACAGAAGTTGGTACTTTAACTATAAAAGGTATATTTAGAACTATGAAAGAAGTTGTTATTGCTGGGGGTGAAGTAACTAGTGGTAAGGTGTCTTCTGGTTTGCTAGCAAGAGTTAAGCGAGGTAAGCTACAAATAGCAGAAGTAGAGGTTATAAACGTTCAACGCCAGCAACAAGAAGCTAAAGAGGTGTTTGAAGGTGAAATGTGTGGATTGAGTTTAAAAACATCTAAAAAACTTTTGATTGAAGAAGGCGATAAGATAGAGTTATTCACCCGTGAAATAGTTAAACGAACTCTTAAATAACAGAATTTATAATGACAAATTATTTTAGTGTCGCGTTTTATTTTATCCCTCGGTCCAATAATGTATTTAGTCTTCTCAACCAATAATTGTTAAGTTTGTTTTTTAAAACTAATAGAGTTGTTCTTCTCTTGGTTCTTACTAGATTGTGAACTGGTATGACAAGTCTAAAACTTTTTTGTACTCGAACGAATTTACGAAGCTTGTTCCTATGTTGTGAGTTGTTACGGTGCACTTGCTTTTTTATTGTATTTATGTTAGTGTATTAGTAATAATAAATTCATTATTTAGAAAGCAGAATTATTATGTCAGAAAAAACAAGTGATAGTCAGGCAGATATTTCGATAAATAAGTTTAGGTCGGAAAAATTAGCTAAAAGTGCTGAGAAAATGGAAGAGCTCCAACTTGAAGAGATTTTTGGTGATTCGGTTTTAGGTGAAACAAGGCAGGACAAGAAACGTTTCGACGAAGGATCCGCTTACTATAAGCGATTAGAAGAGATGTCTAATCGTACAAACGATTATTATGACAACCCTGCTTATATCGATGAACTTAGGCAAGGTGAAGTTAGTGAAGCTATAAAATCAATACCAAGACTTAGCTCTCTTGACTCTGAAGCTAAAAAAATAGCTAAATTTCCCGAACTTATATCTAAGGCTACGGGATCTGAAAAGGCTGAGTTAGAATCTAAATATAAAGAAGCCCAAGACAGGTTCCAAGTGATATATGATAGATATGAGACTGAGGGTTTTGATTTAGTATTTAATAGAAATATCAACGATGATGATCGTGCAGATATTGTAGAGAACTTCGATTATCTTAATCAAAGAGGTCTAATCGATGATGCAATTGAATATATCTTAGATGAAGCTTATCCGATAAGCTATTCGTTAGAAGACGAACTAGAGGATGTGAAGGTACATTCTACAAATGAGGCTAGCTCAGATGTTTCTATGGAAGATGAAGATAATGATAATAAAACATTAGTTGAAGATGACCGAATAGAAGATGATAGTGAAGCCATTAAACAAGCGAAAGATGACGACGAGTCTGAGATGTTGGCTGATGATGCACTCAAATCTAGCGAAAATGAGAAGGAAGATAGTGACGTTAGCGAACAAACTGAAGCTGATGATAGATCTGATGTGTTGAATGATCATGATGAAAAAGTGGAAGAGTTGATTAATAATAATCCAGATTTTATTGAATTGATGCACATAGCTAAAGACATATCCAAATTTAATAGCGGTTTCAATAGAAGGAAGTATGAAAAGCTTTTCACAAAAAAAGCAAAAGAGATCCAGGAATTAATTGATTTTGAGAGTGATGATGAAACTGATGTTTATCAAGAAGCTCTTAATAAAATTATATCTGAGGCGCTAGATTCTAGTGCGAAATTAAGTTTAGAAAAACGGTCAATTTGGGATAAGGTAAAGGAACGTACTCAGAACTTGTATGATAAGGTTGGATTGTTCGTTGGGAATGTAGCTTATGGTGCTGGAAATATCTTACCAGAGCCTGAACCAAAAATTGGTGAGAACTTAGTAGATTTTGAAAAACGCGTTAAGAGAATTGGTATGGCTAAGATTGTTGGTGCAACTGTTCTTACTATAACAGCCGTCTATATAGCTAGGGATATTATTGGAGGCTCTCATGCTGACATGTCTCATACTAAAGGCGCTAGTGCATTTATCGGTAGCTATGGTGGCGGTGTTGAAGATTCAGCGAATGTTTTTAGTCCCCAAGCCTATACTGTAGACTCTGGTGAAGGTTGGTATAATACAATGAACCAAATAGGAATTACTAATTCAACAGAGCAAGCTAATTTATTACAAAAAGTAGGTCCTCAATTACAAAAAATAGGTTGGGCTTATCCAATGGAGAATGGCTTATGGGGTATTAGTCATCCAGGTCAATTGCCTAAAGATGTGTTAGACTTATTGAAGAATAGTCGATAAGGAGGATACATAAATTATGTTTCAATTGGATGATAATTTTTTAAATGATATTGGACTTAGTAGTTTGCCTAATGATCAAAAGAAATCTCTTCTTCAGTATGTTTATAGCGAATTGGAGTTGAGGGTAGGAACGAAGTTATCTGACGGCTTGAGTGATGAGCAGCTTGAAGAATTTGGCGATATTATTGATCGTAAGGACGACATTATTTTAAGTTGGCTTCAGCAGAATGATCCAGAATATCATAATGATAAGGCTTTTGCTAAACTCCAAAAAACAACAGGGCTCGATGTTAATAATCCTGGATTACGCGCAGAGTATACTGCAACGAAATGGCTTGAGATCAATAGACCTGATTATCGAAATGTTGTTGCGCAAGTTATGGATGAATTGAAAAAAGAAATTGTTGCAAATCGAGATGCTATATTAGGCAGTGAATCAGCCTAATTTATATCCATTTAAAAAATCATCGATAGACATTTTGCGCCCGCTGGGCGCAATTAATGTATCTATAGATAAATACTTATTGTCTTTACATAAGATATCTGTAGGTAATTGTTGATATTTTGTAACATGAGCTTTTGTGATGATAACGTCTCTTTTTAGTATATTAAATTTAGTTTTTGGAAATACTAAGTGCGCGCGAATTTTACATTCAGCTTCCGACGCTGTAAGATCAGTTGGTTTTAGCCAACTATCTTTTTTATATAATAATTTACAATAAGTCGATTCTGCTTCATCTTGATTTATCGGCTTGAGTGAACCGTTTATAATGTCAGGCAATATATTAATTAGGTTGTTTGCACCTATATGGGCAAGTGTATTATATAATTCTAAACTAGTTTCATCTTTTGATAGTTTGTAATTGATTTGTTTATATATTGGTCCTGCATCCATATCTTGAGTTAATTGCATTATAGAAACGCCAGTTTGTTTGTCATTGTTGGCAATGACGGATTCTATTGGAGTTGGGCCCCTATATTTTGGTAATAGCGATGGGTGAATGTTAATGATTCCTGGATTAAATAATTTAATAATTGATTTTGGTATTATTTTACCGAAACTAACAAGTATCCCAATTGGGTTATCTAAATCTGTTATTTTTACTTCTATCTCTTTAATGTCATGTGGTTGCCAGACGGCAATATTATGCGCTACAGCAAGTTTTTTAACGCTTGATGCCTTGGTTACTTGGCCACGACCACTTTTATTATCTGGTTTTGTTACGACAGCGGAAATATTATAACCATGGTTAATTAGATTCTGAAGTGTGACTAAACTAAATTCATCAGTCCCAAAGAATACTATTGTTTTTGACATATCTCTCGTAGTCTAGGGGTTGTAACTCGCCCTCTTTATCTAATTCATAAAATGCATCTTCTTTGTTGCGAATATGATCAATAAAAACTATTCCATTAATATGATCAATTTCGTGCTGAAGAACTCTAGCTAGAAATCCTTCGGCTTTTAATCGGATTTCATTGCCATTTATGTCCATGGCTTTGATTCGAGCTTTGTCATGCCTTGGGACTTTTCCATATACATTAGGGACACTTAGGCAGCCTTCATAATCTTTTGTTACTTTTCCTTCCAACTTTATTATTTCTGGATTTATTAATGTTGTGAAGTCTTGAATATTTTTATCTTCAAGATCACTTCGCACCATAATAATTTTATTAAGGTAGCCAATTTGAGGCGCTGCGATAGCTGCACTGATTTCGTGTGGTCGAGAGTTCTCCCATTCTAAAGCAACCACTGTCATGTTATCAATAATTTGTAATATTTCTGGTGTTATAACATGTACCTTTTCCGATTTTTGACGAAGAAGTGGGTTAGGTAAGCTAATTATTTTTCTATGTTTCATTAAATCTATTATACCAGTGGTGGCTATATCAAGCTAGTCGGATCAAGCTCGGATTGCCAATGATTTTTTGGAACTAGTTTTATAGCATTAATTAAATATTCGCGTTTAGGGCTTTTTAAAATTAATTGCCAACGGAAAGTGTCATGTTGTCTTTCGTAAAAAGCTGGTGTTGGTCCTAATAACACTACGTTTTTATTTATTTTATTTCTTAGATCGTTGGCTACTTTTTTGGAGTTTTTTATTGCTGCAACCTCTGTTTTGTATACGCATGTTAATTTCAATAAATATGTGAAGGGAGGAAAAACATTGAATTTTCTTTCAGTTATAGTTTGTTTATAAAATGATTCATAATTTTGATTTAATCCATTAATAATACTAGTGTGATCGGGTTGATAAGATTGAACTATAACCTGGGTTTTGTGATGGTTACGACCAACTCTACCTACCACTTGGGCTAACAATTGAAATGCACGTTCACTGGCACTGAAGTCTGGTAGTGATATACCAGAGTCAGCTTGAATAACTCCAACGGTTCTTAAATTAGGCAGGTCTAATCCTTTTGCGACTATTTGTGTTCCAATAGCTATATCGATAGTACCATCGTATAAGTTCTTATATTGGGCGTTTATTGACATATTGTCGGAATTATCTGCATCAAATCTTGCAATATTTGCGTTAGGAAATAATTTATTTAGTTCAGATTCAATCAGCTTTGTCCCAATACCTTTATGAAGAATATCTGTGCTGTTACATTTTGGACAATATGTTGGTACGGCTGTACTGTATCCACAAATATGACAAAGTAGAGAATGTTTATCTGCGTGTAAAGACATGGGTAAATGGCAACTTGGACATTCAGCTGTCCAGCCACATTCTTTGCATACAGTGCTATATGTGCTTCCGCGACGATTATGAAATATTAATATTTGTTTTTTGTCTATTAACGTTTCTTCTATTTGTTTTAATAATTGATCCGATAAAAATCGATGTTTGCTAAAATTATTACGTTTTCTCATATCTATTAGTTCTATGAGGGGAGGTATACTATCTTTACGGGCTATATTATCTAATTTTAATATAGGGCGATTAGATTGTTCGGCCAAATACCTATCAGTTATGTTTGGTGTAGCACTTCCAAAGATAACTTTAGCTTTGTGAGATCGTCCTAGCATGGTCGCTACTCGCAAAGCGGAATATCTAGGCGATTGATCTTGTTTAAAGCTTGGTTCATGAGCTTCATCTATGATTATAGCGCCAATATCTTTTAGAGGAGTGAACAACGCTGACCTTGGCCCAATAATAATTAATGGCTCTGAGCTATTAATTGCTTCACTCCAGACAAGATGTCTTGCTGATTCTGTCATTTTGGAATGAGTAACTAGCAGATTAGTGAAATGCTGTGAAAACTCAGAAACCAATTGCGAAGTTAATGCAATCTCTGGGACTAGCACTATTACGGACTTTTTGTCTTTAATGGATTGTTTTGCTATCTCTATATAAACTTGAGTCTTGCCAGACCCAGTTACTCCCTGTAGTAAAAAAGTTCCGGGCATGCTGTTTTTTATGTTGTTTATTACGAGCAGCTGTTGTTTATTGAATACAATATTTGTTCGATCTCTTTTAACTATATCTAATTGATTGGACTGTGTTCGGCGTTTTTTCTCTATGCCTTTTGGTAATATTGTCTGCAATACAATTGCTAACGGAGTTGTATAATATTCTGATATCCATAAAGCTAGACTTATTAATTGATAGGGCAGTGGTTTTTTTAATATGGTAGATATAATTGGTTTTGTTTGGTAAGAGGGTTTGGTCGTTTTGCTAATAACGATGCCTACCAGTTGCCTTTTGCCGATTTCTATTTTCACTATTTCTCCTACTGATAATAGTAATTCCGATGAATAAGTAAAAGACTCAGAGTCTGTACGTATGATTTTATTTGGAGCTACTTCGTAATAGTGCATATTCACTAGTATACTGCTAAACTGAATATATGTATTTTGAGAGTCGTGAACAAGCAGGACAGATCTTAGCTAATGAATTATTAGAGAAGTATCGTTATGAGAATTGTGCAGTAGTGGCGCTAAGTGATGGTGCTGTAATGGTCGGTGAACAAATTGCAAAAGCTCTACATTGTTTATTAACGATGTTACTTATTGAAGAAATAGAAGTTCCTGGGGAAGGTGTGAGTTTTGGTGGTGTTTCTCAAAATGGTGGGTTTACTTATAATGGTATGTTCTCAGCCGGAGAGATGGAATATTATAATAGCGAATATCACGGATATTTGGATGAACAAAAACGGGAGGCTTTTAATAAGATTAATAAACTATTGGGTGATGGGGGCCTTATTAATAACGATATGCTTCGCGATCGAGTTGTTATATTAGTAGCTGATGGCTTAGATACTGGTGCTTCTTTAGATGTAGCTGTTGATTTTTTAAAACCTATTAGAATTAAAAGATTAGTAGTTGCAACCCCTGTATCTACTGTTCAAGTCGTTGATAAGCTACATATTTTAGCAGATGAATTACATGTTTTAGATGTGAAAGATAATTTTATGGGAATTAACCATTATTATGACAAGAATGATATACCTTCACATGAGGATACTATAGCTAAAATAAATCAAATTATTTTAAATTGGCGCTAAATTATCGTTGCTAATCGTTGTAAGATTGTGTTAGGATAGAGTTTAGTAGACGAGGTAAGAGACTAAGGGAGATTATGTTAGACGTTTTTATTACATCTAGAGTTCGACGAAAAATTGTAGTGGTATATGCTAAGTATCCTGATTTTCGTACTCATGTTCGTGGGCTTGCAAAATTAATAAAAGAAGACCCTGGTAATATCCAGCGTGAACTAAAGCGTTTAGAAAAAGTTGGTTTTCTAAATAGCGAGAAGCAGGGTAATACAAAGATTTATTCAACGAATAAGCAGTTTCCTATATTTAAAGAATTACAGGGTATTGTCATTAAGTCTCAACAACAAGCTAGTCGCCCTAAACGTTCGCCTTCTGACTTGTAGCAATGTCATTATTTGATAGAATTCTTAAAGCCAGATGTATTTCTTCTGAATTAATAAAAGAGTTTTTATCGCCAGAATATTCTAATTCTTACGATCCTTTTCTATTGCCAGATATGAAAAAAGCAGTAGAAAGATTAGTGTTAGCAAATAAGCAACAAGAACATATAACGATTTATGGCGATTATGACATAGATGGATTAACTGCTACTGCGTTATTATTGGATGCTTTTGATAGTTTTGGTTTTAAAAAGGTTGATACGTACATGCCTAATCGATTTGTTGAAGGGTATGGACTCACTATTGAAGCGGTCGAGAAAATTGCAGACAAAGGAGCGAAATTAATAATAACGGTAGATTGCGGTAGCTTGAGTGAAAAAGAGATTATCAGAGCTAATGAGCTTGGTGTCGACGTGATTGTAACTGATCATCATAATGTAGCTAATATTCAACCACCAGCATTGGCAGTTATCAATCCTAAGCGAACTGATCATAGTTATCCTTTTATTGATTTAGCTGGTGTTGGAGTAGCTTTCAAATTAATACAGGCTCTACAGGTGTATTTAAACGGCCTACCCAATGGTCAAGAAAAATGGCTATTAGATTTAGTGGCATTAGGGACGGTTTGTGATATTGTGCCTCTTGTTGATGAAAATCGGACAAACGTCTATTGGGGTCTTAAGGTATTATCTAAGACTAGAAGACCTGGACTGAAGGCTCTTATGTCTGTTGCTAAGGTCGATCCCCAGAAAATTAACTCGCGTTCGTTGGGTTTTAGTCTGGGTCCTAGGATGAACGCTGCCGGAAGATTGGAAACTGCCCAATATTCTTTGAATATGCTGATTTCAAAGAACTCTGTTTCGGCGTTAGAGGCGGCTCAGTATCTTGATGTTCTTAATGTATCTAGACGAGTTGAGCAAGATAAAATATTTAAGCAAGCGATTGTTCAAGCAGAGAAATGTTACGATGATCTAGTTTTAGTAGTTAGTGACGCTTCGTGGAATCATGGGGTTGTTGGTATCGTGGCTTCGAAGCTTTTAGAAAAATACAAAAAACCAACCTTTGTCTTGCAGGAAATGGGTGATAAGTCTAAAGGATCAGCCCGAAGCTACGGTGATTTTAGCGCCGCTGATGCAATCGAAGCTAGTAAAGATCTAGTTATAAAAGGTGGTGGTCATAAATTTGCTGCTGGCATAACTTTGCTTACTGAGAATATAGATGCTTTTAGAGTAAGGGTTAACGAATTCTATAGATCTCAAGGTCTTATTAATCAGAAGTCGTTATTATTGCCCAAAGCTGACGTCTCAGCAACTTTATTGGAAATAACAGAAGAATCGATAACTTTAATTAATCAGCTTGAGCCGTTTGGACAGGATAATCCGCAACCGATAATTAAAAGTGATGATTTAATAGTGGTAAATATTCGGAAAATGGGTGTTGACAATAAACATATCAAATTAGAGTTGCAGGATAAAAATGGTGTAAGGATGAATTTCTTGGCATTTAATGCACCTACTTATTTTTTTGTTGAGATAGGTGCGATTATTGATGTCTGGTATTGTCCGGATGTGAATATATGGCAGGGAATGAAATCGGTAGAAGGTCGATTATTACATTTAGAAATCAAAGAATAATAAAATTGATAATTACGATGTTGCGAATTGTTAATTTCTCTGTTACAATTAGGTTTATATGGTACAAGTAATACGTAAAGATGAACGAGAAGCAAACGAGAATTTAATTCGTCGTTTTAATCGCAAGGTTTTGCAAAGTGGAGTTCTTGCAGAGGCTAAGGCTTCAATGCGATTCGCTAAGCCAATTTCTAAACCAGAGCGTCGTGTGAAAGCGATTATTCGCAAAGAACGCAAAGCTGATAAATTAGATAAAACTCGATTAGGGTTACGCTAAAGGTGGATTTGAAAGAGCAAATTAATAACGATTTAAAAGCCGCCTTACTAGGCGGCGATCGTTTTGTCTGTGAAGTTTTACGTGGTTTAAAGTCAGTAATTTTAAACGAAGAAGTGGCTTTAGGCAAAAGAGAGGTTGGGCTTGAAGATTCTGTTATCGAACAGCTTATTGCACGAGAAGTTAAAAAGCGCAATGAAAGTGCTAAGATTTACGATAGTGCTGGTCGACAAGAATTATCTGAAAAAGAAAGATCCGAAGCTACGATATTGATTAGGTATCTTCCAGAACAATTATCAGAAGATGAAATAACTGTTGTTATTCTAAGAATTATTAAAAAGCTTGGAGCATCTGATGTAAGCTCTATGGGAAAGGTAATAAATGCTGTTAAAGGAGAGGTTGGGAATACTGCCGATAGCGCAGTAATTGCTAGACTTGTTAAAAACGCGTTAAAATAAGGAGTTGTCAATTATGGTCATATTCTTTGGTCAACCTGGGTCAGGTAAATCTACGCAAGGAAAACTACTTGCAGCTAATAAAGATTGGTGTTGGATATCGGCGGGTCAACTGTTGCGTGATTCTGATGACCCTAGTATAGATGCGATTCTTAATAGTGGTAAATTGGTGCCTTTTGAGACTATATGCGGATTAGTAGGTGATGCTTTGAGTAAATGCAACAATGTAGCTCATGTTGTCATAGATGGCTTTGCCCGTAATATTGGACAATCTCGTTGGTTAATTGAAAACGGTATTAAATATAATCGTGCAGTCGAACTAATTGTTGTAATTGAGATTGATGAAAAAACTATAATTGAACGGTTGTCTTCTAGGGGGCGTAAAGATGACACAGAACAGGCTATACGGAATCGTCTAGATATTTATAAAGAAGAGACTTATCCTGTTTTGGATTATTTTAGAAAAGAGGGGATTAAAATCGTGTATATTGACGGATCTGGTACGCCAGAACAGGTTCATGTGCAGATTATGAAAGAGGTAGAATTATGCAAGCTCGCGTAAAGACTGTTGATGAAATTAATGCAATGAGGGAAGGTGGCAAAATACTAGCTACTATTCTTGATGGCATAAAAAAACAGGTTAAAGTTGGAATGAGTGAAATTGAAATTGACGCTTGGGTTGAGAATGAAATTAAAGCATTAGGTGCGACAGTAACATATAAAACCCCTGAAGTTAATTTTCCTAATGCTATTTGTATTTCTACTAACAGTGAGATTGTTCATGGTATCCCTACTTCATATAAATTTGAAAAGGGCGATATTGTTAGTTTTGATTTAGTTATAACTTATAAGAATATGAAGACAGATAGCGCTTTTTCTATGGTAGTGGGTGAAGAATTAAAAGGTGCAAAGAAACATTTATTGAACTATACAGAACGTAGCCTTTATGCTGGAATAGATGCAATTAAAGGAACCGCTCGTACTGGTGATATTGGTTATGCTATTGAAAAGGTCTTAAATGACGGAAAGCTGGGCATTATTAGAGAATTAGTTGGTCATGGTGTCGGGCATGAAATGCAACAGGCCCCGGAGGTTCCAAATTATGGTAAAAGGGGCACAGGTGTTTTATTGGTACCTGGTGACACAATCGCAATTGAGCCGATGGCAACTCTTGGAGGCGAAGCCATAAAGACAGAAAATGATGGTTGGACTATAAGCACTCGTGATGGTAGTTTAGCCGCACATTTCGAACATACTGTATTGATTACTGACGAAGGCGTTGAAATTCTAACAAAACTTTAATTTGAGCTTTAAAGCTAGGCAAAAGGCTACATAAGCGATATACTTTATTATATGCAGGAAATCTCTAAACATGCTGTTGGAATCGATATTGGCACAACTACAGTTCGTTGTGTAATTGGTCATATTGACGGAGCTACTGGTGTGCCAACAATTGTAGGTATAGGTAAGGCTCAAAATAGTGGAATGCGTAAGGGCACTGTTGTTAATTTGGCTGGTCCAGCTCAAGCTATTGACGATGCTCTTGGTGAAGCTGAAAGAATGAGTGGGTATCAAGTTGATGCCGCTACGATTAGTATTAATGGAGCGCACATTTTAAGTACCCATACTGATGGCATGATTGCGGTTGGTAATGTCGATCATGAAATTAATAAAGAAGATGTTCTTCGTATCGAAGAAGTTGCTACTTTAGGTAAGATACCGGCTAATCGAGAAGTGTTAGAAGTTGTACCTCATGCTTATAAACTGGATGGTCAGGATAATATTAAAAATCCAATAGGTATGACTGGTACTAGATTAGAAATTGATGCTCATGTAGTCTCCGTTTTAGCTCCGCATCTTGCAAATTTACAAAAAGCAGCTGAATCCGCAAAGGTTTTGCCACATTCGATAATAGTTGCAGGAGTTGCAGCTGCAAGGGCGGTGTTGACTGAGCAACAACTTGAAAACGGTGTAGCTTTGGTTGATATAGGTGGTGCTACTACTAATGTGTCTATATACGAAGAAGGTGATTTGCAGTTTACGGCAGTTATTCCACTCGGTGGAATTAATATTACTAACGATATAGCTATTGGCTTAAAAACAGATCCCGAAATAGCTGAAAAATTAAAAATAGAGCATGCCTCTGCTATATCAAGAAATGACACATCTGATATTAGTTTAAAATATAATAGTAGTGTATATAATTTTAAAACGAATGAAATTGATGAGATTGTTGAAGCACGTCTGGATGAAATATTCGAGGCTATTAATAAAGAATTAAAGCGTGCTGGTCGTGCTGGCAAGTTGCCTAGCGGTATTGTATTAACTGGGGGAACAGCACAATTGAAGGGTATTATCGATTACGCCAAGGAAGCTCTTGGGCTTGCTGTACGTATTGGTTCAGCCTCTGGTTATGGCGGGGTAGCAGATGATATAGAAAAACCACAATTTGCTACGGTCTTAGGACTAATGCTAATTGATGCTGAGTCTGACAGTATAACTAAGAATAATAGTTTATCTAGAGGTAATAATATGTTATCTAATGGTAAAGGTTTATTGTCTAAATTTATGGGTCGTTTTAAAGCGTAGTGTTTTTGCGATCAAGTGTTATACTATAATATAGAATATGAATATTGGAGAGAACAGATATAATGCCTGAAGTAAAACCAAGTGATATACAAATTTTTGCTAGTATAAAAGTAGTAGGAGTTGGTGGAGCCGGTAATGCGGCAGTTAATCGCATGAAAGATGCTGGATTGACTGGCGTACAGTTTATTGCTATGAATACTGATGCTCAAGCTCTACACAATAGTAAAGCTGACATTAAGCTCCATCTTGGTAGTGTAACAACTGGTGGTTTAGGGGCTGGCGCTGATCCTTCCGTAGGGGAAGCAGCTGCTAATGAGTCACGTGATGAAATCCGTGAAGCTTTAGTAGGCGCTGATATGGTTTTCGTAACTATTGGCGCTGGTGGTGGTACTGGTAGTGGTGCTGGCCATGTTGTTGCCGAAGTCGCACGTGAGTTAGGAATCTTAGTCGTTGGTGTTGCAACTAAACCGTTTAGCTTTGAGGGAGAAAAACGTCGTAAGAATGCTGAGTGGGCTATTGCTCAACTTGGTCGTCAAGTTGATACTCTTATAACTATTCCAAATGATAGATTACTCCAAACAATTGATCGTAGGACTCCACTTCTTGAAACATTTAAGATTGCTGACGACGTACTTCGACAGGGTGTTCAAGGTATATCAGAGCTTATTACCGAACACGGTTTAATTAATCTTGATTTTGCGGATGTGAGAGCTATTATGAGCAATGCTGGGTCAGCGCTTATGGGTATTGGTCGCGCAAGTGGTGATAATCGTGCTGCACAAGCTGCACAACAAGCTATTGAATCACCTCTTATTGAAGTTTCAATTGATGGGGCTAAAGGCGTACTTTTCAATGTTACTGGTGGTTATGATATGAGCAATAGCGAAATTCAAGAGGCTGCTGAAATCATTACTAGCGCAGTTTCACCTGACGCGAATATAATTTTTGGTGCAACACTAAAAGCTGATTTGGAAGATGAATTAATTATTACCGTTATTGCTACGGGTTTTGACTCTGCATATTTTCATGAACAAGCTTCATCTGATAATAGTGCCTCTTCGAATGAGCAAACTATATCTAAAATAGCTGAAGATACGGTTGGAGATATTGATTTAAATCTTGATAATAATGAAGCTACTGCTATATTTGAGGAAGAATCAACTCAGAGTATATGGGATCAACCAAATAAAGAGGATGATGAGTCCGATATGCCTGCTTTTTTGCGTCGTCGTAAGAAAAATAAAAAATCGGATAATAAAGATTAGTAGGCGATAGTGACTAAATATAACATTGGCGATAGTCGAGTTATTGAATCTAGGGAGGTTAGTGACGGTATTACTATTCGTCGTCGTCGTGAGTCTCCTGATGGTAAAAGGTTTACTACGTATGAACGAGTGGAAAGACCGAATTTAGCTGTTATAAAGAGGAGTGGCGCTCGAGAGTTGTTTGATCGTGATAAATTAGCTATTGCGATTAAACGATCAGTGGGAAAGTTCTTTGTTTCAGAAGTTGAAGTTGAAGAAATGATTTCCGAAATAGAAAATGCGTTATATGCTTTCGGTGAAAACGAAATTACTTCAAAACAGATTGGTGATAGGGTTTTAGATGAGCTAGCTATGCGTAATGAAGTTGCTTATGTTCGTTTTGCTAGTGTTTATCATAAATTTAAGACACTTGATGATTTCGTGAAAATTCTTGAGCAAAGAAAAGAATTAAAAGGTTAGAATATGCGAATTATTGTTGTTTATAAAGACCAAACTGATTATGCAAGATCTGTTTCGGATTTTTTACGTGATTTTGAGCGTCAAACAGGTCATACTCTAGAAATCATAGACCCTGATGCTCCTGATGGTGTATCTTTTTGTGAGACGTATGGGATTGTTGAATATCCTACTATTATTGCAATTAGCGATAGTGGAGTTATGCAAAATATTTGGCGTGGGTTACCATTGCCTACAATTAGCGAAGTAAGCTATTACGTATAATTTATTTACGCTAACGTCTTTAACTGATACAATAGTACAATATTATGTCTACAGAAATAGAATTAGAAAAAACCTATCTTGCAAAATCCTTACCAATTGGAATAAAAGAAGCAAGGTCAGTTTTGATTCATGATGTATATATTCCTGAATCTGTAGCGCATGCTCATCTCAGATTACGTCAAAAAGATGATTCTTATGTAATCACAAAAAAGTATCCAGTTGTAGGCAACGACTCTTCAAAGCAATATGAGTATACTATCGAGTTGGAAAAAGATGAATTTATGGCGTTGGCAAAATGTTCTAATAAAGATTTTACAAAAAGACGATATTTTATGGATCTAGACGGGTTCCCAGCTGAAATTGACGTGTATCAAGACAAGCTTCTAGGGTTAGTCGTCATTGATTTTGAATTTAATAATGAAGCGGATAAAGATACCTTTATTACTCCAGATTTTGTGTTAGCAGATGTAACCCAAGATGAAGCTATTGCTGGTGGATTTTTGGCTGGAAAATCGATTGATGATATTATGCCATTATTAGTTAAATATGGATATGAAAAGATGGAGATAAATTTATGAGATTTAAGGCGAACACACGGAGACGTGCGCTAGAATATGAAAAAGATCTAGTACAATATTGGAAAAAAAATAAGACATTCGAAAAATCTGTTAAGATGCGTTCAACCGATAATGCCTATGTATTCTATGATGGCCCTCCATTTATTACAGGTTCGCCTCATTATGGTTCATTATTGCCTAGTATTGTAAAAGACGCTGTGCCACGTTACCAAACTATGAAAGGTAAACGAGTAGAGCGAGTTTGGGGCTGGGATTGTCATGGCCTTCCTGCTGAGAATTTTGTTGAAAAAAAATTAGGCATTACTGATAGGCATGATATTGGCACAAAGATTAGTTTAGAGGATTATATCGTAACGGCTCGTGAAAGCATGGTTCAGACTAGTAGCACTTGGGAAACTACAATTGATCGTATTGGACGTTGGGTTGAGTTTGAAGGTGGCTATAAGACTATGGATAAAGATTTTATGGAATCTGTTTGGTGGGCTTTTAAAGAATTGTATGAAAAGGGCAAAATTTACGAAGGTGAGCGAGTTTTGATGTATGACACAGTCTGGGCAACTCCACTTTCTAAGGCTGAGGTTACTATGGACGCTGGTGCTTATCAAATAGTGACCGACCCTAGCGTTTATACGAAATTTAAATTAAAAGATGAAGATGTCTCGTTGCTAGCTTGGACAACGACCCCCTGGACATTGCCAGGTAATACTGCGCTAGCTATTAATAAAGACATAAAATATGTTGAAATCGAGATTGATGGTGAGCATATGATTATGGCCAAAGATAATCTCGATAAGGTTTTGACAGATATTAAACATAACGTTTTGGACTATAAGATTGTTCGAGATATTAAAGCAACTGATTTGATCAATAAGTCATACGAACCTTTATTTGATGATAGGGGCAAAAATGCGCATAAAATTTGGTTAGCTGATTATGTAACGACTGAATCTGGTACCGGTATTGTGCATATTGCACCTGCCTATGGTGAAGAAGATTTTACACTTGCTAAAGAGAATGACATTCCGATTGTCCATGTATTGGATGAATATGGAAAATATACTGAAACTGAATGGATCGGTGAGAATATATGGGATGTTAATAAAACTATTGCTAAAACATTAAACGAACGTGGTATTGTTTGGAAGATTGATTACATACGTCATGAGTATCCACATAATCCACGCACCGGTAATCGTTTAATATATAGAGCACACCCAAGCTGGTTTATGGATATCGACAGTCAACGAACCGAAATGCTTGAGAAAAATTCGAATAATATTAATTGGTTCCCTGAGCATATTAAGCATGGACGTTTTGAAAAGACAATCCAAACAGCACCTGATTGGAACTTAAGTCGTGATCGTTTCTGGGCAACAGCTATGCCAGTTTGGAAGGGAACTGATGAGGATGGTAATGAGCTTGTCAAGGTTGTTGGGAGCTATGCGGAGCTTAAAAAATTAAGTGGCGTTGAACTAGAAGATTATCATCGTCCGTGGGTAGATGATATTACCTTTGAAATTGATGGTGTTAAGTATCAACGAGTTGACAAGGTCTTGGATTGTTGGTTTGAATCAGGCAGTATGCCGTTTGCACAATTTCATTATCCATTTGAAAATGTAGAGAAATTTGAAAAGAATTTCCCTGGTGATTTTATTGTTGAATATGTTGGGCAAGTTCGAGCTTGGTTTTATTATGTTCATGCTATAAATATTGGTTTGTTTGGCCATAATGCTTTTAAAAATGTAATCGTAACTGGTAATATTGCTGGTAACGACGGCTTTAAGATGAGTAAAAGTCGGGGTAATTTTACTGACCCTAATGAACTAATGGATAAGTTTAGTGCCGATAGTTTACGGTTTATGTTACTATCTAGCCCGCTTTTAAATGGTGAAGATTTTACACTTCATGACAAAGAGGTAAGTGATATTGCTCGTAAGCTATCAATGATTTGGAATATGTACGATTTCTTCACTATGTACGCAGAAGTTGATAAATGGGAATTTAATGGTGATTTGTCTGACCCAAGTGATTTGTTAAATAATTCACTAGATCAATGGATAATAAGTCGGTTACATCAATTAATAGGTCAGGTTGAAAAGAATATGGATGTTTATGATATTCCAAATGCTGTAAAGCCTATTTTGCCATTTGTTGAAGATGCTAGCAATTGGTATGTTCGTCGTAGTCGTCGTCGTTTTTGGAAATCTGAAGATGACGCTGATAAGAATAATGCATATCATACACTTCATTATGTACTAGTTAAGCTTTCGCAAATCTTGGCACCGTTTACTCCTTTTTTGGCTGATGAGTTGTACCAAAAACTAACTGGGGGTGAAAGTGTACATTTATTGGATTGGCCGATTGCCGGCAGGGTAAACGAATTAGAAGTAGAACGTATGGAGATTGTGCGAACGGTTGTAAACGAAAGTTTATCAAAAAGATCAAAAGAGGGCATGAAAATACGTCAGCCACTAGCAAAATTAGAAATTGAATTGCATGGGTATACGGCAGATTTCAATGATGGATATATGGACATTATTAAGGATGAAATAAATGTTAAAGAAGTATCGTTGCGATATTTTGAGACAGTCGACAACAAAAATGCAATTTTGCTTAAATTAGACACTGTTATTACGCCAGAATTAAAGAGCGAAGGTATTTCAAGGGAAGTGATTCGCCATATCCAAAGTGCGCGTAAACAGGCTGGTCTTAATATTGATGATCGTATTAATTTAACGCTTATTGCGAAAGGCAAAGACTTAACGGAATCAATTTCACATTACAATAAGATTATAAAAAGTGAAACTCTAGCTGTTAGTTTGTCTAACGTTGAAACGTTTGATTTTGTGTCCAATGTAAATATTAATGGTGCTGAACTGATTGTATCGCTTAAAAAGTCGTAATAAATAAATTATAACTTATGCTGTCTGAGTCTTAAAATCCCTCATAATCTGGTAAGCAAATAATACTCATATGCAGTGAACGGCGTAGCCGTTCACAACTCTTGGAAACGGAATGATCAGAAATGAATGTTCTAAAGGTAAATTTTATTTTTGGCCGGCTTAAGTACCACTCAACGAGCCTCCGATATATATTGTTACTGATCACTACTCCAAACGGTGAAAAGTATATAAGGATGTCGCTAGAGAAATCATAACCCACCTTACCAATAAGGTGGTTATCTAGAAAAGATTATAAACGCACTACTTACCTAAATTGTTGTGGGCAAGCAAAAATCAAATGCCAATATCTACTGGTGGTAGGGGATTTTGACTTTAACTTAACAGTCCATATTTTTGCGTAATTGTTCTGTTAACAAGTGAACTGTCGTTGATGGATTAGCGTCAACTGGTGAAGTTTTACAATTTGACTTTAGTATTTGCACTGCTCTTTTTACAGCTTCTGAGTAGTTTTTGTTGATTAGACTAAATATGTCATCACCGTGTTTATATCTACCTAAGTGCTCTTTCAATTTCAAATTGATATTTTTTCGGTGCATTGTGGTTGACACGACTTGAAAGTGTAGCAAGAACCATAGTTCGAATGAGTCGTTTGAATAGGCAACCTCTATATTATTTCTTTTTGCGAGAGCGAGAGACTCGTTGAATGTGGATTTATCATTTGGTTTCTTTGCGTCTACATCTCTATCAAACACTGCCCAAGTCTCATCGTTGTGTTCGTCGTAACTACCTTCTGCAATAAGCTTATTGCGTAATTCGATTGCTTTTTCGACTAAACGAATTTTTGAATCGCTTTTATCTACAGAGAGAATCCTAGGGCCTGTTGTACTACGAAAATGGTTGAAATACTGAGCTTCGGTTTTACCTTCGGTTACAATAAGAAAGAACTTACGCTCGTCTAATATACCAGCTGGCCTTTTGCCGCTTAGTGAGAACTGACTTTTTCTTTTGTAATGTCCCCCCATATAATATCAACCTTCGTTAAACTTCAAGACTGGAACAGCCCCAAACCTACCCTCAAGATAACGTTTTGATAGTTCGTACTCTTTTTTTGTTTTATATTCCGATAGACTTCTCAGAGTTGATGCTTCGTTAGCGCCTTTATCTGCAAACCAAATCTGGTCTCGCCTGAGGTCAAATTTGTTATTGAGAGAGTTCTTATTCAGAAGGAAGGTTTCGTGGCTTGTGAATATAAGCTGAGCACCTTTCTTGTTAGATTTAGGATTTTGAAATAGCTCTACAATCTTTTTTGTTAAGAATGGGTGTAAGCTTGAACCAAGTTCATCAAATGCTACAACTTCACCGTTATTGAGAGCGTCTATTAATATAGTAGCTAAGGCAAGAATTTTTTGAGTACCTAATGACTCCTGCTCGCCGAAGTTGAAATCGTAATTAGTATCTAGCTTATTGCCAGCTTCATCATACATTGAGTGTTTTGTGGTAATTCTGTAGTTGTATTTTGGTTGTCTTGAGTTTGTAATTAAAGCTTTAAGCTCGTCTGGAATTCCAGCAGGTAAATCGCTGGCATTAAATGCCGAACGGTCTACGTCAACTTCGTTAATATCAATATCAGCGTTTTTGATAAAGTTAATTACCTGAGCCTTCAGCTTAATATCATTGTAGCAGCGATCTAGGGCGTAGCCCATAAGTTGGTTAGTATCAGTACCATCAACAACTTTAATATTCTGTACACTTATTAGTTCCAAAAACCTATGGGAGATAGGGTCTGCTAAATTGGCGAATACGTTTACAGCCAGTGCTGTATTTAATACTCTTTTTTGCAGAGGTTGGAGGTCACCTTTAACTGTTGTGTCGAATTCAAATTTGTTTGCTTTTCGTTCAAAGATAAGTCGAGAGCGACGATTTTTTAATGGCCTATCTACTAATTCTAACCACTCAGAAACTACGCCGACTTTACCTACCTCAAACCCATAATTGTATTGAGTAAGAAATTCTGCGTCCCACATTGAAATCTCAAAGTGTATAGGCTTTTTTTGAGTCTCTTGGCTTAATAAGAAAGGTTGAAGTAGGGGATGCTTATTGATAGGAGCATTGATGTAGTTTGAGTTTAGCATCGAACCTTGCATATATGCCAACGCTTTGATGATATTTGATTTACCTCCAGCATTTTGACCAAAAATACCTACGACAGGCAGAACATTATCACCAAACTCTGTTTGAGAAATTGCTACACCCTCGTCTTTAAGAGCCTCTGCTATGAGAGAAAGGCTTGATGCTTCTTTGAATGACCTGTAGTTTTTAATTGTGAAATCTATAATCATAGTAGCTTAATTATAGCGTACTTTGATGTATAAATCAATATATAATCGAAAAAATCGCGTATATATCAATAATATATTCAAATAGTAATGAAAATATTTATTTACCTTGAATGTTACAAATATTCATATTCGTAAAAACACACTTAGCCATAGCTTCGTCAAAAGCTTTGTCTATATACAGCAAGTTTGCTATGTCAGGCTCCTAATATAATCAACACACTGTCTTAACTTTTTG
>JASGMG010000015.1 GCA_030156575.1 Patescibacteria group bacterium | reverse complement strand
GTTCTCCGTGGTACGTACTCCAAGGCTTATGGCTTTTCGGTTAGATGTTTAGGGAATTGATTATTTTAAAGCTAATTAACGACTTATAAGACTAATTGTATACTTTTTAGTCTATAATCTGCTATAATTAAAGATATCTTGGGTGTGAAAAAACCAATAATTCAGTTAGCTAGTAAGTTCACCAAGTCAATTGGTGTTATTTTTGTGTTACCTATATTTTTATTAGCTGTAATTATAGTCACTATGACTAGTACAACTCATGCTGGTAATAATAATCAATCTCAATCTGGTCATTTGATAACTATTCATGATCGCGGGATTGAAAAGGTCGTTGTTAGTAAGGCCGAAACAATTGGTGATGTCCTAAAAGAATCTGGTATATCTATGGACGTTAAGGATGTGGTTGAACCTGCTATTACTGAAAAACTAGTTGCATCTGATTACCAGGTTAATATTTATAGAGCTAGGCCGGTTGTTATAGTCGATGGTAATATTAAAACTAAAATAGTGACGCCTTATCAAACGGCTACTCAAATTGTCAAAAGTGCTGGTATAAAATTGTACGACGAAGATAAAACAGATTTGGAATTAGCTGATAATATAATTGCCGATGGCGCTAGTTTGAAGTTAACCATTAATCGTGCTAAACCATTTACTTTTAATCTTTATGGAAATACTACAACTGTTCGAACTCAAGCAGATACGGTGGGTGAGATGTTATCAGAGAAAGGCATTAAGCTTGGTAAAGATGATCGCATATCGCCTTCTGCAGATACAAAGATTACCAGCGAATTAACGGTTAAATTATGGCGAGAAGGAAAGCAAACCATCGTTGTCGAGGAAGAGGTTGGTTTTGAAACAGAAACGATTCAAGATGGTGACAAAAAAGTTGGTTATAGAGAAATTCGAACTGTTGGTGAAAAAGGTTCAAGAACCGTTACATATGAAGTACTAATAGAAAACGGTCAAGAAGTTTCTAGAACTGAAATCGCTAGCTTGACAACTAAAGAATCAAAAGAGCAGGTTGAGGTTATAGGGATAAAGGTTACTTTACCTGCTGGGTCTCATACTGATTGGATGGCGGCTGCGGGGATTAGTGAAGGTGATTATGGTTATGTTGATTATATTATAACTCGAGAATCTCATTGGAATCCAGGAGCTATTAACTCTACTGGTTGTGGTGGTAATGGTTGTTATGGACTTGGACAGACGAACCTTAAAAGCTTAAGTGGAGCTTGCCCAAGCTGGCAAAGCGACCCCGTCTGTCAGCTTCGTTATTTCAGTAGCTATGCTGTTAACCATGGTTATGGCAGTTGGAACGCAGCGTATAATTTTTGGGTTAATCACGGGTGGTGGTAATTAAATGCCGACTAATAAATCACTTGGCCAACATTGGCTAAAAGATCGTAAAGTCTTATCACATATTGCAGATTGCGCTGAATTAACATCTGATGATATTGTACTTGAAATTGGGCCAGGCTTGGGCGCATTAACGAGTGAACTCTTGCGTCGTTGCGAGAAAGTTATAGCAGTCGAATTTGATTCTGAATTAGCTCGTAAATTACCATCTCAGTTTCCTGGTAAAAACCTAGAGGTTGTAAATGATGATATTTTATCTTTTGATTTATCGACCCTACCTAGCGATTATGTTGTCGTTGCTAATGTGCCGTACTATATTACTAGTAAAATTGTGCAATTATTGATGACAGCTGAGAATAGACCAAAAATGGCGGTTCTATTAGTACAAAAAGAAGTTGCTCAGAGGTTAGCGGCTTTGGATGGTAGGATGAGCATTCTGGCAATTAGCGCTCAATTATTTGCTGACGTTAGCCTTGGTGATATTGTACCATCGGCTATGTTTACTCCTCCCCCAAAGGTAGATAGTCAAGTCGTTGTTTTGCGCACCAGAAAAACTCCATATCTTACTGATATTAGTGAAAAAGATTTCTTTAAAGTGGTAAAAGCTGGGTTCTCTGAGAAACGAAAAAAAATTCGTAGTAGCTTGTCTGGAGGGTTGAAGCTCTCTAAACATGAAGTTGAAGCAATTTTAACTAAGGCTAATATAGACTCCAATGCTCGTGCTGAAATGCTTGATTTAGATGATTGGGTACGATTAACCCGAATTATTCGGTAATCTGTTACAATAATATCTAGAACTATGGATAAAAAATTATATATTACTACTGCAATCCCTTATGCTAATGGCGCGCCACACATTGGTCATGCGCTTGATTATTTATTGGCAGATATTTGGACACGTTACCAAAAACAAAATGATCATGATGTCCGTTTTCAAGTTGGCACTGATGAACATGGCAATAAAATTGCGACTAAAGCTATTGAACTTGGCACTGATCCACAAAGCTATGTAGATAAAACTTATGTTAATTTTGAGACATTGATAAAAAAAATAGGTGCCAGCTATACGGATTTTATTAGAACTACTGACCCGCATCACATTAACTCAGTTAAAATTATTTGGCAGAAATTACAGCCCTATATTTATAAAGGTAATTATGAAGGCTGGTATTGTGCAGGTTGTGAAGCTTTTGTTACTGATAAAGAAGCAACTGCTAGTGGTGGTATTTGTGCTGATCATCAACAGCATTATCAAAAGATAAGTGAAGAGAATTACTATTTTAAGGCCAGTGCCTTTACTGATGATATTAAACAGGCAATATCTAATGGTGATATGCAGATTGTACCAGAATTTCGCAAAAAAGAGTTTCTTGAGTTAATCAAAGATGGTTTACAAGATGTTAGTATTTCTCGTCCTAAAAAGAGCCTTAGTTGGGGTGTACCAGTTCCTGATGATCCAGAGCAAGTTATGTATGTTTGGCTTGATGCACTTGCTAACTATATTACAGTATTAGGCTACCCGGACAATCCGGAGTGGCAACTATATTGGCCAGCTGACATACAGGTAGTTGGTAAGGATATTTTGCGATTCCATGCAGGTTTATGGCCAGCAATGCTCCTAGGGCTTGGCTTGCCATTGCCAAAAAAGATATTGGCGCATGGCTTTATTAATGTTGGTGGAATTAAGCAAAGTAAGTCTCTTGGTAATGGTGTTGACCCCATCCAAATCATTGATGAATATGGCGTTGATGCTTTTCGATACTTTTTTTCACGGCATATCCCAACTCTTGATGATGGTGATTTTACTTGGGAAACCTTTGAAAATGCTTATAATACAGAACTTGCCAATGACTTAGGTAATGCAGTTCAACGTGTTACTGGCATGATTACTCGTTATCAATCAGGTGTCATTGGTGAAATCCCTCAAGGTGAACATGATATGGGAACTTATCATAAATCTATGGAAAATCTAGAATTTGATAAGGCTGTCGATGAAGTTTGGTTGATGGTACGAAGTTTAAATCAATATATTGAGCATGTTAAACCTTGGGAAATCGCTAAACAAATAGGAAAAGATGCTGAAGCTGAGTCACATTTAACTGAAGTGCTCGCTTATGCCGTTGGTGCACTATTGCAAATTGGTGATCTATTAGTGCCATTTTTGCCAGATACAGCTGATAGAATCCATCGTACATTTGAAACTGGTAGAATTGTGCCACTAGAGGGTGTCTTCTTCCCTAAAATATATAAGCACACAACAGATCCACATACCACAAAGGATTAAAATAATGTTAATCGATACGCATTGTCATATACATAGTGCCGATTATCCACTAAATATTAATGATGTTGTAAAACATGCGAGTGAACAAAATGTTAATAAAATTATTTGTGTTGGCACTAACATAGAGGATTCACGACGAGCAATTGATTTTGCATCTAAAAACGACAATACATTTGCTTCTGTCGGGGTTCATCCTCATGAGACAAAAGATGGCTATATGAATATTGAAGAACTTATTGACGTAAATAACTCATCTTTAATTGCGATTGGTGAAATTGGATTAGATTATCATTATAATTATAGCCCTAGGGATGTCCAGGTTAAGGCGCTAGAATCGCAAATTGAGATGTCGTTAAAGTATAAATTGCCGATTATTTTTCATGTTCGTGAAGCCTTTGATGATTTTTGGCCAATTTTTGACAATTTTCATAATATTCGTGGTGTGTTACATAGCTTTACGGATGCACCAATTAATTCATATCGAGGCTTAGATAGAGGATTGTATATTGGTATAAGTGGTTTTAGCACATTCACAAAAGATGAAGATCAAAAAGCAATGTTTTCGTCTTTGCCTATGGATAGAATACTGTTAGAAACAGATGCGCCGTATTTGACGCCCATGCCTTTACGTGGTAAAGTAAATGAGCCAGCATATATTAGTAGTATTGCCGAACACCAAGCAGCGATTCGTAAAATTTCGGTTGAAGAAATTGCGAATAATACAACTGCAAATGCCTGTGCGTTATTTAAATTCTAAAACAGACAGATTAAAAAACGTACTAACTTAATTTTTAAAGGCTTTATAATTTTATGTCACCACAAACAGAATATAAAATCCCAGATACTGAAATTGCTAGAAATGATAATATTGAGTCTATTCCAGATACGCCTGATATTAAAAAAGATTCTGATAACATTATTAATAAATGTGGCGATAATCTTATTCCGTTATGGGAAGCCCGAATCTACGAAGGCGTGAGTGCTGCTTATGCTGAGATTGACGCTGTTAATAGCGCAGAAATAAAAAAACCGACTGATATATCTAAGGAAATCAAATTTATTGGTTTAATGATAAAAACTTTTCGAATAAGTAGCGATATTGCAATCACAGATGAGCTTCAACGAAGAATAGATAATTTAGAGGATAAAGCAGCTTAATCTACTATGAAACGCACATTTGTAAAAACTTTTAAAAAATTAGTCGCTAATGATACGGCTGGCGATTTTCTTAAAAAGACTAAAAAAAGGCCATTTAAAGAATTAACCGTTCGTGAACTAATCCAAATTGAAAGTAAAATTGGCGCTAGGATATTTGGCCCAATCAAACCCGGCAATCGTCGAGAATTTTTTAATGAGAATCCAAATAATTGGATTTGGTATGAAGAATGGACAGATTCTGATAATAAGAGACAGTCTGTCACTACTCGTTACGAAATTCACGATGATGGAATCTTTAAGGTTCAAGAAGGTACACCTTATCAATATATTAAGGGCCAAGAGCTAGATAATTTTGTAACTGCAGCTCAATTGTATCTTGAGCGAGTTGCTCGTGATATTTATAAATGTGATCATAAAACCGGAAAACCTATAGCTTAGCTGATATACTAGAGAGGTGAACACAGAGTTGATTTATCTTGATCATGCCGCTGCGACGCCCTTGGATCGTCGTGTCTTAATGGCCATGCAACCTTATTTTAGTGATGAATTCTATAATCCATCAAGTCCTTATGCACCAGCTGTTGCGGTTAGACGCGTTTACGAAAGTGCAAAACATTTAATCGCTAGTCAAATTGGAGCTAAACCTGGTGAAATTATCATTACGGCTGGTGCAACCGAATCTATTAATTTAGCTTTTAATGATATCGATGGGCATATAATAGTCCCTAGCGCAGAACATCATTCTGTACTTAATTGCGCTAAGAAATTAGATGCAACTACTGTTAGCGTAGATAAGTATGGCATGGTTTCCGCTGACTTCATAAAAGCAGCTATTAGGCCAAATACACAACTTATTAGCGTAGCGCTTGCTAATAATGAGCTAGGTACTATTCAGCCTCTTCGTGATATTGCTCAAGTTATAAAAGCCGAACGTGAAACTCGTTTATTAAATGATAATAAAACGCCAATTTATTTTCATAGTGACGCTTCGCAAGGAGTTGGTCAGATTGATATCAATGTTGCTAGATTAGGTGTGGATATGTTAACTATGAACGCCGGTAAAATTTATGGCCCAAAACAGGTCGGTCTATTGTGGGTAGCAAGTCACGTTCGACTTTCTCCGCAAATTGTTGGTGGCGGTCAAGAAAGAGGTATTCGCAGTGGCACTGAAAATGTAGCGGGTGTGGTTGGTTTCTCGCGAGCTCTTGAACTCGTGAACGATCATCGTAAATACGAATCAGAGCGACTTGCAAAACTACGTGATAGTTTACAAATGGTACTAGTCAATACTTTTGATAAAGCTGTTGTCTCAGGGCATCCGAAACATCGGTTAGCTGGGCATTTACATATCTCATTTCCCGGAATAGATGGCGAGAGATTGGTCTTCATATTAGAAAATAGAGGAATTATGGTTGCGACAGGTAGCGCTTGTGCTGCTAATAAAGGTACTCGTTCGCATGTTTTAACTGCAATTGGTTTGTCTGATGAATTGTCGGATGGTAGCATTAGAATTACACTTGGGCATTTGTCAACACCAGAGAATATAAAACGAGCAGGTGAGATTATGATTGAAGAAATAAAACGAGAATATAAAAGAGTTAATAAATGATAAAGCATTTGATTATTTATGGCATTTTGGCAGTTGCCATTGTCTTGGGCCTTGGCTTTTATTTAGGGCCTGATGATTTGCGTAATTGTGGCAAGTCGCCGAGTACTACTATTAACTGTCAAACAGTTGATGCAGTTGTTGCTATTAGCGGGGGAGATACAAAAGCAAGGACTAATGAGGCAATTGCTTTATATAAAAATGGTTGGACTAATATATTAATTTTTTCTGGCGCTGCTCAAGATAAGTCTGGGCCAAGCAATGCAGCTGCTATGAAAACTATAGCTATAAATGCTGGCGTTCCAGCTTCGGCTATTTTAATTGATGAATATTCGGAGACAACTAGACAAAATGCTGAGAACTCTCAGGTAATTTTCACAGATAATAATATAAAGAGTATTATTTTAGTTACTTCGGGTTATCATCAGCGACGTGCGAGTCTTGAGTTTAATAAATATGCGAATAATGTGAAAGTATTAAATCATCCATCAAAAAATGACAAAGATTGGTCTACCTTGTGGTGGATGACTCCATATGGTTGGTATTTGGCAGGTAGCGAAATCTCTAAAGTTGGTTTGTTTTATTTTGTTGGGACTAGATAATGGCATTAAAAACAAAAGTTTATGTTGGTATGAGTGGTGGTGTTGATTCATCTTTGACAGCTGCTTTGTTAGTCGAGCAAGGCTATGATGTAACTGGCGTATATATGAAAAATTGGACAGCTGATTTGCCTGGCGTTAGATGCCCTTGGGCTGATGATTTGGCTGATGCTAAGCGAGTAGCAGTAAAGCTTGGTATTGATTTTAAGGTTTTTGACTTTGAAAATGAGTATAGACAAAAAGTTGTTGATTATATGATTGACGAATATAAAGCTGGGCACACTCCAAATCCAGATATTATGTGTAATCAAGAGGTAAAATTCAAGCTATTCTTAGACGCGGCATTAGAAGATGGTGCGGATATGATCGCAACTGGGCATTACGCAAGAACTTGTCATATTAAACCTGTAGGTTGTAACAATAAGGCTGATGTTAATTGTCATTCAATTACGAATGTAGAGTCAGCCACTATTTCGTCTACTAATACTTGCGTTGGAGAACTTCTTCAGGCTGTTGATAAAAACAAAGACCAAACGTATTTTTTGTATCGTGTTACTGGTAAGGCTTTGGGTAAAACTTTATTTCCTATAGGTGAATTTACTAAGCCAACAGTTCGTAAAATGGCTGCCGAGCGTGGTTTATGGACGGCTACAAAAAAAGATTCGCAAGGAATTTGTTTTGTTGGTCAAATTGGTATTCGTGAATTTCTGGGAATGTATGTTAACTCGAAATCAGGTAATGTCGTTGATAAGATTTCTGGTAAGGTTTTGGGACATCATGATGGAGCTATATTTTATACTCTTGGCCAACGTCATGGGTTAGAACTGGGTGGCGGTTTGCCATATTACGTTGTTGGTAAAGACATGGCTAAAAACGAAGTTTATGTAACAACTGATTTAAATGATGATACTTTATGGAAAAAATCAATTAAACTTACTAATTTACATTGGATTAATGAAATGCCGATTAATAATTGTTATCAGATTCGTGTCCGTCATCGTGCACAATTAATTAATGCTAATTTACAATTAGATAAAGACATCGCATATTTAGAATTAGAAACACCAGAAAGAGCGATTGCTGTTGGACAATCTGTAGTTATTTATGACGGAGATGTTTGTGTAGGTGGTGGAATTATATCAATTTAAGAATAAACAAAGACATGATTAATTACCTAAGCATCGAATTGAGAAGCCATAAGTTTTATCACTAGTATCTCTATATAAACCTGCGATGTTTATATTTAGAATACGATCCCAGGCTTTAGTACTAGATTCTGAACTAGACCACAAGATTGTATCTGCTGCTGAGCCATAGAATGCTCCACTATAATAACCTCCAAGTGGTATATTTAACTCGGAGTCCCCATTAACTTTCATTTGCGCTCCTTGATCTGTTCCTCTCCAAGTATCGGTTAAATCAGCCTGTGCCTGTGTCATTCCAAGCCGCATTTCAAGTATTTTCCATTCAGTGTCAGTTGGTATATGAGAACCAGCCGGACAGATGCCTTGAGCTCCTTCTATTGTACTGTATTGCATAGCTTCATCCCATTGATATAGTCCACCATTATTATCGTTTGTACAATTAGCTTCATCATTACCATAGCAGTATTTCTCTATAGTTGAGTTATTAGTTTGACTTGAAGCTCCGGCTATTCTAGTACCTATGTTTAGGTTATATTTAGACCAGGTTTGGTTACCTATGGTTATCCAATTAGGTGATACTGTTGGAGATGAATTGCCTGTTATTTCGTAGGTCAGTGAGTTTTTAATGAAATTTAGTTCATAAGTTGATGATGTTTTATAATTATAGATTAGTTTAGTACCAGTACTAAATTTAATACAGTACTCATCATCTACATTCGGAGATATTGGACAACCAGTTGATGTATTTATATTTGTTGGATATGTACCATACTCAGCATAGTACATAAATAATGTTTTTGATGCATTAGATAGTTCTGATTGGATAGCAGCTTGGTTAGCTCTAGATGTTATACCTGTATAGGATACTATGGTTATGGTTGCAAGGATCCCTATGATTACTATTACTATTAGGAGCTCTATTATAGTGAAAGCTTGAGAACTAGAGGAAAGTTTGAAACTAGGTTGTTTAACACTCATTGATTTAGATTAACCATAGTCCTTTCGTTAGACCCCTTTTCTTTAGGGCTATTGTAGCATGAGCGTGATTGTAAAATCAATAAAAACCAGTTAAACTTTTGATATTTTATGTGAGTAATCGTTTTTTTGATATAATGTATAGATTATGAACGCTCAACAAATCCGCAACGAATATTTGAAATTTTTTAAAGAACGAGAACATTCAATCATCTCTCGGGCAAAATTGGTTCCGCAAGATGACCCAACGACATTGTTTACTGGCAGTGGCATGCAACCGCTTTTGCCGTTTTTACTCGGTGCAAAGCATTCAGAAGGCAATCGATTAGTTAATAGTCAAACTTGTTTGCGTTCACAAGACATTGAAGATGTTGGTGATAATCGTCATACAACTTTTTTTGAAATGCTTGGTAACTGGAGCATGGGTGATTATTTTAAGGAGCAACAAATTCGTTGGTTTTTCGAGTTTTTGACTGACATTGTAGGGCTTGATCCAGCTAAAATTTACGTAACGGCTTTTATTGGTGATAAATTCCATAATATACCGCGTGATGATGAAGCAGCTGAAATTTGGCAAAAGGTTTTTGCTGAAAAAGGTATAGAAGCTAAAATTGTTGAAATTGGTTCACAAAAAGATGGTGATAAACGAGGGATAAAACCTGGTGAGCGTATTTTCTTTTATGATGATGGCGAGAATTGGTGGTCACGTGGTGGTGGGTTAGATAAAACTCCAATCGGTGATCCATGTGGTCCTGATAGCGAAGTATTCTATGACTTTGGTCCACAAAATCATGCTGATGGCTTTGGTTTAGCGCATCCAGCTAGTGACAGTGGACAATTTATGGAAATTGGCAATCAAGTCTTTATGCAATATAGGCGTCTTGAAGATGGTAGTTTCGAGCCACTTGCTAAAAAGAATGTTGATTTTGGTGGTGGTTTAGAGCGAATCGCAGCGGCTAGCATTGATAGCCCCGACGTGTTTAATATTAGTATTTTGTGGCCAATTATAGATAAATTGCAGGCAATTAGTGATAAAAAATATGAGTCACATACTGAAAGTATGCGTGTTATTGCCGATCATTTAAGGGCTGCGACCTTTTTAGCAGTTGATGGAGTTACACCAAGTAATAAAGAACAGGGTTACGTTATGCGTCGATTGTTGCGTCGTGCCATCCGTTTTGCATTTGATCTTGGTATTGAACAAAACTTCTTAGAACAAATTATTCCAGTTATTGCTGATATTTATGCTGAAGACTATCCAGAAGTTAAGGCAAGACGTATGGAGGTTGTTTCGATTCTAGTAAAAGAAGAAAAAATCTTTCGTCAAACATTGCGTAAGGGTCTACGTGAATTAGAAAAAATGAAAACCAATGGTTTAACTGGTTTAGAATTATTTACGCTTTATGATACATATGGTTTTCCTGTTGAATTATCGACTGAAGAGGCTTTTAAACAGAATATCGAACTATCTGATAATTGGCGTCAAGAGTTTAATGAAAAAATGAATGAACAGAAGCAACGTAGTAAAACTGCTAGCCAGGGTGTATTTAAAGGTGGATTGGATGGACAGACTGAAACTACTACAAGATATCACACGGCTGCCCATTTACTCGGCCAAGCTATGCGAATAGTTTTAGGTGAATTAACGGCGCAAAGAGGTTGTAACATTAATGAAGAACGTTTGCGTTTTGATTTCTCTTATCCTGAAAAAGTTGATGCAAATAAATTAAAACAAATTGAAGATATTGTAAATGAACAAATTAGTAAAGACTTAATCGTGACTTTTTCTGAATATCCAATTGCCGAGGCTCGTAGAATTGGTGCTTATGGTGAATTCGGAGATAAATATGGCGAAATTGTAAAAGTTTATCGTATGCAAGCTGAAAATGAAGATAAACCATTTAGCCTTGAAATTTGTGGTGGTCCTCACGTTAATCGGGCAAGTGAATTGTCAGAAGGCGGTAAGAGATTTAAGATTATTAAAGAAGAATCTAGTAGTGCAGGAGTTCGTAGAATTAAAGCAATTTTAGTTTAATACTTATTATCTATGTAACCATAACCATTGTTGGTATATAATAGTGTCTATATATGGTATTTGAAAAATTACGAAAAAACCGAAAAGAAAATATAGCTAATGATTATATTGTTGGGCTTGATATTGGTACAGAATACGTAAAAGCTTTAGTTGCTAAAATAGACGGTGAAGAGATTGATATTGTTGGCGTTGGTCGTGCTCATCAAAAGATTAGTGATATGTATTCTGGTGCAATTGCCGATATCTCGGGAGTTGTTCATAACTGCGAGGACGCATTATCAGACGCCGAAGATCAAGCAGGCTTACAAGCTAATCGTGTTGTAATTGGTATCGCTGGTGAATTAGTAAAAGGAGTCACGAACACTATTCGCTATCGTCGACCACAGCCTGATCGTCCATTGGATACTGCTGAGATGGAATTTATAATAGAAAAAGTTCAAGAGCGCGCTCACACAAAAGCTCAAAAACAAATAGCTCTTGAGACAGGTAATGCTGATGTTGAAATAAAACTTGTTAATAGTGCGCTTGTTAGCATCCATATAGACGGATATAAAGTTAGCAATCCGATTGGGTTTCAGGGTCATGACGTAGCTGTTCAGATTTATACTGCTTTTGCTCCAATGGTGCATATAGGCGCTTTGGAAAGAGTAGCTGAAGAGCTATCCTTAGAATTGCTAGCTGTGGCCGCTGAACCTTTTGCTGTTAGCCGTAGTGTCCTTGGAACGGATGCTAATAGTAACTTTACGGCAATATTGGCCGATGTTGGTGGAGGTACTACTGATATTGCAGTTGTAAATGACGGCGGAGTTGAAGGCACTAGAATGTTTGGTATTGGTGGACGTAGTTTTACTAGAACTATATCTAGTGAGCTGGACATCTCTTATGATGATGCTGAAAAATTGAAAGTCAATATCGATAATAAGCAGATTAAATCAAGTGTAGTTAAAGATGTTGATGAGGCAATTGATAAAACCCTTGAAGTTTGGATTGCTGGCGTCGAACTGGCATTAAGTGAATTTGATTCAGCGGATCATTTACCTAATCGAATATTATTATGTGGCGGTGGTTCTAGCTTAAGTAAATTAGTTGCCGCCTTACAAGAACAAGATTGGCATAAAGATTTGCCATTTACTAAAAAACCAACAGTTCACCATATTCATCCATCGGAAGTTGTTGGAATTATTGATTCAACAGGGTTAGTAAAAGATCACACCTTCATTACAGCTATGGGTCTTTTGCGAGTTGGTTATGATACAATGATAGGTAGCAGTGATGCCGACACTATTAAAGATAAATTAAATCGGATACTTAGAATATAAAAATGAACAAAGATGTAATATATATCGATACAGAAGATGATATAACCGCGATCATTGGTAAGATTAAAGATAGTAAAGAAAAAATCGTTGCTTTAGTTCCACCTAAAAGAATTGGAATATTGCAAAGTGCAGTTAATTTACGCTTATTAGCACGTACTGCCGAAAATAGTAAAAAGCATTTAGTTTTAGTTACTAATAACAAAGCTTTAATTGCACTGTCTGCTAGTGCTTTGATCCCTGTTGCTAAGAATTTACAAAGCAAACCTGAAATTGCTGAGATTGCAGCTTTAATAGTTGACGATAATGAAGATATTATTGATGGTTCTATGTTGCCAGTTGGTGATTTGGCAAAAGCCGTTGATGTGCCCGGTGATAAAGAGTCAGATATCGTTAAAGATATAAAAAGTTTGGATATTGATGACGAGATTCCAAAGCCAGTTAACTTAACGCCGAATAAGTTTAAAAAGAGTAAAGCGCCAAAGAATGATGTTAAAATACCTAATTTTTCACGCTTTCGTAAGAAACTGTTTATTGGCATGTTCGTTGGCGTTTTACTTATTGCGTTTCTTGTGTGGGCCTTATTATTTGCGCCGGCCGCAAAAGTTATTATCACTGCTAAGACAACAATGTCGCCAGTTAGTGTTTCCGTTAAGTTGGGGGGCACGGAGTCTACCGATATTTCTAAGAGCATCATTCAAACTATTTCAAAACAAATCGAAAAACCTATCAATGTTGAATTTGAAGCAACTGGTAAAAAAGATGTTGGAACTAAGGCTACTGGTAGTATTACAATTCAGAATTGTGACTATTCAGAGGGATTTACTTTACCTGTCGGTACTAAATTCACAAATAGCGATGGCTATGTATTTACAAACTCTTCAGCTGTCTCAGTTCCTGGTTTTAGTGGGGCATCAAGTGCCTGTACTTTAAGTGGTAGTACATCTGGTAAAGCAATAGTACAGGTTCAGGCTATGGAGAGTGGAGTTGCCTATAATAACTCAGGCGTATCTTATTTTATTGGTTCTATTCCGGATGAATCAAAGGTTGAAGCTAGTGGTTCTGCTATGGCAGGTGGAACAACTAAAATTGCTACAATCGTAACTGCTGATGATATTCAAAAAGCTAGTCAAGCCTTAGTTGATTTGTCAACTGATGATGCTAAAAAACAATTAATTAGTCAATTTACTAATGGTGAATCAGTTATACCTGATAGTTTTGCTGTTGATATGGCTACGCCTGTATCGGCGCCAGCTATTGGTGAAGAGGCTACTAGCAAAGCTAAATTAACTTCAAAAGCTACATACTCGATGATGGCCATTGCTAAATCTGAATTGCAAGTTTACCTAAAAGATGCATTAACTAAACAAATTACCAGTGATAGTCGTCGTATTTATGATGACGGTATTGATAAAGTAACTTTATCTGGATATTCAAGAACTGATCAAGTTGCAACAATTAATATTGCTACAGTCGGTCAAATTGGTCCAGTTATAGACGAGAGTGCAATTAAAGAAGCTGTAAAAGGTAAGAGATATGGGGAAGCTCAATCTATAGTTGGCAATATAGAGGGCGTTAGCGATGTAGATGTTAAATTCTCGTATTTCTGGGTTAGAACTATACCGAATAATATTAACAAAATTGATATTGAGTTTAAGCTCCAGAATGAGTAAACCTGTATCAATTGTTTGTCTGGATGTTGGTGAAAAACGTATAGGTGTTGCAGTTGGTGATAGTTTTATTAAGATAGCTGTTCCATTTGATACCATAGAAGTAGACGGTAGCGAGATAGAGGCTATTTCTGAAATTATAGTCAAAGAGGATGCCGATATATTAGTTATTGGCTATCCACGCAATCAATCAGGAGAAGCTACTGCTCAAACTAATTTTGTTGAGGAATTTGCTTCAAGGTTGTCGGATATTGCACCAAAAATAGTCTTTCAGGACGAGTCTTTAACTAGCGTCATTGCTGAGCAACAATTAAAAAGTTACAATCGTCCATACTCAAAAGGTGACATCGATGCTCAAGCAGCGGCTATTATTTTGAAAGATTATTTAGAGCTACAATGAAAAAACATAAAATTATATTATGGTCAATTGGTGCAGTCGCTGCACTACTTATTATATTTGTAATAGCAGGAGCTTTTTATTATAATTCCCAGCTAGCTCCCGTGGGTGATGACATTAGCCAGCTTGAAGAGATTACGATAGCTCCAAATAGTACGTCTGCTCAAATCGGTAAACAGTTACAGCAAAATTCAATTATTCGTAACTCGACTGTTTTTGAACTTTATGCACGATTGTCTGGTAAAAGTGTTAGTTTGCAGGCTGGTACTTATCGTTTGTCGCCAGCTGAAACAACTCCACAGATTATAGATCATTTGGTTAATGGCTCGGTTGATACTTTTAGTATTACATTCTATCCAGGGGCTACATTAAAGGATACGATATTAACTTTGAAAAATGCAGGTTATTCGAGTCAAGAAATTGCTACAGCTTTATCGGCTACTTACGATAGTCCATTATTCGCAGGTAGACCAGAAAACACTGACTTAGAAGGTTATATTTATGGAGAAACTTATAATTTTAACGCTGGAGCTACTGTTAGTGATATATTGGAACGTGTTTTTGATGAATTTTATAATGTCATCGTCGACAATGGATTGATTAAATCTTTTGCAAGTCATGATCTTAACTTATATCAGGGAATTACTTTAGCCTCGATTATCCAGCGTGAGGCAAATACCGCACAAGACCAAAAACAAGTAGCACAGGTATTCTATTCACGCTTGAGCTCGAACATGGTGCTTGGTTCTGATGTAACTTATCAATATATTGCAGATAAAACAGGTGTAGCTCGAGATACTGAGTTAGATTCGCCTTACAATACACGCATCCACCCAGGATTACCGCCTGGTCCAATATCTACACCTGGAATTACGGCATTGCAGGCAGTAGCTTCACCATCCAAGGGCGACTATCTGTATTTCTTAAGTGGAGACGATGATATTACATATTTTGCACATACATATCAGGAGCACGAAGCTAATATTACTGATCATTGCAAGATAAAGTGTTCTACGCTGTAGTGAGTAAGTGCATAAAATTTGACTTTATCTGACAATAATTGGTATACTGACTGATAGCACGTTTATGTTTTCGTCTGCTAGAGAGGTTAAAAAC
>JASGMG010000014.1 GCA_030156575.1 Patescibacteria group bacterium | reverse complement strand
GTCTAGTTCAGAGTCGAGCGCTGGTGCTTGGGGGCGTAGCTTGTCCTCTGGCAGCGCGGCTGTGTACCGTGACACGGGCGCCAAGGCTTACGGTTTTTCGGTTAGGTGTCTAGGAAACTAAACACTTCAAACCAAATAACATAAAATAACATGTGCAATACATTTGTCACATGAGGTGAAACCAAAAAAGGTAAAAAATACGGCATTAAACGTAACAAAACGTGCGTATAATTAAGGTTGAACATGAGGGAAATAGGGGAGTTTTAACAATGTCAAAAGCATTGTATCGTAAGTATCGCAGTAAATCACTCGACGAAGTGATTGGTCAAAAACATATCACTGACATTTTGGCACGTGCTATCTCGCAAGAGCGTGTGTCGCATGCATATCTGTTAACCGGACCACGTGGTGTTGGCAAAACTTCGGTTGCCAGAATTTTGGCATACGAGATTAATGGGTTGCCCTATGACGAAAATAGCATTAACCTAGATATTATCGAAATTGATGCCGCTAGTAATAATGGCGTCGAAGATGTTAGAGATTTAAGGGAGAAAGTCCAGATTGCCCCAGTCTCTGCAAAAAAGAAAATTTACATTATTGACGAAGTCCATATGCTATCAAAAGCTGCTTTTAATGCACTCCTTAAAACCCTTGAAGAACCGCCAGAACACGTTGTGTTTATATTGGCAACAACTAATGCTGAAAAGCTACCAGCAACTATCATTAGCCGTACTCAACAATTTGGTTTTCGCCCAATTAATATCGACGATGCTGTTAAACACCTAGCCTATATCGCAAAACAAGAGGATATCGAGATAACCGAGGATGCTTTGAAATTAATAGCACAACGTAGCGAAGGTAGTTTTCGTGATAGCATTAGTTTGCTTGACCAGTTGTCTAGTTTAATAGCTACAGACGATAAAACTAAAATTACAACCGAGTTAATTGAAAGCGTATTAGGATTAGCTCCGTCCAATATGATAGACCAAATATTAGAAGCTGTTGAGACGCATAATCTTGCTTTGGTTGTTGAAATACTTGACCGTACTTTTAATGAAGGCGTTGATAATGCCATATTAGTTGCGCAATTAACAGCAAATATTCGCAACCAGATAGCCACAAAACCACAATTATTACCACTTTTAGATTCGCTTATTGACGTATCTAAAAGCCCCCAACCTCAATTAAAGTTATTAAGTGTGCTAGGACTAGCCGCAACACCAAGACAAGCTCCTAATCCTAAGTCAGTGGCATTATCTGCACCAGCTCCAGAAATTAAAGTTTCGGTTGCTAAATTAGAAAAACAGATCACACAAGAGAAACAGACAAAACCAGCTATACCAGATTCTAAAATTAAAAAAAGTACAAAGACGGATATCGACAAATTCGATTGGGATAAATTAGTCGAATACACACGCCAAAATTACATTGCACTTCATAGTGTACTTTCAAAATGCAAGCATCAATTAAATGGAACTGAATTGACAATATATACCAACAATAGCTTCTATAAGAAGAAGTTAGATGATACTAAATACAGCCCACTATTAAGTAAGTGTCTGCAAGATATTGGCGTTCATGGATTAGAAATAATTACATTACCAACCGCACCACCACCAAAAGATAGTCAAGCCGCCGCAATTGCCGCTATTATGGGCGGAGGAGAGGAAGTCTCTTTGGAGTCTGCATAAAACAAAATGGTTAGTAAAGAAGTTGCAATAGGAAAAGTTCCACCCCAAAACATTGATGCCGAAAAAAGTTTATTGGGCGCTGTTTTGATTGACGAAGAAACATTAGCTGATATTTCAGAACATGTCACCGTCAAAGACTTTTACGAAAAACGACATTCAATCATTTATGGCGGTATGATGCGTCTATATGAAAAACATAATCCCGTTGATCTATTAACGCTAACTGATGAGCTAAAACGCAAAAAAGAGCTCGATACCATTGGTGGATCAGCATATTTAACCGAATTAACAAACTACGTACCAACGTCTGCCCATGCCGAAGCTTATGCAGAACTAGTAGCACAAAAAGCTGTTCGTCGTCGTTTAATTAAAGCAAGTGGTGAGATATCAGAACTTGGTTTCGACGAAAACACTACGACTCAGGAACTATTAGAAAAAGCTGAAGCTGAATTATTTTCAGTTAGTGATCAATCATTAAAACAAGATTTAGTTAGTATCGAGAGCATTTTAACCGAAAGTTTTGATCGAATGGAAGAACTTCATCGGAACAAAGGTGCTTTACGTGGAGTACGCACTGGCTATCAAGATCTAGATAATATGACGGCAGGATTACAACGAAGCGACCTCATTATTTTAGCTGCTCGACCTGCCATGGGTAAAACAACTCTTGTTACTAATCTAGCCTATAATGTTGCTACTATGGCTAAGCAATCAGTTTTGTTTTTCAGTCTTGAGATGAGTAAAGAACAACTTGTTGATCGTATGTTAGCCGATGCGTCAGGCGTAGACGCATGGAATATTAGAACTGGAAACTTATCTGATGACGATTTTGGAAAACTATCTGAGGCGATGGGGGAACTAGCTGAAGCGCCAATTTTCATCGATGACACACCGGGATTATCTGTCCTTGAAATGCGCACAAAAGCCAGACGCGCCAATCATGAACACCCGCTTGGATTAATTATCATTGACTATTTGCAATTAATGCAAGGTAATGGCTCTAGTCAAGGTAATCGTGTTCAGGAAGTATCTGAAATATCTAGGGGTCTAAAGTTAATCGCTCGTGAGTTAAACGTGCCTGTCATCGCTCTAAGTCAATTATCACGTTTAGTAGAATCTCGTAGTCCACAAATACCACAGCTTGCAGACCTTCGAGAATCTGGATCGATCGAGCAAGATGCCGATATTGTCATGTTTATTTATCGTGAAGCTTATTATAATCCCGAGACTGAACGCGAGAACATAACCGATTTAATTATAGCTAAACATCGTAATGGACCAACTGGCAAAATAGAACTATACTTCCATCCAGAACGTCTACGCTTTATGTCGCTTGACCGTAAACACGATAATTAGCTCACGTGGTATAATTGTTATAAATATGAGTAAAATAAATATATCCGATTTAAATATATATCGTTGGCGCTATTTAGTTGGATACGGGTTAGTTGCAATCGGATTAATTGCAATTTTAATATTTGCAGGACTTTATTCACCAGGTGGTTTGTCATATCACGAAACACAGTCTGTTATAAAAAGTGGTTTAATTAAATATAACGATTTTAGTTCTCTTATTACCTCTAATTTACCTTATTATATGATGCAAAATACTAGTCTAGCTATATTTGGAGTTAGTATATTAAGTATTAAGATACCTTCAATTATTCTAGCGTTTTTATCAGCCATTGGATTAATTTTATTACTTAAAAACTGGTTTAAACCTAGTGTTGGCATTTTGGCATCGCTAATCGCCATTTCAACTGGACAATTTATATTTATAGCTCAAGAGGGAACTCCTAATATAACCTGTCTATTTTGGTCAGTTTGGCTAATATTAATAGCTAGCATTATATCGCAACAAAAAAAGCTAAGGAAGCTAATGATTGTAATTTTTGCAGTCTTAGCTATATTAAGCTTATACACCCCCTTAAGCATCTACTTATTAATAGCATTAGCTAGTGCAGCTATAATCCACCCTCATTTACGATTCTTAGTTAAACAGATACCAAAAAAAGAGATAGTTATAGGAATAATTATCGCTGTAATATTACTAATACCATTAATACTAGCTATAATCAAAACACCAAGTCTTGGAATGACATTGCTTGGGATACCAACAGGATGGCCTAATTTTGGAGCTAATTTAGCTTCGCTTGGTGCCCAATATTTTGGTTTCGCCAATCCTGGAGGGTCAACCTTAATGACGCCTTTTTTCGAGTTGGGGTCAATGCTAATTATTGCACTTGGTGTATATGATGTTATAAAAAATCATGTAACTGGCAAAAATTATATAGTCATATTTTGGTCAATCTTCTTAATACCTGTTGTCATACTTAATTCAAACCAGACTAGTATTACTTTCCTTCCGTTAGTCCTATTACTAGCTTCAGGTTTAAATAGACTAATAGGTAGCTGGTATGAGCTATTCCCGCGTAATCCTTACGCCCGTATTGGTGGACTAATACCATTAATAATACTTACTTCTGTTTTAGTTTTCTCTGGCACAGATCGTTATATTTTTGGGTATAGATATGACCCTAATATTGCACCTAATTTTTCACACGACATAAACTTAATACCATCTGAAACTAAAAATTTAGTAGTTACAGATAATGAATTAGATTTCTATAATGTCATAGCTTCGTACAACAAAGATCTCATTGTATCAACCAAACAAACAACCGATACCTTTCTAGCTACTAGAGGGGCAAAACAACAATTTAAGGGCTATAATATCGCTAAGATAATAACTACATCCAATTTTGACAGAGGTGATAGATTTTACTTATACACAAAATCATCACAGTAAAGTATACTTAATAGATAATATATTAGACAAAGGAGCATAAATATATGGCATTTGATCAAGTTAAAATGATGAATAATCTACGAAAAGCCCAGAATGAATTAAAGAAAGAAATTATTGAAGTAGAAGCTGGCGACGGAGCTGTCATAGTACAAATAACAGGTGAGCTAAAAATTAAAAAAGTTAAAATCAACCCAGAGCAAGTTGATATTGATGATATCTCTGAACTTGAACATTGGATTGAAATCGCCGTTCGTGATGGATTAGCTAAAGCACAAGAAGTAGCTGCAGTAAAAATGAAGCCTCTTATGGGCGGTTTAGGTAGCCTCGGGCTATAAGGTTATCGGCTTGTCTCAATTACTTCCATCGGCATTAGTCACAGCCATTGACGAACTTGGTCATTTACCGGGTGTTGGAGTACGCACAGCTGAAAGATATGCTTACTTTTTATTACGCGCCGATTCACGTATTAGTGAAAAGTTAGCAAAATCTATATCAGAACTTCAAAATAAGGTAAAAAGCTGTCCTATTACATTTGCCTTAATTGATGCTAATGAAGAAGTTTCAGAGCTTTATAGCGACCAAACACGAGACAAGAAAATAGTTGCAGTTGTTGAAGAGCCTTTAGATATAATCGCGTTAGAACGAACGGGACAATTTAATGGAACTTATCATGTTCTAGGTGGAGCAATTAGCCCAATTGACGGTATTGGGCCAGAGCAACTTCACATACCAGAATTAATAGACAGACTAACAAAAGACAACGTTCAAGAAGTAATTATTGCTACAAATGCCAGTGTTGAAGGTGAGTCAACTGCATTGTTTCTACAACGTCACATAGTTGACGCTGGTATCAATATAAAACTCACTAGGCTAGCACGAGGTATACCGGTGGGGGTCGATTTAGAGTATGCTGGCCAAATTACATTAGCTCACGCACTAGAAGGAAGAAGGGCGTTTTAATGTATAAAGAAGCCAAAAAGTTAATTGATTCATCTAAAAAAATAATTGTCATTCAAGCTGAGAATCCCGACGGTGATTCTCTTGGTAGTGCTATTGCATTAGAAGAAATCCTAGAAAATATAGGTAAAGAGGTAATTCTATATTGCCCAGTTGAAATCCCAAAGTACATGCATTATATATCCGGCTGGGATAGAGTAATAAACCAATTTGACACCAGTGCTGATCTAGCCATAATAGTTGACACAACCGCCGAAATACTCTTGACTAAAGCACTAGAAACTCCTGGCGTTCGTCATTTTTTAGAAACACATGAAGTTCTAGTAATAGATCATCATACGACAGATTCCAACCTCAGCTTTAAACACAATCTGTTAACAGAAGAAGCAGTTGCAACTAGCGAGATTATATACAGCCTAGCTAATGATGCCGGATGGGAAATTAATCAACAAGCCGCTAACAGTATGATGATTGCAATCATGAGCGATAGTCTAGGATTAACCGTTCAAAATGTTACTCCACGAACATTTTATACAGCCGGAAAACTAACCGAATTAGGGGCAAGCAACTCTGAAATCGAAAAACGCCGTCGAGAATATATGAAGAAATCATCTGAGATACTAAAATACAAAGGAGTATTATTAGAGCGAATCGAATATTATCTAGATGGAAAACTAGCACTAATCCATATACCATGGGAAGAAATCAAGGTATATAGCGATCAATATAATCCTAGTGTTTTAGTTCTAGATGAAATGCGTCTCGTAGAAGGTGTCGAGATAGGCGTCGCCATAAAAACTTATCCTGACGGAAGACTAACTGGTAAATTGAGAAGTAATGCTCCGATTTCAGCAGCCATAGCTGGATTCTTTGGTGGTGGTGGTCACGAATACGCAGCCGGCTTTCGTACATATGAATCCATTGATAAAATTATTCCAGAGCTATTGACTGCTACAGACAAGGTAATAAAGGAATATAAACATGACATTAAAACTTCATAACACATTAACTGGTAATATAGATGAGTTCATACCTCAACATGGCAATAAGGTGTTATTTTATTCTTGCGGGCCAACCGTTTATAATTACTTACATATAGGCAATTGGTCGGCTTACATTTATTGGGATACCTTAGTTAGAATCTTGATAGCAGACGGCTACGAAGTTGATCGTGTAATTAATATAACAGATGTTGGACACTTAACTAGTGATGCTGACGATGGTGAAGACAAGCTTGAAAAAGGTGCGCATCGAGAGAATAAAACAGCTCAAGAAATAGCTAAATTTTATACAGATGATTTCATAAATGGCATGAAACAATTAAATTTAATCATGCCACAACATTTAGCCAAAGCTACAGATTATATACCTCAACAACTAGATCTAATTCGCAAACTAAAACAAAAGGGCTTTACATATCAAATAAATGACGGCATTTATTTTGACACCTCTAAATTTCCAACTTACGCTAATTTTGCGCATCTAAATCTTAATGAATTAAAAGCTGGTGTTCGAGTTAAATTTAACCCAGAAAAACGAAATCATAGTGATTTTGCCCTTTGGAAGTTCACCCTAAATAACGAAAAACGAGACATGGAGTGGGAAACCCCCACCGACATACTAGACAATATCACGGATGAAAAAATTATGGGATTTCCTGGATGGCACCTAGAATGCTCAGCAATGGCATTATCAATATTAGGTCAAACTATCGATATACATACTGGTGGTATCGATCACATACCAATTCATCATAGTAATGAAATTGCTCAATCAGAGGCATCTACAGGTGTCAAATTTAGCAATTATTGGCTACATAATAATCATTTGAAAGTAAACGGTACTAAAATTAGCAAATCACTTAATAATGGATATACCTTAGCTGATTTAGCAAAAAAAGGATTTTCACCTCTTGATTTTCGTATGTTCGTATTACAAGGTAATTATAGAAATGAAGGCAATTTTACTTTTGAAAACTTGCAATCCGCACAAAATCGCTTACGAAATTGGTTGAATATAGCGGTAATTCGACATCAAATCAACGATACAATCGAAAATGATAACGACAAGATTAAAGGCAATAAGACAGTTTTGCTTTTTGCTACATCTCAAGCAATTATCGAAGCTGCTAACAATGACATAGGAACCCCACAAGTACTTAGTATTATCGACGATGCCTTTTCAAAGATAGAAAATGCCAGTTTAATCAACATAAATAGACATGCTTTCGTTCATTTGCTCGAGACAATTGATGACATATTAGGTCTACAGTTAATCGATCAAACGCCAGATATAACAGACGATATTAAAAAAATTATACTAGAACGCAATCAAGCTCGTGATCAAAAAGATTGGTCAAGATCAGATGAACTTCGCAATGAATTAACTAAATTAAATATTAATATACGAGACAACAAAAAAGACAGTGTCTGGAGTTATATACATCAAAATAATTAGCTATTAGCTTGAATCTTTTTTAACAACTTGTGTACTGGATTCTCGCTTTTTATACGATTCTTCTTTGCTTTTGCAAAATATTCTTCAGATAGAACTTTAATACAGCCGGCAATTGGGATTGATATAATACCACCTACTATACCGAACAGATAAAGACCAATAGTTACAGCAACTAAAATAGCCAAAGCAGATAAGTCAATTCGTTTTGATTGAATCTTTGGTGAAATATAGTTAGCTTCAATTTGTTGATATACGATATAAAATATTATAAATATAACTCCAGCCGTCACGTTATTTAAAATTAATAACAAACTCACAACTACAGCGCCTATTACAGCTCCAAACATAGGGATCAACGATAATATAAAAATAATCGCAGCAGCTGGTACAGCTAGATTAGAAGGTATTCCCATTGTTAAACTAAGTATAAAAACAGATAACCCAGCGATAAAACCAGCAATAGCTGAAACTGACAATTGACCAACCACATAGCTAGTCACTACATTATACATACGGTATAGTATCCTTCGATCAGATTTCATTCGCTCTTCGTCATTATAAATACTCCAAAGCCTTTTAGTCCACACAGGGCCTTCTACTAGCATTAAAAACGTCAAAACGACAACTAAAATTCCAGATGTAATAGCAGAAAAGACTGAACTCACACTTGTGACTATAGTGACTCCAATGCCAGATGCGAACTGTGACAAGCTTTCTTGAACTGAAGCTATAGTCTTGTCTACTTGTGGTTGAAGCTGATAATGATCAATAAATCCCTTTACACCAGAATACTGTTGAGTTGCTGTATCTATAAGATTAGGAACCGTTTGTGAGAATTTAACAGTTTGCTCTAAGATTGGTGGAACTACAAGAAAAACAATAACACCCAGAAAGAGTAACACAGCCACATAAGCTATAGCCGTGCCAGCTACACGACTTTGGCCTGGTAATATTCTTGCTAATCGACTAACGGGTGAATTTAAGGCTATCGCGAAAAATAAGGCAGCCCCTATAATAATTAAGGCTGTCATAGCGCTATATATCGCAAATGCCGCCAGTGCAAATCCGATAACTACTAACCAAAAGCGAACAAAAGTCTTTGTGTCTATTTCAATACGTACATTCATAGTCAATATTATACACCTAAGGTAGTAGCTAGGATATAGCCAGTTCTGTTCAGTAAATATTAAGTTAGCAAGGTGTATAATATCAGATATGAGGATACTGGTCATAGAAGATGAGCACAAGATTGCACAAGCTCTCAAAAAGGCCTTACAACAAGAAGACTATGCTGTCGACGTGTCTTATGATGGCGACAATGGTTATGCTATGGTTACAACAGAGCCATATGATCTAGCTATAATCGATCGAATGATACCAGGAGAATATAATGGGCTAGATATAATCAAAGCTATGCGTAAAGCAAATATTCACACTCCAGTATTAATACTCACCGCCAAAGGAACAATTACTGACCGAACAACCGGGCTAGACGCTGGTGCTGATGATTATTTAGTTAAACCATTCGCCCTTAACGAACTATTAGCTCGTGTTCGCGCTTTGTTGCGTCGACCAGTAAAAATGCAACAAACAATCCTAACAGCAGGAGATTTATCGCTTAACACGATTACTTATGAGGTTAAACGAGGAGGAAAGCATATTCATTTAACGGGCAAGGAATTTGCTCTACTAGAATTTTTGTTACGAAACCAAGATCGACCAAATAGTAAGGATGCAATAATTAGTCATGTATGGGATTATGACGCAGACATCCTGCCCAATACCGTAGAGGTTTATATAAAATATTTAAGACAAAAAATCGATGGTCCTTTTAAAAAATCATTATTACAAACCGTCCGTGGATTTGGATATAAGATAGGAACAAAATAAACCTTGTCTAATATATTTCATTCTGCAACCTTACGCCTAACAGGTTGGTACCTGATGATACTTATGACTGTCAGTATATCGTTTAGTTTTGCTGTGTTTCAAGTGGCTTCAAGCGAAATAGGGAACAGGCTGGATCGTTTTCAAATAAGCTTTCAAGAATCTATAGATTTAAATACACTTTCAAGCAAAATAGATAACCTTCGCGATAATGAAATATCAAAAGCCGCTGAAAACTTATCTATTGAATTAATTTATGCTAATTTAATCGTTCTAATCATGGGTGGGGTTGGAAGCTATCTTTTAGCATGCCATAGCATTAAACCGATTAAGAAAGCTCACGAAGCCCAATCACGCTTTACAAGCGATGCTAGTCACGAACTTAGAACACCACTATCAGTAATGAAGACCGAAATCGAAGTCGCTCTTCGGGACAAGAACCCTACCATAAATGAGCTTAAAACAACATTATCTAGTAATCTAGAAGAAATAGATAGACTTAATAAACTATCGGAAATGTTATTAAATTTATCTAGACTAGAACAAACCAAATTAAAAACGCATCCAATTAATCTAAACAAAATAACAAACAATATTATTAAAGAGCTTAAACAACTATCTATTAGAATGTCCGCTACCTATAAAGGTCGTCAAATAATCGAAGCTAACGAAGAAGCACTAACTGATCTAATCAGAATATTGATCAATAATGCCTTAACATATAGCCCAAAAGACTCTAAAATTCTAATTAACATTACAAAACAAGATAATTTTGCTAGATTTCAAATATCTAATAGTGGCGATGGGATAAAAGCTGATAAAATTCCATATATATTTGACAGATTTTATCGAGCCGATTCATCGCGAACCAACAATAAAGGCTATGGGCTTGGATTATCACTTGCTAAGAAAATAGTTGAACTTCATAATGGCAAGATCTCAGTTATTAGCATTCCTAAAAAAGAGACTACATTCACCGTATTATTGCCTCTAAAAAAATAAAAAGCTAAGGTTCACGCATCCTCAAGCGTTTACCAGCATTTTCAGCAAGCTTCCATTGTAATAAAGCAACACAAATAATAAAAATTAGTAGTGGCAAGATGTTATGCCATGCTGGCGTCGTAAAGTCAAAAAAGTCACGAATAAAGCCTATTCCAAAGCTTGGAATAGTAATCAAAATAACTGTCAAAATATACAGCAGACGAGCAAATTTAGCTTCCTTATCATAGACAACGTCAAACATCTTAGGCACCAAAAATACTAAATATATTCCAAAAGAAGTCGCTATCAAGACAGTTGTTGTTGCAACGCCTAACAAATCATCTGGGTGCACGACACGAAGATATACATATGCCATAGTCACCATAAAACCAGTTAACACAGCAATTGGCGCCACAGCTAATAAAGTATCTTTCCAGAAATATTTAGGTGATAAACGATGACGAGGAATTGGCGGAAATAATGTCCACATGATAGTAGGTAATGTAACTAAAAATATATTCATAAATGAAATATGACGAGGCTCATATGGGTAAACGACAGTCAATGCAAGCGTGCATAGTAACAAAACAACCCCATAGATAATTTTATGAAAGAATAAAGTAGCAATTATCTCAATAGCTTGCATTATTCTATTACCTAACTTCATACCAAGTGGCAAGGAATTGAACGAATTATCTAGTAGAACTATATCAGCTACTCGTCGAGTTGCAGCTGCACCAGCATACATAGCCACACCCAAATCGGCTTCTTTTAAAGCAAGTGCGTCATTAACACCATCACCAACCATACCCGTATAATTGCCAAGTCGCTTAAATGTTGCGATTAAACGTTCTTTTTGTTCTGGCAATACTCTGGCAAAAATTGTCGTATCAGCAACCATTTTATCCCAATCGCTATGATCTATTTTTGAAAGTTCAGCCCCAGTCATAACTCTATGGCTATTTTTGATGCCAGCCTGTTTTGCAATGTAGCTGACTGTATTTGGATTATCACCACTAATAACACGCAAACTTACATCATTATTCTGTAAATAATTAACAGTCTCTTGAACACCCTGTCTTAAGTTATTAGATAAAACAATAATACCAACTGCTTTACCTGACTTCTCTGGTATTTTTTTAATAGATTTAATGTCTTTATCAAACATCGCAACCAACAACACTCGTTTACCTTCGTTCGTCAACAGATTAATTTGTTGTACTTGGCTATCTGTAACTGATACCAATTTCCCAACAAACTCTGGCGCTCCCATGACCATCACGTATGTTTTATTGTTTAATTCAAGCTTTAGACCACTCATTTTACGCGCAGAAGAAAAAGCAAGCGTCTCTAGCACTTTATATTGTTTCGTGACTGGTAGAGCGGTTATAATGGCCTCACCAGTAGCACTATTAATACTAGTCTCTTTTGCTACAATTCCAACTAGATCAGATAAGTATGTTAAACTTTTGTCGAAAAACTCAATATCATCAAAGACTATCTCATCACTTGTTAATGTACCTGTTTTATCAATACAAAGAACATTAAGTAATGCCATTGCCTCAATTGCCGATAGCTTTTGAGGCAAAACTTTCGCCTGTGCTAACTTCAAAGAGCCAAATGCTAACAACAATGAACTAGCAAGCAAAAGCCCTTCAGGTACAACCGTTACTGCTGCTGAAGTAATAGTTTTAAAAATTTGAACAGCATCTTGACCAGAAATACGATAAATGACAAAAATCAAAAATGCTAAGAATAAAGCACCATAAGTCAACCAAGTTATAGCATAGCTAATGGCTTGTTGTAAGGGTGTTATCTGAGGAGTATAACGCTTTAGGGTCATTGTCATTAAACCAGCTTTTGTATCAAGTCCAATAGCGGTTATTAAAACCGTCGCACTACCAGCTGTAACCACACTAGCTGCATAAACCATTGATTTACTAGCTTTGTTAATCGAAACAGACTCACCAGTTAAAATACTCTCATCCACCTCTAAACCAGAATTAGTAATTATCTCTCCATCAGCTGGCACTTCATCACCAAGTTGAATTTTTATTCTATTACCAACAATTAACTCATCATACATAATTTCATTAATTGTTCCGTCATCTTCAATACGCCTAGCTTTAGGAGCGCTCATTAGTTCTAATTTCTTAAGTGTTCGTCGTGCTCTAACTTCCTGAACAATCGCGAATAAGGTGTTAATTAAAATTACAACTGAAATAAACCATGCATCACGCTTCTCATTTAATATCAACAAAATCAGAGCTAAACTAAATATAGCAATGACAATAGGTGAAATAAAATTCCTACGAATAATTACAAAAAAATCTTTCATCTATATTTTATTATAATGACTACAGATATAAATAGCTATTTAAAATATACGCAACTTTAAGCTTAACTTAAGCAAGGTACGAGATAATATTAATACAACAATTACAAAAAGGAGGAATTCATTATGAACACCACCATTTCAGGAAAAACAATTTATCTTAGTAAAAAAGGCATGAAGGAACTAAAGAAAGCCATAACACAGTTAGAACATGATCGAAAAAGGGCTATGCAATCAATACGAGAATTAGATAGAACAACAGGGCGAGACGAACAATTGGATCGCATGGAGAATCTATCGAATCTAGAGAGTATTGAATCTGAGTTAGATGAAAAAAAGAATACTTTATCAAAAGCTAAGCTACTACCAACAAAACGTACTCGCTTACAAGTCGCAATTGGATCAGTTGTTGATTTAATCGACAACAGAGGAAGATTATTCAGGTTTAAAATTGTTGACAGCATTGAAGCTAATCCTAGTGATGGACGAATATCAACGCTAAGCCCAATCGGTCAGAGTTTAATAGGAAAAACCGTAAAAGACACCGTACAATGGAACAATGGCTCAAAAACTAATTGTTTTAAATTAGTTCGTATATTGTAAATTACATAATTACATAAGAAAAAGCACCTACTAAAATCAGTAGGTGCTTTTTATATACACTTATGACGTTTTACCAAGTAAAGTCCAATCACCACCACAATTATCGGTACGTAAAAAATAGTCAGTAATTCCGTCAGACAAAGTAATAATCTCAGCAATACGCTCTCCATGACGAACCAAGCAACGTAATCCTGCGTCTATAAAGTCATAAGTAACACCTTGAAATTCAATACGGCGAGGATAAACTCCTAGGTTCTTGCGAAAGCCAACAGAAGTCACCGCTACTGGTTTATTTATATGTATTCGGCTCATAAATAATCCTCCATAAAATTTTTATATAAATATAACAAGCTGACAAATTTATAAAATAGGTCAGTAAACGGATTTATGTTACGAGTAACCCAGCTAGGAATAACAAAACCGTTCAAGTTTGCATATTCTTGCTACTGTTATTACTAATTATATTTATCGTTAATCAGTGGCCAATTAAAGCTTGATAACGTTTATGGTGGCTTTTATAAGCCTGTAAGTAGAAAGGTTTCAACCAGTACTTACATGACTATATCTAGTATACCTCGCCATACAGTATGTCAGTCAACAGCTAAATCATGTAAAAAATACATAACTTACAATACATCTATCTAGGTATTATTATGAAGATAAATATAATAATGTTTTAAACGAAAAGTTAGATTTGATAATAAACTTAAATTTACAGGAACTAGCATAGATAGTTAAGATTGCCTACATTATCTAACAATACACATTCTTTAACGTAGGTTGTTTAAATATAGAGTTTAAACTACTTTATGTAAAACTATTTTTTTGATGACTTTAATAAATTATGAGATAAACAATCAATAATCATACCAGTTCCAACTACATGAGAAACTACTATCATGATTAATCCTAAAATTGGAATCAGGAATACAATCATTAATAAACTAGCTCCAATTAGCATCTTCAAAATTGAATTATTATTCTTCAAAATAACTGTTCCGACTAAATAACTTGTAAATGAAAAGCTAAGAGCGGATATTAATATCCATACCAAAAGAATTAAAAGCCCTAAAGGTATGCCTATAAAAGAAGCCAATAGGACAAAGACTAATATTGGTATAGTAATGGCCGAAATTATACCAATTAGTATAATTCGACCAAATGATTTTATCGCTTTATCACTAGTTTTTGATAATAACCTAGGTATCAACAACGAAACGATCAAAACCACAATCAATGATGTGATGTAGACATATAAAATCGTAGCTATTGCGAATCTCATAAGCGAATGATGACTAACCGGTGACTGTTTTTTGAACGGAGTTATAGAAACAGCACCCTTAACCTGACCACCATCGCTAACAACAGGAGTGTTGTCGCTAGTATAATTAACACTACCATCAACAGTACCAATAGGACCCACTTCCAAATTCTCTATAGTACCAATAATATTACGTCCAACAGTACCGTTAATATTCAATGACGATAAATTAGCTACAATATCACGCCTAACGGTACCATCTATAGTTGTAGATTGAGAGACTACAACAAAATCCTGTCCAATAGAAGAGCCATTATTTAATAATAAGGTCTGAGCAGCTACAGTAGCACTATTTTTAATAACACCACTAATCGTTAACGATTGACTAGCTAATCGAGCACCACCATTTATAACACCGCTAATATTAATATTTTGGCCAATACAAAATACGTCACCATTAATAGTTCCGCTAATTGTGATGTTTTGTCCAGCACAATAAACATCACCATTAACATTCCCTGCAATATTTATATTATTACCACCAGCAAATAACATTTCATCTATAGTTTCACTGTCAGCAACAGCAACACTATTACCAGTTTTAATACTTTGAGCCTGAGCAACTCCAGAAAATGCAATTAAACAAAGCACCAACAGACTAAGTGTTAGTGTAATAATTTTTATTCGTTTCATATTCTCTCCATTTTTTAATTTAATTGTCTTTATCAAATAATTAAACACTCATTAATCAATTTCCTAGACACCGCACAGAAAAACCGTAAGCCTTGGCGCCCGTGTCACGGTACACAGCCGCGCTGCCAGAGGACAAGCTACGCCCCCAAGCACCAGCGCTCGACTCTGAACTAGAC
>JASGMG010000013.1 GCA_030156575.1 Patescibacteria group bacterium | reverse complement strand
AGTAGTAATAGGAATCTTAGCAGCTATAACAATAGTATCCTATACAGGCATAACAGGCAAAGCTAACGAAGCTGCCATTCAATCAGAACTATCTAGTGCTTCTATTAAACTAAGCATGTACTATGCAGAGTACAATTCATACCCAATTACAGCTGGGCTAAGCTCTTCAACTGGTTGGTGTCCTACATTACCAGCAACAGACAGTAGCTATTGCATTAAATTTAGTACTGGTACTGAAGTTACTTATGCATCTACTACATCATTAACCTATGTACTAACAGCTACTAAGAATAACCTAACCTACAAAGTAACCCCAACCCAATCTCCAACAGCTTCAGTTGCTGGCTCTGATTGGATAGCAGTAGGTAATCAATTATGGGCTAAAACCAATTTAAACGTAGGTACTATGGTTACTGGTGTAACCGAACAAACAAACAATTCAACAATAGAGAAATACTGTTACAACAATGATGAAGCTAACTGTATAACCTATGGTGGTCTATACCAATGGGATGAAGCTATGCAATACACCACTACAGAGGGAACTCAAGGTATTTGTCCTACAGGCTCCCATATACCAAGTGATAATGATTGGAAGATATTAGAGATGCAACTTGGGATGACGCAGGAGCAGGCTGATTTAGATAATGTATCACGTGGTACCGACCAAGGCGTGCAATTAAAATCTGGAGGTGATTCCGGGTTAAATATATTAATTGCTAGTTATCGAGAGGTCTCTGATGGGTCGTTTGGCAGTTTATCATCAGCTTACTTGTGGTCTAGTTCGGAGTCTAGCAGTAATGCTTGGGTTAGATATTTGGATGGTAGTCTTGAGGGCGTAGTTCGTTATACTGACGTAAAAGATTACGGTTTTTCAATTCGTTGCCTTGGAGATTAGTTGTAGTAAACCTTTAATTTACTATTTTGTATAGGTTTCAAGCTATGGTCAATTATGGGTATCTTATATATAATAGATATATAATGTTTGACATAAAACCATACGAAAATAAATTTAGCTTAGTAGTAGCTCATTTTGAAGAAGAATTGAAAAAAGTTAGAACTGGCAGGGCACACCCTAACCAGTTAGACGGCATAAAGGTTGAATCTTACGGTGTTTTAACTCCAATAAATCAGGTAGCTAGTATCGCCGCACCAGAACCACAATTATTACAGGTTACGCCGTTTGACCCTAACAATATTCAAGCAATTTGTGCCGCAATACGTGTTAATCAAGCTATGGGATTCAATCCAAGCGATGATGGCCATACTATTCGTATTCCAGTGCCACCACTTACCGAAGAACGACGTAAATTGTTAGTTAAGCAAACTGGTGAAAAGGTGGAGGAAGCCCGGATAGCTTTTCGAAATATTCGTCAGGATGCTATGAAAGACGTCAAACGTAAAAAAGATAATAAAGAAATGTCCGAAGACGAGGTTAAGCGAGTTGAGAAAAATATTGACTCTATTTTAGTTACTATGAATGAAAAGATTGACATGATTTTTAGAGAAAAAGAAAAAGATATATTAAAGGTATAGATGTCAGATAATATAACTCCTAAGCATATCGGTTATATAGTTGATGGAAATCGTCGTTGGGCTAAAGAACGCGGGCTATTACCATACAAAGGGCATGAAGTTGGATTTGATGTAATTAAAAAGGTTGCATTAGCTAATTTTGATAATGGTGTTGAGTTTGTTTCGGCTTATGTTTTCAGTACGGAGAATTGGAAACGTAGTAAAGATGAGGTTAGTCGATTAATGGCTATGGCCTTAATGCTGCTAACTAATGATGTAGAGTTATTTCATAAAAATAATATTAAACTTATAGTATTAGGCTCACGTGATAAAGTCAGTAAGCAAATCTTAAAGGCTATAGATAAAGCTGAGGCTAAAACTGTTAATAACACTGGTGGAACTTTGGCACTATGTTTTAATTATGGTGGTCATCAGGAAATTGTAGATGCAATTAAAAACATTATTCAATCTGGTGTATTGGCTAAAGATGTAGATACTGGGTTAATTCAACAAAATTTATATGCGCCAGAGATTCCACCTGTGGATTTGGTTGTCCGCACTAGTGGTGAACAACGGATTTCTAATTTTATGCTGTGGCGTATTGCATATAGTGAATTTTTATTTTTGGATAAATATTGGCCTGACATGACTGAAAATGATGTGAAAGAAATAATTAAAGAATACAGAGTTCGCTCAAGGCGATTTGGAAAATAAATGGAGTTATTTTTTGGAATAATTCTTGGTCTTATAATTTTAGTGTTTTTAGTTGTCTCTCACGAGCTTGGACATGCAATTGTAGCTCATCGTAATGGAGTAGCGGTTGAGGAATTTGGAATAGGGCTGCCACCGCGCGCATGGAAGAAAAAGCTTAAAAATGGTGTTTTATTTTCGCTCAATTGGCTTCCGTTGGGTGGCTTTGTCAAATTGCAAGGAGAATATGATTCGGCTAATAAAAAAGGTGACTACGGCGCAGCTTCGTTTATTAAAAAAACAAAAATTTTATTAGCTGGAGTAACTATAAACTGGTTATTGGCTGCTGTAATATTTACAATACTATCATTGGTTGGTTTGCCAAAGGCTTTGCCCGATCAAGTCACTATTCCGGGTGCTACGACTATTATTAGTCAGCCTGTTGAAATAATTAGTTTGACAGAGGGCTATCCTGCGCAACAAGCTGGATTAATAGTTGGTGATAAGATTACGAAATTTGCTGGTCAAGAAGTGTCGACTGTTTCTCGTTTAATCGAGCTTACAAAAGAGAATAGAGGTCAATTAACTGATGTCATGTATGTGCGTAATGGTGTTAGCTATGACATTCAGGTGACTATAGGGGATAACCCTAATGGTGGTTATCTTGGTGCAAACTTGGGTCAGAGAGAATCAATAAAAGCATCTTTTTGGGCAGCACCTGCACTAGGAGTTGCTACGACTGCTCAATTCTCAGTAGTTACTTTACAAGGTGTTGGTGATTTGATTGGTAATTTGGCTAGGGGTGTGATATCTCAATTTAGTTCAGACGCTAATGTTCGTGAACAAGCTTCGTCAGATTTAAACACGGTTAGTGAGGGCGTAGCAGGGCCAATAGGAATTCTAGGCACTATATTTCCAGCAGCTCAGCGTGCAGGTTTAACTCAACTATTATTTTTAACTGGAATTATCTCGCTTTCACTAGCGGTTATGAATATTTTGCCTATTCCAGCTTTGGATGGTGGTAGATGGCTTGTTATGACAATATTCAGACTGACTAAAAAAGATTTGACTAAAGAGCGTGAAGAGAAAATTCAGACGATTGGATTTTTGATATTAATGAGTTTAGTTGTTTTGGTGACTTTTGTCGATGTCTCGAAATTATTATAAGTGGTCAATGGCGTTAATCTTGCCCGCTTGGGTGTTTGTCAGTTTTACTATAGCTCAGTTGTTAATGAAAGGGGCGATTTGGCTATTATTAGCCTTCGATATATCATTAACTAGTTTAGATTCGGCTGTGCTAAATTCGATATTAGCCGCATTGTTATACGTGATTACTATATTTATAACTATTGGAACACCATGGGTAATTAAAAAACATCGTACAAATTTGATTGATCTTGGGTTTGAAAGGCTTATGTCTTGGACTGATATTTTAATTACGCCGGCTAGTTTGATCGTGTACTTGATTTTATCGTCGGTACTAATGCTGGTTGTAGGTAAATTATTGCCTTGGATTGATTTGAACCAGGTTCAAGATACTGGTTTTAGTAATTTAGGTCAGCGTTATGAATATATATTGGCTTTTGCAACGCTTGTTGTCATAGCACCTATAGCTGAAGAAATTCTTTTTCGTGGTTATCTGTATGGTAAGTTAAAAAAGATTGTACCAGTATGGGTGGCGATAATTTTAACAAGTTTATTATTTGGTTATATACATGGAGCTTGGAATTTAGCTATTGATACATTTGCGTTAAGTGTGGTTCTTTGTATATTGCGTGAAATGACCGGTAATGTTTGGTCTTCAATTTTGCTTCATATGGCAAAAAATAGCATTGCTTTTTATATCCTCTTTATTAATCCAATGCTATTAGCTACAATAGTAAGGTAATATGAGATTATCAAGATTATTTACCAAAACTAGTAAGACTGCTCCAGCTGATGAAGTTGCTAAAAATGCACAACTTTTGATTCGCGCTGGTTTTATCCATAAGGAAATGGCAGGGGTATATGCCTATATGCCGTTGGGGCTTCGGGTGCTCGAGAAAATCAAACAAATTATTAGAGAAGAAATGAATGCCCTTGGCGGTCAAGAAGTTATGATGACAACTTTGCAACCAAAAGAAATATGGGAAAAGACTGATCGCTGGGATGACGCCAAGGTCGATAATTGGTTTAAAACTAAGTTGGTTAATGGTACTGAATTAGGTGTGGGCTTGACTCATGAAGAGCCGATGGTCGATATGGTTAGTAACTATGTAAATTCATATAAAGATTTACCATTTTCTATTTATCAGATCCAAAATAAGTTTAGAAATGAGCTTAGGGCTAAGAGTGGCTTATCGCGTGGTCGTGAGTTTATGATGAAAGATTTATATACTTTTAGTTTGAACCAGGAACAACATGAGCGAGAATATGAGAAAATCGTTGCGTCATATTTACGTATATATGATCGTGTGGGTCTTGGTGATATAACTTATCGTACATATGCTGATGGCGGAATTTTTACATCTAAATTTAGTGATGAATTTCAAACGGTAGCTGAAATTGGTGAAGATAGAATTTATGTTGATGAAAAAAAGCGAATTGCAATTAATGAAGAGATATTTACTGATGAAAACCTTGAAAAGCTTGGCCTTAATAAGGATGAACTAATTGAAAAGAAAGGTGTTGAGGTTGGTAATACTTTCCATTTGGAGAGTAAATATACTGATGCGCTCGATGTTTATTATACTGACGAAAAAGGTCAAAGCCAATCTATAATAATGGGAAGTTATGGCATTGGAGTTAGTCGATTAATGGCTGTAATCGCAGAGATTTTTGCTGATGACAAGGGTTTGGTCTGGCCAGAAAGCGTAGCACCATACAAAGTTTATTTAGTTAATATTGGAAATAATGATGGTTCTCGTTCCGAAGAACTTTATAAAGAGCTTACGGATCTTGGTGTTGAGGTTTTATATGATGATCGTGATGTTCGTCCTGGTCAAAAATTCGCCGATAGTGAACTAATTGGAATACCTTACAGAGTAACTATAAGTGATAGGCTAATTGAGAGTGGTAAGTATGAATTAGTTGAACGAAAAAATGGCCAAGAAATGTTATTGACACACGAGCAGCTGATTGATAGACTAAGTTGACCGTATAAAATTATTGGGGCTGAATTACTAAATATGTAATTATTAAGTGCCGTTAATCGGCATTATTTTAAATGATTAAAAGGATAAATAAATGAAAAAGACTTATAAACTTACTATAGAAGGTAAAAAAGATCTCGAGAAAGAGCTTGAGATATTAAAATCAAAAAGAAGCGCTGCTACTGAAAAGATCGCTGAAGCTCGTGAATTTGGTGACTTAAAAGAGAATTCGGAGTATGATGTGGCTCGTGAAGAGCAAGGTCTTCTTGAGACTCGAATTTTTGAGATTGAAGATATTCTACAAAACGTTGAGATAATTAAATCAGGCGACAAATCAAAAGTTGTAATTGGAAGCAAAGTTGAACTTAAGATTAGTGAAAAAACAGTCGCTTATTCGATGGTTGGTCCGATTGAAGCAAACCCATTAGAAGGAAAAATTAGCAATGAATCTCCTATTGGACGAGCTTTGTTTGGTAAAAAAGTAGGTGATAAGGTTGTTATAGTGACTCCTAAAGGAGATATGGACTATGAGATTATTCGTATCTGCTAAAGTTGTTTTATAAATACATATCTTTTATTTAGTTCACTTCTGTACGGGGTGGATTATGATATAATGTACCAATATGGCAACATTAAAAGATTTTCGCGAAGAGCGCTTGAGAAAGCTAAAAAGCTTAAAAGATTTAGGGATAAATCCATATCCGTCTGATTCTTATCAAACACATAAAACATTAAAGATAATAAATAATTTTGAAGATTTGAACAGTAAAATTGTAACTGTGGCTGGCAGAATTGTTAGCATACGTAAATTTGGTAAGTTAGCGTTTATAGTAATAAAAGACTATAGTGGCCAATTGCAATTATTTTTGCGTTCGGACATTGTGGAAAATTTGGATATTACGAATAATCAGATTGGGCTTACTGAGTTACCACTTCTTGATACGGGCGATTTTATTGAGGCGACGGGTTCTGTTATAAAAACCAAGACTGGTGAAATATCAATTGAAGTAGCTAGATTAAGGTTGTTGACTAAATCTCTTCGTCCGATGCCGAGTGTGATTGACGGTTTTACTAACAAAGAAGAGCGAATGCGTCGTCGTTATATTGACATGAATGTTAATCAAGACGTTCGTGAGCGCTTTGTTAGGCGTAGTAGATTCTGGCAATCGACACGTGACTTTTTAAATCAAAATGGTTTTTTAGAGATAAATGTTCCAGTTCTTGAGCATACAACGGGTGGAGCAGATGCTAATCCTTTTGTAACACATATGGATGCCCTTGATCAAGATTTTTATTTACGAATTAGCCATGAATTGCCATTAAAACGTTTAATTGGGGCTGGTTTTGAAAAAGTTTACGACATTGGTCCTCGTTTCCGTAATGAAAACTATAGTGATGAACATTTACCAGAGCATGTGGCGATGGAGTGGTATTGGGCTTATGCTAATTGGCAAGACGGCATGAAATTTATGGAGAATATGTATAAATTTGTGCTTGAACAAACATTTGGTACTTTGCAATTTAATTTGAATGGTAATGATATTGATATGAGTGGGCAATGGGAGGTCTGGGATTATGCTACGGTAATAAAAGATCGTTATGAAATTGATGTTTATAATAGTTCGCTTGATGAAGTTAAAAAATCTTTAGCAGATAACAAGTTAGAGGTTGAACAAACCGAGAATCGAGCTCGTGGAATTGATAAACTTTGGAAGAACATTCGCAAAGACGTGATGGGTCCGGTTTGGTTAATAAATACACCTAAATTTATTAGTCCACTTGCAAAAAGCAATCCAGATAACGAACAGACGGTTCAGCGATTTCAACCAGTGATTGCAGGATCTGAGCTCGGTAATGGCTTTTCGGAACTTAATGATCCAATTGATCAGCTAAACCGTTTCGTGCAGCAACAAAATATGCGTGAAGCTGGTGACGAAGAAGCGATGATGCTTGATATTGATTTTGTTGAGATGTTGGAATACGGAATGCCTCCTGCTTGTGGTTGGGGCTATAGTGAGCGAGTTTTTTGGATATTTGAAGGTGTTACGGCTCGTGAAGGTGTTCCGTTCCCTCAACTACGCAGTGATATAGATAGCACCACCCGTGAGATTTATCCTGATATTAAGCTTACTTAGTCGATAGCTCAAAATACTTAAGTTTGTTATAATCATAATATGAAAAAGATCTTGTTTGGGATAATCATTTTATTATCAGTGTTTGTATTTCGGATGGATATCGCTAGCGCTTCGACTAACGATTTTACGATTAGTAGCTTTAAGGCTGATTATTATCTTGACAAGGATAGCGATGGTCGCTCAACTTTGAAAGCCATAGAGTCAATTACAGCTGATTTCCCTGATATTGATCAAAATCACGGGATTGAACGAGTTATTCCGATGAAATACGATGGGCATTCTACTAATTTACAAGTACAATCTGTAAAAGATAAAAACGGGAGTGATGTCAATTATTCAGCTAGTCGTCAAAATAACAATTTAGTTTTACGAATTGGCGATTCTGATACTTATGTACACGGTGAAATGAATTATGCAATAACTTATATTCAAAATGATGTTACTAAATCTTTTAGTGGCACAGGTAGTGATGAATTTTATTGGGATGTTAATGGAACTGGATGGTCTCAATCTTTTGACAGTGTAGTTGCAACGGTGCATTTAGGTGAGGGCTTGTCGAGTTCCTTGAATGGGAGCCAATCTTGTTATTATGGAGTATCAAATTCGACAAATAAATGTATTATAACAAAAGATGGAGACGCTTTTATTACAACGTCAATTAATCTTGGCGTAGGGGAGAATGTGACTATCGCAGTTGGTTTTGAACAAGGGACTTTTAACCCTTATAAAATGTCATTAATTGAACAAGTCGAGAAATATGTAGTTCCTGCTGAAATCCTTATTGTATCTGTACTGTTTATAATTATTTGTTTAATGAAAGTTTTGAAAGACAAAAGTGCACCAGGTAGAGGCACGATAGTAGCGGAATATTTACCGCCAAAGGGGATTGACGTCGCCTTATCTGCCGTCATCAGTAAAAATGCAAGCACTTGGGCGGCGGCTACTTTTATTGATTTAGCGGTTAAGCATAAAATACAGATTTTAGATAATAATAAAGAGAAAGCCTGGAAGAAGGTATATAGACTGAAATTGGTATCAATTGATAATCTGAGCTCTGTTGAAAAAACTGTGGTTGAAGCATTATTTGGAACTACGCTGATAATTGGTAGTGAACATAGTATTAAATCTGGAAGTGATTTTTCGTTAGCTAATAAGTTAAACACAGTTTATAAACGTGTTGATAGACAGGCTAACGCCAAAGGTTATTATATAAATAATGAGCACCTACATTTTGTAATGAAGGCTATCTCTTTTGTAATATTGCTTCAATCAGTTTTGATATTTTTTATACTAATGGAATCAACCTATGGATTCACGGTATTATTTATAGGAATTATAGCTTTTGTTATTAGTTTTATAGTTATAAATGCAACTAAGCCGCTTTCTATTAAGGGTCGCGAATTATTAGATTATTTAGCTGGTCTAAAAATGTATATTAAGATAGCCGAAGCTGATAGAATAAGAGTTTTACAAAGTCCGCAAGGCGTCTCTAAAAATTCTATTGATACGAATAATACAGATGTGGTTTTGAAGTTGTATGAACGAGTTTTGCCTTATGCAGTTTTATTTGGGGTGGAAGGCGAATGGGTTAAAGTGCTTGGTAAATATTATGAACAGCAGAACTTAACACCAGATTGGTATATTGGGTCTAATATATTTAATGCTATTGCATTTTCTTCGGCAATGTCTAGTTTTTCAACTTCTGCAGCAGCTAGTAGTAATTATAGCTCTTCTTCGAGTGGTGGCTCATCGGGTGGAGGATTTTCTGGCGGCGGCGGTGGCGGCGGCGGCGGTGGCGGTTGGTAAACCTTATTATTTAATTAGTACTTGACAATTAAGAATACCTTGTATAACATAGAACTATGACAGAAAAAAGCATGAGTAGCGAAATGTATGCAGAACAAATGGCAATACAGCTTCGCAAAGGATTTTTGGCTTATTGCGTGCTTAAGGTTTGTTCGCGTAAGTCTAAATATACGAGCGATATTATAACCGAGCTTCGAGAAGCTCATTTGGTAGTCGTGGAAGGTACTATATATCCATTATTATCAAGATTACAAAAGGATGGACTGTTGATTCATGAATGGCAAGAAAGTGAACAGGGTCCACCGCGAAAGTATTATAAGACGACTGATTATGGTAATGAAGTTACAGCTTATACGACAAAGAAAATATCCGCACTTAATGCAACATTAGAAAGATTATAAGGAAGAATATGAAAGAAATTACTAGGATCCACATCGCTAAGACTCCATATGATATTGAGATTGCGGCTAAAAAGGAAATTGATAAATATATAAAGGCTTTGGAGATATATGCTGATGACAATGAATTGCTTCAGGATATTGAGATTCGTATTACAGAGTTGTTGGCTGATCGTGATGTTACCTCTAATGGGGTAATTACTGTTGATGATGTTATCTCGATTCGTGAACAACTTGGTGAACCAAAAGATTTTATGGGCGAAGATGGACGTACTAACAATGTAGTCGAGCCAACCCACAATACCGAACGTAAACTTTATCGTAATAAGGATAACGCAGTTCTTGGGGGTGTCTTAAGCGGCTTTGCTAGCTATTTTCAAGTTAATCCACTTTGGTTAAGATTATTATTTATAGCAACTTTGTTATTCTCTGGCGGAGCTATGACTTTTGTTTATTTGTTGTTTTGGATAATTGTTCCGCCAGCTAAGACTGCTGCCGAAAAGTTACAAATGCGCGGTAAACTAGTTAATTTAGACTCGATTAGGGAACTAAACGAGAGCGACCAAGACTTAACGAAAGAGCGTGAAAGGGCATCAACTGCCCGTCGTATTCTAATGTCAATCATTGGCGTATTCTTGTTAGGCGCAGCTATAACAACATTGATATTTACGATTTTTGCATCTTTTGGAATAAACTATTACGATACATTCAGTAGCGTAGCGCCAGGAGCACAATGGGTTTTTGTTATAGCATATATACTTGCTATAGTTGCAGGAGTTTTATTATCAATATTATTTGCAGTCTGCGCTTATATTGTCTTTACATTAAATTTTAATAAAAGAATGATTATTAGCATTATCGTAATTGTCGTTGCTGGTCTTCTATCTTTTGGTACGGCAGTCGGATTGGTGTCTTACCAATCTATAAGATTGGATAGCCAGCTTCAAAGGCGCGTAGAGGATAGTGTTATTGCTATTCCAGCAGGATTTTCGAATATAAAGAAAATGACAGTTGATGAGAAGTCTATGCACATAAAATATATAGTTGATGATGTTTCTAAGATAGAATTTAATTCATTACCGGATGACGAACGACCTGACATTTCGGTTAATGATGATAATTTAAATATAAAGCTTACGTCAGATCAGAGCGCTAGATGGGTCCAGTTACAGCCAACTTTGACTATTTATGGTCCAAAATTGGATTCAATTATAATAACCCAAGGCTATGTAGCTTATTTAACTAACGAGCAGAATCTGAATGTTAAAACTACTGGTGTTAATTCTTCTATTGATTTAAGTAATGGTATATTTAATGAGCTTGTTATTGACGCGCAGAATAATTCAACAGTGACCGCGTCTAAATCTACTGTTGAAACCGCTGTTATTAATTCGCAAACAGGTTCTAGCGTCAGCCTTGGTACTATCAATTCAGCTGTTATAACCCAACCAAATGTATGTCCGATTGATGTTACTGCTGAAATTAATATTCGAAGCGTAAACTCTGATAAAATTCAGTACAACAATAATATGATTAGTGCAAAAACTTATAGAACTGATTGCGGTTCAGTTATCCTTAATGATGATGTTAACAACTGATGGGGGGTGAGAGTTTAAGGATATGACGACATACGATATATTACGCCGTGCTAGGCGAAATCTTACTCAAGCGAGGGTTCGAACGATATTAACCAGTTTAGCAATTGCAGTCGGTGCTTTTACGGTAACGCTTGCATTAGCGGCTGGCGAGGGTGGACGACAATATACTGAAGAGATGATGAAAACTAGCGGTGACGGTCAGAGTCTCAGCGTTTATCCTAAAAGGGTTGAAGTTAAAGCTAATGAGCTGACTGAATACGGGGCTGTTAATGATTCTTCTGTTTCAGATAATACTTTAAATAATACAGATATTGAAAAAATCAAAACGGTGGCTGGTGTTGTTGATATTGTACCTATGTATAATATTCAGCCTAGATATGTTACTCGTGGTGGTAATTTTAAAAAATACATTGCACCAGTTAATATAAAAGTTGATCGCACGGAAATGAAGCTTGCGGCTGGTTCTCTAGAAGATAATAAAGTTCCTGTTGGTGGAATATCTATATCAGAAGAATTATTATCGTCGTTTGGCTTTACAGACGCGGAAAGTGCAATTGGTCAAACGCTTACAATTAATATGCCTAAAATTGATGCAAATGGTAAATACTTGGATGAATCAATTAATAAAACCCTTAAGATCATTGCAGTTGATCATAGCACTGATGCGACTTTGTATTATCAACCAGGTCTTTATATATCAATTGATGATGGAAAAGAGCTCTACGATTATCAAATATATAATAATGTGAATGATCAATATAATGGGGTAGTAGTTGAGCTGAAAAGTGGTACTGATATAAAAACTGTTCAAGCGGCTATTGCCGACAAAGGTTATGATGTTTATTCGCTTCAAGATACAAGAGAAACGTTATTACAAATGGTAAATATCGCTCAATGGGGGATGGTAGCTTTTGGAGCTTTGGCCATACTTGCGTCTATATTTGGCATAATTAATACACAATATATTAGTGTGCTTGAACGAACTCAACAAATTGGGTTAATGAAAGCACTTGGGGCAAGAAAAAAAGATATTGCGCGTTTATTTAGATATGAAGCAGCTTGGGTTGGTTTTCTTGGTGGAATGTCGGGTACGATCTTGGCGTTTTTAGTTGGATTCGCTAATCCATTAATTGCTGAAAAGCTTCATCTCGAAAGAGGTGTTAGATTATTAGTTTTTAATCCAATAACTAGCATAATGCTGATTATAATAATGATGGCTATCGCAATTGCCGCTGGATATTTTCCATCTAGGAAAGCTGCAAAACTTAACCCAATTGAAGCACTAAGAACAGAATAAATGATATAATGAATAGGAAAGAGGAAATTATGATTGAAGTTAAAAATGTGACGAAAACTTATGGTAAGAAAGACAATACATTTGTAGCCTTAGATAACGTGAGTTTTACAATACCAGATGGAGCGAGTGTCGCTATTTTAGGTAAATCGGGTAGTGGTAAATCGACTTTAATGCATGCAATAAGCGGTCTTGATAAACCAGAAAAAGGTGAAATTATAATTGACGGCAAGAATATATTAGCTCTAAACCAGAAAGCTATTGATAAATTTCGTTCAAAAACTATTAGTTTTATTTTTCAGAGTTTCTTCGTTCAGGCAAATGAAAGTTGTTATGACAATGTTAGTTTACCTTTAGAAATATCTGGCACAGCTACTAACCGTCGTAAAAAGAGAATTGAAGACGCATTATCGGCTGTTGAATTACTTGATAAGAAAAAATCAAGAGCTCGCGATTTGTCTGGTGGTCAAAAACAACGTCTAGCGGTTGCTAGGGCGATCGTAAGCAACCCGAGGATTCTATTTGCTGATGAACCAACTGGTAATCTTGATAGTGCTACGGGTGAAGTGGTCGAGGATTTATTGTTTGGGTATAATAAAGATAACGATGTTACATTAATTATCGTTACACATGATCCTGATTTAGCTAAACGATGTGATATACAAATTCACATTAAAGATGGTAAAGTTGAGTCAATCGAAGGAGTTAAATAAATGAGAATAAGGGATATTACAATTCGCGCTGGGCGAAGTTTAAAACATGCTAAGGCCCGAACGCTATTAACTAGTCTCGCAATTGGCGTAGGCGCTTTTACTATTGTTTTGAGTCTGGCAGTTGGTGCTGGTGGAAGACAATATACTTCCGATATTATTAGTAGTAATACAAATGAAAGCGCACTGTATAATATTTCGATAAAGCAAGATGATTCTTCTGATTCATCTAAGCCTAAGAAATATACTGATACGCAAATTGCTAATTACGGTGGTTACGAAATGGTTTTATTAAATCAGTCTGATATTGATAAAATATCTGAAGTGAATGGAGTAAAATCAGTTACGCCATACCTTACGGTTTCTCCTAAATATGTGACTCGTGAGGGGCAAGATAAATATCAGGCGAGCGTTGAACTGTTTCATAGTGAAGTTAAACTCGAATATGTAGCTGGTAATGCGGATGGCATAGAGAATGAAAGTATAATTATACCTGATGAATATCGTGAAGCTCTTGGTTTTGAGAATGCTTCGGATGCCATTGGACAAAAAATTCAGATTTATATAGAAAAAGGTTCTTCTAATCCATTAAATCCAGAAATAAAAGCTTTTGAATATACAATTGTAGGTGTTAATAAAAAGCCGACAGTTGCAATTAATGGTGGTACTGCGTTACAAATGGCTAGTAGTAATATGAAAATTATTAATGACTACAATTTACAGGGGACATCAACTTATGGAACCTATTTGAGTGCGTCTGCTATGGTAGAAGATGGTGTAAGTACTGAGACTGTTAAAAATAACCTTAACGAAGCTGGCTATGAGGCTAAAACAGCCGAAGATTTAATGGGCTTTATATTTCAATTTATTGATGTCTTACAAGCGATTTTAATTGGTTTTGGTGCATTAGCGGTTCTGACATCAGTGTTTGGAATTATAAACACTCAATATATCAGCGTGCTTGAACGAACTCAGCAAATTGGATTAATGAAGGCTTTGGGCATGCGACGTCGTGACGTTGGTAGATTGTTTAAGCTTGAGGCAGCTTGGGTTGGTTTCTTGGGTGGATCAATCGGAAGTGTGCTAGCTGTTGTTGGGGGAACAATTGCTAATCCAGCAATCAGTAAAGCTTTAAATATTGGTGACGTAAATTTAATTATATTTGAGCCATCAAGCGTTGCTATGGTAGTAGTAGGATTGATTTTTGTGTCAGTTGTGTCGGGGATAATGCCAGCTCGCAAAGCTGCTAAACTTAACCCAATTGAAGCACTCCGGACGGAGTAACCACTAGTAACTTAAATGTGACACTATTATGTATAGATTGTTAACTAATTTATATCTGTTACAATAATTATATGTTAGATATTCGTTTTATTCGTAGTAATACCAAAGCAGTTGAGGTTAATGCTCATAATAAAGGTTATGACATCAAAATTTCTTCGCTTATAAAATTAGATGATGAGCGTCGAGAATTGCAATCTAAGGTTGACAAACTCAGGGAAGAACGCAACGATATTGTTTCTCAGACAAAAGGGACTAAGCCATCAGATGAGCTAATTGCCAAAGGGAAAGCAATAAAGGATCAGTTGTCAATTATTGAGCCACAACTTAAAGTCGTAAATGATAATTATCTTGAATTACTTAAAAAAGTCCCAAATATGGCTGCCAGTGACGTTCCAGTTGGTCTAACCGAAGATGAGAATGTTGTTGCAAAAACAGTCGGTGATATCACTAAATTTGCTTTTAAACCTCGAAATCATGCCGAGATTGCATCGGATCGTGGCTGGATAGATAAAGAACGTGCCGCAAAGGTGACTGGTAGTAGGTTTGCTTATATTAAAGGTGATCTAGTAAAGTTACAGATGGCAATTGTTCAATTTGTTATAAATACACTTAGTGGTGAAGAAAAAATTGCTGAGATTGCCAAGAGCAGTGGGCTAGATATTAAATTAACTCCTTTTGTACCGATTTTACCGCCATTAATGCTCCGCACTCAGATGTATGACTCTATGGACCGTCTTGAGCCCCGTGATGACCGTTACAAGATTGAGGGTGATGATTTATGGTTGCAAGGAAGTGCCGAACATGTGCTAGGCAGTATGCACTCTGGTGAAATTTTCGAAGAAAGTGAATTACCATTTAGATATCTTGGGTATGCTACCAGTTTTCGTCGTGAAGCTGGCACATACGGTAAAGATATGGAGGGTATCCTTCGTATGCACCAATTCGACAAGCTCGAGATGGAGAGTTTTACAACTGCCGATGATGGTCTAAACGAACATTTGTTATTTGTTGCAATCCAAGAATACTTATTAACGCAGTTAAAATTACCTTATAGAGTTATCCAAAAATGCACTTTTGATATCGGCAAGCCAAATTCTCGTGGTATCGATATGGAAACTTGGCTACCTGGTCAAGACAAATATCGTGAAACCCACACGGCTGATTATATGACAGATTATCAATCACGACGTTTAAATACTCGCGTACGCCGTGCTTCGGGTGATTTAGAATTAGTTCACACTAACGACGCCACAGCATTTGCTCTTGGTCGAATTATGATTGCGATTATTGAAAACAATCAAACCGAGGATGGAAAAATAAACATTCCGTCAGTTTTGCAGCCTTATTTATCTGGCAAAATAACTTTATGACGAAATTTAATTTTTTACTATTGCCCAACCTAAAACGTCTATGCTATAATTTCTTCAGAAAAGGAACTTCTAGATATTAATAAACATTATGTATAACAAGAACCTAAATTATAATAAGACTAGTCCCGCCTTCACCATAGTCGAACTCCTCATAGTCATAGTCATCATAGGAATCCTTGCAGCCATTACTCTCGTTAGCTATACTGGTATCACCAGTAAAGCTAACATAGCTACCGTACAATCAGATCTATCTAATGCTTCAAAGAAGTTAGCTATGTACTATGCAGAACATGGTACATACCCAACTAGCCTAGATAC